>AP018697.1:2854172-3171302 GCA_004001285.1 Arthrobacter sp. MN05-02
CAGCTCCGCCTCGGTCAGGCCCTCCCCGAGGTCGGGGAGGGCGAAGACGAGGAGTTGCGCTGACGGTCGGAGCGCTCATGTCAGTCCTCCCACTGCAGGTCGTCCACGGCGTCGAGGATGCGGTCGACGCTCGGCAGGTAGAAGTGCTCGAGTTTCGGCGAGGGATACGGGATGTCGAAACCCGTGACCCGCAGCACGGGTGCCGCGAGCGAGTGGAAGCAGCGTTCCTGGACCCGCGCCACGATCTCGGAGGCCACGGACGCGAAGCCCGGGGCCTCCGCCACGACGACGGCGCGTCCGGTGCGGCGGACGCTCTCGCAGACCGTCTCGTCGTCGAACGGGACGATCGAGCGGAGGTCGATGACCTCGATCGACCGCCCTTCCTCGGCGGCGGCCGCGGCGGCGCCGAGGGCCGTCGGCACGGACGGTCCGTAGCTGATGAGCGTCGCATCGGTGCCCTGGCGGGCGACGACGGCGCGGCCGATGCGCCGGGGTGCCTCCCCCTCGTCGAACGTCCGGCGGAGTTCGGCGAGGTCCACCTCCTCCTTGGACCAGTACAGCTTCTTCGGCTCGAGGAACACCACCGGGTCCGGGGACGCGATGGCCTCGCGCAGCATGAAGTAGGCGTCGCGCACGGTCGCCGGAGCCAGTACCGTGAGCCCGGGCGTATGGGCGTAGTAGGCCTCGGAGGAGTCGCAGTGGTGCTCGACGCCGCCGATTCCGCCGGCGTAGGGGATCCGGATGACGATGGGCAGGCGCACCTTCCCGCGGGTGCGGTTCGGCATCTTCGCGACGTGGCTGACCACCTGCTCGAAGGCCGGGTAGGCGAACGCGTCGAACTGCATCTCGACGACCGGCTTCATGCCGTTCATCGCCATGCCCACGGCCATTCCCATGATGCCCGCCTCGGCGAGCGGCGTGTCGAAGCAGCGTTCCTCCCCGAATCTCGCCGTCAGTCCGTCGGTGATGCGGAAGACCCCGCCGAGGGTGCCCACGTCCTCGCCGAACATCAGCACGGCCGGATCCGCCTCCATGGCGTCCGCGAGTGCGGCGTTGAGGGCCTTGGCGAAGGTCGAGGTGGCCCCGGCCCGCGGTGCGGGGGTGGATCCGGCTCGGTCCGCGCGGTCCGCGATGGGAGCCTCGGTGGTCTGCGTCATGGCTGGTCCCCCTCGTCACCGGCGCCGTCGGCGGGCGCATCCGGTGCCGCGCCCGCTCCCGCGTCGCGCGCCAGTTCCTCGCGCAACTGCTCCGCCTGCTCGCGCAGCTGCGATGTCTTCTCCGTGTACACGTATTCGAAGAGCTCTGCCGGGTTCACCTCTACCTCCGTGTTGAGTCCCTTGCGGATAGCGGCGGCGATCGCGTCGGCCTCGTCGGCGAACGCCCGCTCGCCCTCGTCCGTGAGCAGGTTCAGTGCCCGCAGGTAGGTGCGCATCCGCAGGATCGGATCCCTGGGCACCCAGCGTTCCACGTCGTCGGCCGAGCGGTAGCGCGTGGCGTCGTCGGCGTTGGTGTGGGCCTGCATGCGGTAGGTGTGGGCCTCGATGAGGGACGGACCGCCGCCGTCGCGCGCGCGGTCGACGGCTGCTCCGAGCACCGCGAGCAGGGCGGCGAGATCGTTGCCGTCCACGCGCTCCCCCGGCATCCCGTAGCCGATGGCCTTGTGCGCGAGGGACGGGGCCACCGTCTGGTTCTTGAGCGGCACGGAGATGGCGAACTCGTTGTTCTGGATGAAGAACACCACGGGGACGTGGAACACGGCGGCGAAGTTGAGGGCCTCGTGGAAGTCACCCTCACTGGTGGCGCCGTCGCCGCACATGGCCAGGACCACGGTGGGCTCGCCGCGCAGCTTCGCCGCGTGAGCCACCCCGACGGCGTGCAGGAGCTGGGTGGCGAGTGGTGTCGCCTGCGTCGCGACGCGGTGCTCGTGCGGATCGTACCCGCCGTGCCAGTCCCCGCGCAGCAGCGTGAGGACCTGAAGGGGATCCACCCCCCGCGTGATGACGGCGACGGTGTCGCGATAGGTGGGGAACAGCCAGTCCTCGTTCCCGAGGACGACGGCAGCCGCCACCTGGCAGGCCTCCTGGCCGTGGGAGGAGGGGTAGACGGCCATGCGCCCCTGGCGCACGAGGGCGTTCGCCTGGTCGTTGATACGGCGGCCGGCGACGAGGCGCCCGAAGGCGCCGAGCAGCTGCTCACCGTCGGGCAGCGGGTACCTGTCGTCGTGGTTGTGCTGTCCGTCGGGGTCCACCAGCTGTACCGGCTCCGCCGAGGGCAGCAGCGCCCTGTCGGCTGCCGGTGCGGCGCCGCCGTCGGACGCGCCCCCCAGCATGCTGCCGCGGCCACCATTCGTTGCCGTACTCATCCCGCCTCCATCATGTGCCGCTGCGGCGGCGCTCCTGCCGTGCGCCGGGCGGTAGCTCCGGCACTGGATGCTGTGTAGGTCAAGTATGGTCAGGAGCCACCTTTTGTATCCACGAAGTCGCCGAAGTGTGGATCATTCCGCTCGAAAGGGTCTAGTCTTTGGACGAATAGATAGATGTGACCTGCATTACGCGAAGGAGCGTGGACACGTGGTGGATGGCCCCCTCGACGACGTCGATCGGAAGATCCTCGCCGAGCTGACCAGGGACGGCCGGCAGTCGGTCACCTCCGTCGCCGAGCGGGTGCACATCTCACGGGCGCATGCGTACTCACGCATCGCGAAGCTGACCGAGGACGGCGTCCTGACGCGGTTCACGGCCATCATCGATCCCGCCAAGGCCGGGCTGCGATCGTCCGCCTACGTCACCCTGAAGGTGCGGCAGCACTCCTGGCGCGAGCTCCGGGACCTCCTCAGGAACATCCCGGAGATCCACCACATCGCCCTGGTCGGGGGCGATTTCGACGTGATCCTGCTGGTGCGGGCCGAGGACAACGTCGGGTTGCGGCGCGTGATCTTCGACCAGCTGCAGTCGATGCCCGGGGTGCTCGACACCCAGACCTTCCTCGTCTTCGAGGACCTCGACACCCGCTGACCCCCGTCCCTCGGTGCCCGTCCCCTGCGAACGACCCTGCCGGTCGGCGGGATCGTACGCGGATTCCACTCCGTGTCGTGCTGCCCCTCAGCGCGGACGGTCGCCGGGAACCCCGGCGGGCACTCCGGCAGGCCGACGCGTCGAGAAGTGGCTCCGGTAGGCGGTCGGGGTGGTCGAGAAGGTGGCCGCGAAGTTCTGTCGGAGGGTGACGGCGTTCCCGAAGCCGCAGGTCGCCGCGATCTGGTCCACGGACAGGTCCGTCGTCTCCAGGAGCCTCCTGGCGGCGTCGAGGCGGCGCGAACGGATCCAGGCCGACGGTGTCGTGCCGGTCGCCGTGCGGAACGCACGGACGAAGGTGCGGCGACTCATGTGCGCCTGGCGTGCGAGCCGGTCGACGGGAAGGGATTCGCGGAGGTGCCCCAGGGCCCATTCGAGGAGGTCCGCGATCGGATCGCCGGTCAGGCTCCGGGGAACCGGGTGCTCGATGTACTGGGCCTGGCCGCCGTCACGGTGCGGGGCGACGACGAGAGTGCGGGCCACCCGGTTGGCTGCATCGGCCCCGAGCCGGTCGCGTACGAGATGCAGACACGCGTCCAGGCCGGATGCCGTGCCCGCCGAGGTCATGACGTCCCCGTGATCGATGTAGAGCACGGCCCGGTCGAGGGTGATGTCCGGATGCCGTCCGGCCAGTGTGTCGAAGGCCTGCCAGTGCGTCACGGCGCGTCGGCCGGACAGCAGCCCTGCATCCGCCACCGCGATCGCCCCGAGGCACAGTCCGAGGACCGGCGCGTTCCGTCCGTGGGATTCCTGCAGCACCGTGCGCAGGACCTCACTCACCCCGCGGCCGTCGTCGAACCAGGAAGGGACCACCACGATGTCCGCTTCGGCAGCGACGCCCGGTCCGGAGATGCCCGCCAACCGGTAGCCCTCCGCCGTGAGGACCGAGCCGGGCTCGTCGGAGAACAGGACGGTCGTCCACTCGGCGAGGCCCTGGCGCGTGACTTCGTCGAACACCAGCTGGGGCACCGCGAGATGGAACATCGTGACGCCGTCGAACGCGTACACCGCGATACGCATGCACACCTCCCCTGTTGGCCTGATTTCATCGTAACGGGGCATGCGTGCCACTCGTTCCGCGCTGCGGCCAGAGGAAGGATGGACTGCAGGTCCTTCACCGACCGCAGACCAGCACCACCATGAGCCAGGAGAAACGTCCACCATGAGCACCCCTCGCCGCGCCCTCGTCCTCGTCGATGTCCAGCAGCAGTACTTCGCCGGTCCCCTCGAGATCCGGTACCCTCCGCACCAGCAGTCCCTGCCGCGTATCGCGGCGGCCATCGATGCCGCTGCCGACGCCGGGATCCCGGTCGCGGTCATCCAGCACACCGCCGGCGAAGGCGCTCCCGTCTTCGCCCCCGGCACACCCGGCTTCGCCCTGCACCCCGAGATCGAGGGCCGGCGCACCGGTGCGTGGAAGAGCGTCGTGAAGCAGTACGGCTCCGTCTACGCGGACACGGACCTCGCCGGTTGGTTGCGGGAGAACGGCGTCGACACGGTCACCCTCGTCGGGTACATGACCAACAACTGCATCCTCGCCTCAGCTGTCGAAGCCGAAGCCCTCGGGCTCTCCACCGAGGTCCTCTCCGACGCGACCGGCGCCATCGACATCGCCAACGATGCCGGATCCGCTGATGCGAAGACCGTCCACACGACCCTGCTCGCGCTGCTGAACTCCAACTGGGCGGCCGTTGCTACGACCGAGGCGTGGACCACGGCTCTCGCCGCGCATCAGACACTTCCGGGAAGTGATCTGGGCAGTTCCGCGACGGCTGGAACTGCGCGCACCGCCCGGTCCTGACGCGGGGGGAACGGGTCACTGCCTGTGCTCGCCTGCGCCCTGCTTCCCTCGCCGCTCAGGCCGGCATACCGCGGGTGCCCCGGGCGGAGGTGCGGAATTCGGCGAGAGCGGAGAATCCCGGCCACAGCCCTGTCCGGTCGATGCCGGCGAGCGCGGAGGAGAATCCGGGCGATCGCACGAGGTGCGACGGGAAATCGTATCCGGGGTGGAGCTCGAGGAGGATCCGCAGGACCAGGGCGCATCGGCTGCTCTCTGCTGCCGCGTCGTAGAGGGCCGTCGACGGCTCGTCGAACTCGATGGCCAGGTGATGGCTCTGATGGTCGCGGATCTTCGTCACCATCTCGATCCACTGCACCATGTCGGGGCCGAAGAGACCGGGAACCATGAGTCGTACGGGTTCGAGCAGTTCGCGGACCCGATCCTGGTAGGTCATCTGGTTGAGGTGCCGCAGGGTCTCCCTGAAGACGGCGTGCGCCTTGTCCTCGTCGGTGAATCCTTCCGAGAGCAGTACCTCCACGCCTGCGTGTCGCGCCTGCCTCGCTGCACGCTCCACAGCGCGCTGACTGACGCCCTCGAAGCGGACCCCTTCCAGGTACAGCCGCCGGTGAAGGCCTTCGAGTGCTGTTGCCAGGACCAGGGCGTCGAGCTGCCGGGTTCTCGTGAGGCCGGTGAGGAGGAACGGCAGGGGATCGACGATGTGCGCGAGGGGTATCCAGGCGGCGAACACGGCCATGGAGAGATCCTCGACCGGCAGGAAGCTGCTGCGAGCGAGGGGAACCGGCTCGCCGCCTCGACTCCGGAGGACACACCACCGGTCCCCGACACGTACTTCGGTGTGTGCCGCTCCTGGAACGTCCGAGCCGTTCCACAGGCCCAGGAGCTGGCTGCAGTAGTGCTGTACCTGATGACGCAGCCTCCGGAGGGGTGTCGCCCTGGTGGCGGAGAACTGGAAACCCGTCCCGTCGTCGTGCCTCCATCCTTCGAGAATCCCCGGGATCGAGCCGACGACCGGCTCCGAGGACTCCCTCCGCTGGAAAGCCGTGCTCACCGGCAGACGCCAGGTCCACCTGATACCGGCGACGAGGTCGCGTTCACCGCGCACGTGTGCTCCCGTGAGGGACAGGGAGCCGTGGAATGTCTGCCGCACCGATGACGGGAGCAGGGATGGAGCCTCCACGACGGCATCGAAGAGGGTGACGGGTCGGCCGTCCGGAAGGAATCCCAGGATGTCCCGGGGAACGGGATCGGCGACTTCGGCCGGGTTCCCGCCGGGCGACGCCGCGTCGGCTTCCGACCCGTCCGGTCGCTCGGGCTCGGGGATGGGATCGTCGAGTTCGAGCACGAACGAGCCGTCCCGTTCGAAGCGCAGGGCTCCGGGCACCAGATCGTCCAGGTCCGGTCCGAAGCGTCCTCGGAAGTCGCTCATACGCCAGTATGACCGCAGGTCCGCTGTACCTCGAGTGCCGGCGGGCGATCGTGCGCGGCAAGCAGCCCGGACTTCCCCGTTCCGCCCGGGGTCCGGGCCCGGACCGGAGGTGTCTACCGGGTCGGTGAGGTGCGCTGGGACACCCAGATGGAACCGACGAAGGTCAGGTACTCGTCATAGCAATCCCGCATCACGTCATCGGAAGGGGGGCCGTCGCCGGTGAAGGAGGACTGCAAGCCCAACTGCTTGCCGTCCTGCTCGATAGGCCCGACGCCCCATCCCTTGTCCTGGACGCAAGCGCGTGTCGCACCGACCGCGTCGCGGTACTCGGTAGCGCTCACCACCAGATCCTCCAGGATGGCCCCCTGGAACGCGCCGGCGCTGTCCCGCATCTCGAGCTTCTCGTCCTCGGAGAAGGACGGGACGGTGCAGCCGGTCAGCAGGAGAGCGGCCCAGCCGACAGCGGCGACTCCCGATCTGTTCCCCCTGGGAGCATCCTGCCCCAGGGAGCGGGCAGCGTCCATCCTCGACCCCGTGGTCACCACGGCCCGAGGGGACCTCGAGGCCGCAGGGACGGCGATTCCCCACGCGGTTCCGTGTACATCGTGGCGTCCTTCTGTCATCGACCCCTGCCCGGAGCGGGCGGCGGTGCGGTGCCGGGAGGGCACGGACCCTGGCCGACGGCATCCACCCGGCCTTGCCCGCCGCCGCGCGCGACGGGCTGCAGGGCCTTCCGCCGCGTCACGCTCCGAAGTGCGGCGCCCGCTTCTCCCGGAACGCCTCCAGGCCCTCGCGGTAGTCGTCGGAGGCACCGAGGACGCCCTGCACGTCGTTCTCGCCGCTGACGGCCTGCCACAGCCCGAGGCGCTCGTCACGGATCCGGCCGACCAACTGCTTGGACGCGACGAGGGCCTGCAGCGGCCCGCGGGCGGCCCGGGCAGCCTTCGTCCGGGTCAGCTCGAGCAGGTCGGCCGCCGGTACCGCGCGGCTGAAGAGACCGGCGGCCACGGCCTCGGCGCCGGTCAGGAGATCCCCCGTGTACATGAGGTCGAGGGCGCGGTGCGGACCGAGCCGCTCGGTGAACAGCCAGTGACCGCCCGAGTCGAGGGCGAGGCCGAGGTTGGCGAACGGGGACCCGATCTTCGCGTTCTCCGCGACGTAGACGACGTCGGTGGCGATCAGCAGACCCAGACCGACGCCGAGGCACGCACCGTGGGCGGCGGCGAAGGTCGGTGCGGGGAATTCCGCCATCTTCCGCAGCAGCGGCGTCAGGACGGCGTCGAGGAAGCGATGGGCGTCGTCGGCCCCGGGCTCGATCGAGCCGAGGTCCCGGCCTGCGCAGAAGGCACGCCCCTCGCCCCGCAGCACGAGGGCTCGGACCGTGCCGTCGTGGACCCCGGCAGCGGCGTCGTCGTAGGCGGCCGAGAGGTCGGCGAGCGCCGTCTCGTCGACGGCATTGAGCCGGTAGGGGGCATCGAGGACGATCTCCGCGACGTCGTCCTCGATGGCGAGCCGGATCATGCCGGCGCCGGTCCCGGCCGGCGTCGTCGGTGATGCGGACATGCTTCCTCCTAGGCGTCGTAGTCGACGGAGACGGATTCGCTGGTCGGGTGTGCCTGGCAGGTGAGGACGAACCCGTTCGCCACCTCGTCCGGTTCGAGGGCGTAGTTCTCCTCCATCTCCACCGTCCCCTCGACGACCTTGGCCCGGCAGGTCCCGCAGACCCCGCCGGCGCAGGCGAAGGGCACGTCGGGCCGCACGCGCAGCGCCGCGTTGAGGATGGATTCGCGCGCGTGCGTGGGGCTCTGGACGCTTCCCTTCAGTCCGTCGAGGTTGAAGGAGATGCTGTAGTTCCGGCCGGCGTCGGCAGGGGCCACGGGTCGTCCGATGCTGCCCTCGGGCCGGGTGGGCTCGCCCGTGGTGAACAACTCGAAGCGCACCCTGTCCGCCGGGACGCCGCGCTCCGACAGGTAGTCACGGCACAGCTGCACGAGTTCGAAGGGGCCGCAGAGGAACCACTCGTCGACGCGCTCGGCGGCGAGGACGGTGCCGAGCAGTTTCTCCAGCTTCTCGGCGTCGATCCTCCCCGTGAGCAGCGGCGAGATGCGCTGTTCACGCGACAGGACGTGGTGCAGTGCGAAGCGCGAGGGGTAGCGGTCCTTCAGGTCCGCCAGTTCCTCGAGGAACATGACGTCCATCGCCGCCCGGTTCGCGTAGATGAGGTCGAACCGGACGTGCGGACCGCCGGCCAGCATGGACCGGGCGATCGAGAGCACCGGGGTGATGCCCGACCCCGCGGCCACGGCCACGAGCGAGACGGCGGCCTGGCCCGGCGTCGTGCGCGGAGTGAACTGTCCGAGTGGGCTCATGACGTCCAGGGTGTCCCCAGCTTTCAAGGACTCGTTCACCCAGGTGGAGAAGATCCCGCCGAGATCGCGCTTCACCGCGACGCGGAGTTCACCGGGGCGCGGATCGGCGCAGATGGAGTAGCTGCGACGGACCTCCTTCGGTTCGCCGTCGACGTCGAGCGTCGCACGGAGGGCCACGTACTGGCCCGGCAGGTAGTCGTACCTGTCCTGCAGGTCGGCGGGGACGTCGAGCGTGACCTCGACGGCGTCCTCCGTCAGGCGACGGACCTCCCGCACGGTCAGGGTGGAGAACGCGCTGCGCCGTTTCGTCGAGGGGGCGAGGACAACGGCCATCAGTGCACCTTGAAGTAGTCGAAGGGTTCCCTGCAGTCGTTGCAGACGTACAGGGCCTTGCAGGACGTGGAGCCGAAGCGCGTCATCTCGCGCGTGTTCAGTGAGGAGCACTGGGGGCACTTGACGCTCAGGCCGATCCGGACAGGCCCGGCGGCCGCCGTCCCCGTGGGGGGCGCGATACCGTACTCCGCGAGCTTGGCCTTGCCGCCGTCGCTCATCCAGTCCGTGGTCCAGGCGGGTGCGAGGACCAGGCGGACCGCGACGTCGTCGTACCCGGACGCGCGGAGGGCTGCGGTCACGTCGTCGCGGATGGCGTCCATCGCCGGGCAGCCCGAGTAGGTGGGCGTGATGGTGACGACAGCCTGTCCCGTCTCCGTGACGTGCGCGTCCCGCAGCACGCCCAGGTCCTCGATGGTGAGGACGGGGATCTCCGGGTCGCAGATGGTGGCCGCGATGTCCCGGACGGCGGCATCGGCCGCGGTCCGGTGCAGGTCCGCCGGCGCTACCACGACGCACCGGGATGCTCGCGGGCCAGCACCTGCATCTCGGCGAGGATGTACCCGAGGTGTTCGCTGTGGCGTCCCGACCGGCCGCCACCCACGGCACCGGGAACGGCGGGGCGCTCGAGGTCCGCCTCGTCGAGGACCGACCGGATCGCGGCGTCGAAGGGCGCCCGGAGCGTGCTCGGCCGCACCCCTGCGCCGTCGATCCCATCGATCAGGGGGTGGTCGGCGAACAGTTCGTCGACATAGGGCCAGGTGAGCGTGAGGCCGGCGATCATCCGGCGGCGTGACTCGTCGGTGCCGAGCGCCAGGCGCAGCACCCACTGGATGCTGTGGTCGCGGTGGTAGTCGACCTCCTTGACGGCCTTCGCGGCGATCGCGGCGATCGTCGCGTCGGTCGAGTCGACGAGGCGGGAGTAGAGCTCCCACTGGTAGAGCGAGACGACGAGCTGCCGGGCGATGGTGCGGGCGAAGTCGCCGTTGGGCTGCTCGACCAGGTGCACGGAGCGGAATTCGGGCTCCCGCCGGAAGTACGCGAGGTCGTCCTCGGTCCTGTCCCACGCCCGTCCGGCGTAGGTGAGGAAGGACCGGGCGTGGCCGATCTGGTCCAGCGCGATGTTGGCCAGGGCCACGTCCTCCTCGAGCTCCGGTGCCCGGGAGATCCACCAGCCGAGCCGCTGGGCGAGGATCAGGGCGTCGTCGCCCAGCCAGAGCGCGTACTGCCCGACGGCGTCGCTGGGCCTGGCGTCACGGAGTGCGATGTCCTCGGGCCGCAGTGCGTTGCCCGGCGTGATGCGCGTGGCACTGGCGTTCGCCTCGCTCACAGGTGCTTCACTCCCTCGCTCTTGGTGTAGTACGTGGCGTGGCGGTAGTCCTTGCCCTGCGGCGATTCGAAGAAACGGTCCTTCGCGTCGGGATCGCTGGTGATGATGGACGACGCCGGGACCACCCACAGGCTCACGCCCTCGTTGCGGCGCGTGTAGAGGTCACGGGCGTTGCGGACGGCCATCTCGGCGTCGGGGGCGTGCAGCGACCCCGCGTGGACATGCGAGAGGCCCCGGGACGAGCGGACGAACACCTCCCACAGCGGCCAGGCGGCGCGCGTCTCCTGCGGGCCCGCCGACGGTGCCGTCGCGCCGTCGTCGCCCGTCGTCGATCCGCCGGTCATCTAGGCCGCCTTTCCGTGCTTCAGGGCCTGCTTCTGCGCGTAGGCCGCTGCGGCCTCGCGGACCCAGGCGCCTTCCTCGTGGGCCTCGCGGCGCCGCTCCATGCGCTGCGCGTTGCAGGGCCCGCGGCCGGCGAGGACCTCCTTGAACTCGTTCCAGTCGAGGGGTCCGTGGTGCCAGCGCCCGGTCTCCTCGTCGTAGCGGACGTCCTTGTCCGGCAGCTCGAGCCCGAGGACCTTGATCTGCTCGACCATCATGCCCACGAAGCGCGAGCGCAGCTCGTCGTTGGAGAAGCGCTTGATGTTCCATTCCATCGACTTCTGCGAGTTGGGCGAGTCCTCGTCCGGAGGCCCGAACATCATGAGCGAGGGCGCATACCAGCGGTTGACGGCGTCCTGCGCCATCGCCCGCTGAGCGGGGGTCCCGTTGGCGAGCTCGAGGAGGATCTCGAACCCCTGCCGCTGGTGGAACGACTCCTCCTTGCAGATGCGCACCATCGCCCGGCCGTACGGGCCGTAGGAGGCCCGGCACAAGGGGACCTGGTTGCATATGGCGGCTCCGTCGACGAGCCACCCGATCGCGCCGATGTCGGCCCAGGTGAGGACGGGGTAGTTGAAGATGCTCGAGTACCGGGCCTTGCCGGCGATGAGGTCCTCGGTCATCCGGTCGCGCGAGGTCCCCAGAGTCTCGGCAGCCGAGTAGAGGTAGAGGCCGTGGCCCGCCTCGTCCTGGACCTTCGCCATCAGCACGGCCTTGCGCTTGAGCGACGGTGCGCGCGTGATCCAGTTCGCCTCGGGCTGCATTCCGATGATCTCGGAGTGCGCGTGCTGGGAGATCTGCCGGGTCAGCGATCTACGGTAGTCGGCCGGCATCCAGTCGCGCGGCTCGATGCGTGAGTCCTGCGCGATGAGGTCGTTGAACAACCTCTCGCCCGCGACGTCGTGGTCGGTGCGCGTTCCTGCGTTCATCGCTGTAGCCGTCATCGTGCCTACCTCGCTCATCTGGACCGCCCGGCTTATTTACCGACCGTTCGTTCAGTATAGGGAAGTCGGCGAGGGGCAGTCAACGGAACCGGGGGTCGGCGAACGGCAGATCGACCTCCGCCAGGAAGGCACGCAACCACCCGAGCGCGCTCGCCCTGGACGTGAAGTACCGGGTGGGATGGATGGCCTTGCATGCACCCGCCGCCAGCACCTCGTCCATGGGCCCGTCACCCAGGAGGGCGGCCGCCACGACGAGGGATTCGGCATTGAAGACGGCTCGCGCACCGGGGGGAAGGGCGACGATGTTCGTCATGTCGACGAGGATCGCGTAGGGGCGACCACGGGAGAGGCGGCGGCTGGCGGCGAGGACGGAGTACGCGTCCTCGGGCGTGATGCACGCCCGCTCGATCCACTCCAGGTGCTGCAGGTCGTCCGAGACCAACGCCACCGTGGCTTTGCCGCCTGCCGCCATCAGGCTTTCCATGGTTCTCCCTCGGGCGGCACAGACCGCCCGGAGCTCCCTCGACGTCGGGGCACCCGTCGCGAACGCGCCGCAGATGAGCCGAAAATACCACCGGTGTGCGCTTTGCGTAAGGGCGGCATCGGAGCCGGACCCGGGATTCAGCCGACGTGCGCGAGGGACGGGGCCCGGTCCGCCCCGGCCGCGTCCAGGATCGCACGGAGTGCGACGGCGACGTCCGCATCCCTGGTGCCCCCGGCCGACTGCGCGTGCAGCCATGCCGCAAGGCGTTTCTCGCCCGCCGACCTCGGAGCCACCAGGGACGGCAGGCGCCCCTCCTCCTCGAGGAACTCGGCGATGCTCGCGGTCTTCAACCAGGCCCCGCCGCTCCGGATCGGCCGGTCCTGCGTCGGCGATGCCAGGAGACCGGCGGCGCGCAGCTGCTCCATGCGGTCACCGGCCAGCCGTCCCGCACGAGCCGATCTGCGCTGCTCGTCGAGCCAGAGCGCGAGCCGATGCTCGCCCGGCACTGCGGCACGAACGGCGGGTTCCCGGCCCTCGAGGGCCAGAAAGGTGGTGAGCGCTCGCAGTCGGAGTTCCCAGGATGTCGTCGGCACGGAGGCGCCCTCTCGGAGGCGGGTCGGGATGTCATAGTAAGCATACGCATTATCAGACAAACTAGTGACTCCCGGTGTGCTGCGGCCGGTCCCGGGGACGCAGGACCGACCGAACGGTCGTGCAAAAATGTCGGTATGACTGTCGCCGGGCCTACGCCGATCCCTACCCGCCGCGGGCGGCCGGGCTACGACCAGCAGTCGGTCCTGGCGGTCGCCGTCGCCGCGTTCAACCGCCACGGCTACGAGGCGACGTCGATGGGGATGCTGGCCGAGGAGCTCGGCATCAGCAAGTCCGCCATCTATCACCATGTGCCGTCCAAGGGCGATCTCCTGCGGCTTGCCCTGGACCATGCGCTGGGCGGTCTCGAATCGGTCCTCGAGGATGCGCGGGCCAGTGCGGGCCCGGCGGACGAGCGCCTGGAGTTCGTCCTGCGCGGGACCATCGCCGTCCTGACCGAGCGGCTGCCCTTCGTGACCCTCCTGCTGCGGCTGCGGGGCAACACGGACGTCGAGCGGGATGCGCTCGATCGACGCCGGACCTTCGACCACACGGTGGCAGGCCTGGTCGACGCCGCCCGCCACGAGGGGTCCATCCGGAGCGACATCGACCCGCGGACCACCACGCGCCTCATCTTCGGGACCATCAACTCGATCGTCGAATGGTACAGACCGGGCGGTCCCCTCTCGGCGGACACACTGGCCGACGACGTCATCGTCATGGTGTTCGACGGGTTGCACCGGCGCTGACCCCCTGCACTGCAGCCGGCGGCACCCTCCTCCCACCGATGGGGTCCGTTCGACGGGCACTGCCGAACATGCCCACCGATGGACCCCGACCGGCGGGCGCACGAGTCATCCACATGGACCCGGACCACGAGGGCCGCAGCCACCCGCGGCGGCATACTGCTGCCATGGACGTCGTCGCGCTGCTGGCCCGATCCGGCGGAGTCGCACGAGCACGCGACCTCCTGGAAGCGGGCGCGTCTGCCGCCCTCCTCACCAGGGCGGTGCGGAACGGCCTCGTCCTCCGGGTCGCCCGGGGCGTCTACGCACTGCCGGACCACGACGCCGGGGCGCGGACGGCGCTGTCCCTGGGCAGCGAGCTGGGATGCATCAGCGCCGCGCAGCTCCGGGGGCTGTGGGTACTTCGCCCACCCCGCCTGCTGCATGTCACGGCCGATTCCGGGCGTCGGATCGACAGTGACCAGGTGCGGGTCCATCGTGCTGCCCGGCCGGTCTCCGACCTCACGGTGTGCCTGCAGGTGATGCGCTGCCTCCCCCGAACTCGACGCCCTGTGCATCGTCGAGTCCGCCGTGGTCCGCGGCTCGGTGTCGCTCGATGACCTGCGGGGGCAGACCCGGGGGCGCAGGTCCGGCCCCGTCCGCCGGATCGTGGGAGCGGTGGATCCGCACGCCGAGTCGATCCTGGAGACGGTCGCCCGGTACCACCTCCTCAGGGCCGGCTTCCAGGTCGCATCGCAGGTGCACATCCCGGGAGTAGGCCGACTCGATCTCGTCGTCGACGGCATTCTCGGCATCGAGGCCGATGGTCGGCAGCACCACAGCGACCGACGGGAGTTCGAGGAGGACCGCCGTCGCTGGAACATCCTCACCACCCGGGGAATCCCGATCCTCCGCGTCACCAGGAGCCTGATCTTCGATGCTCCCGGGCAGTTCATCCAGCTCGTACGGGCCACCCTCGCGACACGTTCCTCCCACTGATGGGCGCCGTTCGGTGGGGATGTTCGAACATGCCTGCCGAACGGCCCCGATCAGTGGGCAGAGCCGGCCGGCAGCACCAGCGGCACCGGCCTCCCCGCCGCTACTTCTGCACGAGGGTCAGGACGTCGTACGTCGCCACGATCTCGTCGTCCTGGTTCTGCAGGACGGCGTCCCAGGCCACCTCGCCGTACTCGTCCGTCTCGCGCGGCGTGATCCGCTTCGCGGTCAGGGTCACGCGGATCGAGTCGCCCGCGGCGACGGGCGTGATGAACCGGAGGTTCTCCAGCCCGTAGTTCGCGAGGACGGGGCCCGGAGCGGGGTCGACGAACAGGCCCGCACCCCAGGACAGCAGCAGGTACCCGTGCGCCACGATCCCCGGGAAGAAGGGATTGGCGGCTGCCGCTTCCTCGTTCGTGTGGGCGTAGAACGTGTCACCCGTCGTCTCGGCGAACGCGGTGATGTCCGCCAGCGTCACCTCACGGAGTTCCGAGCGCACGGCGTCGCCGATCCGCAGCGCCGCGAGGTCCTTGCGGAACGGGTGGACGTCGTCGAACCGACGGTCCGCGCCCGTGTGCCACTCCCCCGTGATGGCGGTGAGCATGTTCGGGGATCCCTGCACCGCCGTGCGCTGCATGTGGTGCAGGACCGAGCGCATCCCGCCGAGTTCCTCGCCGCCGCCCGCCCGGCCCGGGCCGCCATGCACGAGATGCGGCACGGGCGAGCCGTGCCCGGTGGACGTCCGGGCGTCCTCCCTGTTGAGGATCAGGACGCGACCGTGGTGCGCGGCGATCCCCATCACCAGCTCCTGGGCCACCGCCGGATCGTTGGTGCACACCGTCGCGACGAGGGACCCCGAGCCGAGGGGCCGCCAGGTGCACGGCATGGGACAGGTCGTCGTACCCGATGACGGACGCGACGGGCCCGAACGCCTCCACCGAGTGGAGGGCGCCTGCCTCCACGTCCTCCCATGTGAGGAGCAGGGGTTCCATGAACGCGCCGCTCGGGACCGTGCCCCGGGTGTTGTCGGCACGCAGCACCTCCGGCGCGTCGAGCGATCCGAACGCGACGGCGCCGCCCGAGGCCAGCAGTTCCCGCACCGAGCCGTGCACGCCCTCGAGCTGCTCGAGTGAGGCGAGCGCCCCCATGGTGACCCCCTCGGCGCGCGGGTCGCCGAGCGTGACCCGCGACCGGATGCGCTCGCCCGCCGCGCGGACGACGTCGTCGACGAGGGCCTCGGGCACGATGGACCGGCGGATGCTGGTGCATTTCTGGCCTGCCTTCACCGTCATCTCGGTGACCAGCGATTTCACGAAGGCATCGAATTCGGGGGTGCCGGGAACGGCGTCGGGGCCGAGGATGGCCGCGTTCAGCGAGTCCGTCTCGCACGTGAACCGCACGCCGCCCCGGGCCACGGAGGGGTGGGACTTCAGGTGGTTCGCGGTGGACGCCGAACCGGTGAAGGACACGAGGTCGCGATAGTCGAGGTGGTCGAGGATGTCGCGGGCCGGCCCGGAGACGAGCTGCAGGGAGCCCTCGGGGGAGGATCGCCGAGCCGATGATCAGCTTCACGACCGCCGCCGCGAGGAAGCCCGTGGGGGTGGCCGGCTTCACGATGGTCGGCACGCCGGCGAGGAAGGCGGGAGCGAGCTTCTCGAGCATGCCCCACACCGGGAAGTTGAAGGCGTTGATCTGCACGGCGACGCCCGGGATGCGCGTGTGGATGTGCGTCCCGAGGAACGAGCCGTCCTTGGACAGCACCTCGGGTGGGCCGTCGACGATGACGTGCGAGTTCGGCAGCTCCCGGCGGCCCTTGGACCCGAAGGTGAACAGGACGCCGATGCCGCCGTCGATGTCCACCATGGAGTCGATTTTCGTGGCGCCGGTCTTCGCGGACAGCTCGTAGAGCGGCTCGCGGTGCGCATTGAGGTGCTGCGCGAGCTCCTTGAGCTTCAGTGCGCGCTCGTGGAAGGTGAAGCGGCCCAGGGCTGCCTGCCCCGTGGTCCGCGCGAACCGGACGGCGGCCGCGGTGTCGATGCCGGCCGTGCTGACGACGGCGAGTTCCTCGCCCGTGCTGGCATCACGGACCACCGAGCCGTCGTCGTCCGCTGCCGAGCGGTCGGGGGGTCCACCAGGCGTCCTCGAGGAAGCTGGGGACGACGTCGATCTGTACTCGTTCCGGGGCGGTTGTCATGGTCCGCTCGCCTTTCACTCGTGCTGCCGGAACGCCGGGCGCATGCCGGCCTGTTCCTGCGGGGTCGGGTCCTGCCGGGTCGGGGGAACGGGCGACGACGGGGCGTCGTCCCAGTCGAAGAAGCCCTGGCCGCTCTTGCGGCCGAGCCGGCCCTGCGCCACCTTCTCGCGCAGGATCGCGGGTGGGGCGAAGCGCGGACCGAGCGTGGATTCGAGGTACTCGGCGATACCGAGGCGCACGTCCAGCCCCACGATGTCGGTGGTGCGGAGCGGACCCACGGGGTGCTTGTAGCCGAGGACCATCGCCGCGTCGATGTCCTCCGCCGTCGCGACGCCCTCCTCGAGCATCCGCATGGCCTCGAGGGCGATGGTGACGCCGAGCCGCGAGCTCGCGAACCCCGGGGTGTCACGCACGACGACGGGCGTCTTGCCGAGCGCGGCCACCCAGGACCGCGCGGCCGCTTCGAGCGCCCCAGACGTCCCCGCTCCGAGGACCACCTCGATCAGGGTCGACGCCGGGACGGGGGTTGAAGAAGTGGAGTCCGCAGAACCGCTCGGGCCGCTGCAGCACGGCGGCGAGCGCGTCGACGGACAGGGACGAGGTGTTCGTCGCGAGCCAGGCGGCGCCGTCGAGCACGTCCTCGACCGCCCGGAGCGCCTGCCGCTTCAGGGCGAGGTCCTCCGGGACCGCCTCGACGACGAGCGAGCAGGGCCCGAAGGCGGCGTAGTCGGTGGAGACAAAGATCCGGGCGGACAGCGCGTCGAGGTCCTCCGTCGTCGTCCCGCGCTCCACGCTGCGCGCGAGGGCCTGCGTGACGCGCCCGAGCCCGGCCGACGCCGCCTCCTCGTCGCGCTCGACGACGACGACGTCGGACCCGGCGAGGCAGAAGGCGTGCGCGATGCCCGCGCCCATCCGACCGCCACCGAGTACGCCGACACGGGCGGGGAATCCGCTCATGAGCCCTTCCTCCTGTCCAGGAACCGCTGCATGCGGTCGAACTTCGCCTCGGATTCGAAGAGGACGGCCTGCGCCAGCTGGTCGATCAGGGGATGGGCCTCCCGCGGGGCGTGGAACACGCTCTTGGTGATCCGCACGGCCAGCGGGTCCTGCCGGGCGATCCGGTCCGCGAGTCCGTGTGCGGCCGGCAGGAGGTCCTCCGGCTCATGGATCGCGGTGATGAGCCGCGCGTCGAGCGCCTCCTCCGCGGTGAGGACACGGCCGGCCAGGAGGATCTCCAGTGCGAGGGGCTCCCCCACGAGTTCCTTGAGGCGCCAGGTCGCGCCGGCGGCGGGAAGGATGCCGAGGCCCGTCTCCGGATTGCCGATCCTCAGGCGGGGCGTACCGAGCCGGAAGTCCGCGGCGAAGGCGAGTTCCGCTCCGCCGCCGAGGGCGTAGCCGTCGAGGGCGGCGATGACGGGCATGGGGAGGGCTGCGATCCGCGCGAAGAGCGTCGAGTTGATCCCTGCGAGGGCGTCGTCGCGCCGCCGCTCCCGCAACTCGGCGATGTCGGCGCCCGACGCGAAGACGCCGTCGGACCCCAGGAGGATGAGTGTGCGCGGGGTGCGCTCGAGGTCACCGCAGACGGCGTGGAGTTCGTCGACCATCTGCCGGTCGATCGCGTTGCGGACCTCCGGCCGGTGCAGTTCGACGACGAGCCGCGCCTCCCCCTCGGTGATCCGGAGAGCGGTGGGCATCAGACGGCCTCCACGAGCAGGGCCGTGCCCTGACCCACGCCGACGCACATCGTCGCGAGGCCGAGGCGCCGTGCGGGGCCGGACAGTTCGCGCTCGAGCCGGCCGAGCAGCGTGACCGCGATCCGGGCACCCGACGAGCCGAGCGGGTGGCCGAGGGCGATCGCGCCGCCGTCGCGGTTGACGAGCTCCTCGTCGAGGCCGAGGCGGCGGATGCAGGCGAGCGACTGCGTGGCGAACGCCTCGTTGAGTTCGACGGCGCCGAGGTCAGCGACGGACAGCCCCGTGCGCTCGAGCACCCTGTGCGTGGCCGGGACCGGCCCGATCCCCATGATCTCCGGCGGCACGCCCGCGGACGCACCCTCGAGGATGCGCGCGCGCGGCGTCAGGCCGTAGCGCTCCACGGCCGCTTCGGAGGCGACGACGACGGCGGAGGCACCGTCGTTGAGCGAACTCGAGTTCCCGGCCGTGACGATGCCGTCCGGACGGACCACGGGCCGCAGCTTCGCGAGGGCCTCGAGGGTGGTGTCCTCGCGGGGCCCCTCGTCCGTGTCCATGGAGAACGAGGTCCTGCCGCGGTTGACCTGGACGGGCACGATCTCGTCGTCGAACCGTCCCGCCTGTATGGCGGCGAGGGCCCGCTGGTGGGAGCGCAGGGCGAACGCGTCGGCGTCGTCGCGCGTGATGCGGTCCAGGGCCGCGAGTTCCTCCGCCGTCTCGGGCATCGAGTAGGTGGCCTTGTCCCGTGCGGCGAGCAACGGGTTCGTGAAGCGCCAGCCGATCGAGGTGTCGAAGACGGCGCCCGGCCGGGCGAAGGCCTTGTCCGGCTTCTCCATCACCCAGGGGGCGCGGCTCATGGACTCGACGCCTCCGGCGACGACGACGTCCGCCGCCCCGGCCCGGACCATGTGGGATGCCATGATGATGGCCGAGAGGCCGGAGGCGCAGAGCCTGTTGACCGTGATGCCGGGAACGCTGTCGGGGTAGCCGGCGAGCAGCGAGGCCAGGCGTGCCACGTTGCGGTTCTCTTCCCCGGCACCGTTGGCGTTGCCGAGGATCACCTCGTCGACGGTCGCCGGATCCACACCGGCGCGCTGCACGACGGCGGAGAGGACGAGGGCCGCGAGGTCGTCCGGCCGGACGCCGGAGAGGGCTCCGCCGTACCGGCCGACGGGAGTGCGGACACCGCCCACCAGGAAAGCCTCGGCCATGGTCGTCTCCCTCGTCGTCGTGGTCCTGCCGGCGAATTACCGAACGTTCGTTCTGTAAAAGCCTGCTCCAGAATTGCACGCCCGTCCGGCCGGGTCAACCGGCCGCTCCCGGAAGCGCCGAAGCGGCGCCCGCAGGGGCTGCAGCGGGCCGGCGGAAGGTCGCCGGAGGGCCGGCGGAGGCCGTGGCGGCAACGCCGCCAGTGGCAAGATGGGACCCATGACCGCTGATGCCACCGCACTCGTCGTCCCCGTCCCGCCCCCGGCCAGCAAGGTGCCTCACGTGCGCACGCACCACGGCGACACCTTCGTCGACTCCTACGAGTGGATGCGCGACAAGGAGAGCCCCGAGCTGATCGACTACCTCCAGCGCGAGAACCAGTACACGGAGGCCGTCACGCGCCACCAGGAACCGCTCCGTGAGGCCATTTTCGACGAGATCAAGGAACGCACGCAGGAGACCGACCTCTCCGTCCCCGCCCGCAAGAAGGGCTGGTGGTACTACTCGCGCACCGAGGAGGGGAAGCAGTACGGCATCCAGTGCCGGGTCGCCGCGGCGGACACCGGGGATCTCGGCCGCGACTGGACACCACCCGAGGTGGTTCCCGGCCGGCCCGTCGAGGGCGAGCAGATCCTCCTCGACGGCAACGAACTCGCCGAGGCCAAACCCTTCTTCTCCCTCGGCGGCCTGTCCGTCACGGAGGACGGCACGCTGCTCGCCTACTGCGAGGACAACGCCGGTGACGAGCGCTTCACGCTGCGCATCAAGGACCTCGGAACCGGCGAGCTCCTCCCCGACGAGGTGCCGAACGTCTTCTACGGACTGTCCTTCGCCCCCGACGGGACGCGGGTCTACTACACCGTCGTCGACGACTCCTGGCGCCCCTACCAGGTGCGGGTCCACACGCTGGGCACACCGGTGGCGGACGACGCCGTCGTCTACCAGGAGGACGACGTCGCGATGTGGACCGGCTTCGAGGTGTCGGCCGACCGCACCCGCCTCCTCATCAGCATCGGGTGCTCCGAGTACAGCGAGTACCGCGTCCTGGACCTCGCGGAGCCCGAGGCCGGCCTCACCACGCTGGTCTCCCGCGACGAGCGCATCCTGTACGACGCCGAGCCGGTCACGATCGCGGGCGTGCCGCACTACCTGCTGACCCACGACCGCGACGCGAAGAACTCCATGGTGAGCCTCGTGGCGGCGTCCGAATTCACCAGGCCGCTCGCCGACCAGGAGTGGACGACGGTCCTCGCCCACGACGACGCCGTGCGCGTCAACGGCCTCACCGTCACCCGCACCCACGTGGTGCTGTCCGTGCGGAAGGACACCATCGAACGGGTGCAGGTCCTCCCCCTCGCCGGCCTCGGGACACCGGACCAGGGGCAGCCGACGGAACCGGACTTCGACGAGGAGCTGTTCACGAGCAACCTCGCCAATGCCGAGTTCGACTCCCCGATCATCCGGCTGTCCTACGCCTCCTACCTCACGCCGCCGCGCGTCTACGACTACGTCCTCGAGGACGGCACGCTGGAACTCCGCAAGGAGACGGAGGTGCGCGGCGGCTACGACCCCGCCTCCTACGTCGCGGAGCGCCAGTGGGCACCGGCCGCGGACGGCACGCTGATCCCGCTCTCGGTCGTCCGCCGTGCGGAACTGGCCCAGGACGGCACCAACCCCGCCGTGATCTACGCCTACGGCAGCTACGAGGTGAGCATGGACCCTGCGTTCTCGATCGCCCGGCTGTCGCTGCTGGACCGCGGCATCATCTACGTCACCGCGCACATCCGCGGTGGCGGCGAGATGGGCCGCAGCTGGTACGACCAGGGCAAGAAGCTCGCGAAGAAGAACACGTTCACGGATTTCGTGGACGCCACCACCTACCTCGCCGACTCGGGCTGGGTGGACGCCCGCCGCATCGCGGCCATGGGCGGATCGGCGGGTGGGCTGCTCATGGGCGCCGTCGCGAACCTCGCACCCGAGAAGTACCGGGCCATCGTGGCGCAGGTGCCGTTCGTCGACGCCCTGACCACGATCCTCGATCCGGAGCTGCCCCTCTCGGCGCTCGAGTGGGAGGAGTGGGGCAACCCGATCACCGATGCGGAGGTGTACCGCTACATGAAGGAGTACACGCCCTACGAGAACGTCCGTCCCGTGGCCTACCCCCGCATCGCGGCCGTCACGAGCTTCAACGACACCAGGGTGCTCTACGTCGAGCCCGCCAAGTGGGTGGCTCAGCTCCGCGATACGACGACCGGCAGCGAGCCGATCGTCCTCAAGACCGAGATGGACGGCGGCCACGGTGGAGCGAGCGGACGCTACTCCCGCTGGCGCGACGTCGCCTGGGACTACGCGTTCGCCGCGGACGCGGTGGGTGCCACCGAGGTGCTGGCCCGCTCCACCAGCTCCGTGGAGTAGATGACGGGCTCCGGGTGCGAGCCCGGAGCCTCGATCTCCTCGAGCAGCATGGTGCCGGCCTTCACGGCCATCCGGACCATGGGCTGGGTGATGGTGGTCAGGGGTGTCGGCGCGGTCTCCGCCACGGCATGGTTGTCGTACCCGACCAGCGCGATGTCCCCCGGGACCGTCCTGCCCGCCGCCTGGACGACGTCGAGCACGCCGAGCGCCATGAGGTCCGAGGCCGCGAAGATCCCGTCGATCCCGGGGTTCTCGGCGAGCAACCGGCGCGCTGCGGCCGCGCCGCCGTCCGTGGTGAAGTCCGCGTGGACCACGGGACCCTCGGGCAGGCCGGCGTCGGCAAGTCCGGCCCTCCAGCCGCGGAGGCGGTCGACGGCGGCGGTCATGTCCGCGGGGCCGGCGACCGTGGCGAGGCGCCGCCGCCCGATGCCCGCGAGGTGCTCGGCGGCCAGGCGCCCGCCCCCGACGTTGTCGGTATCCACATAGGTGACATCGAACGCCATGTCCCAGGGCCGTCCGATGAAGATGGTGGGAAGGCCCGTCTCGGCCAGCGATCTGGCCCAGGAGTCGGCCTTGTGGTGCGAGACCACGATGGCGCCGTCGACGTGCCCGCCCCGCAGGTACCGCAGGGTGCGGGACGAGTCGTCGTCGGTCCTCGACATCAGCAGCACCAGTTGCACGTCGGTCTCCCGGAGGGCCTCCGTGATGCCCGTGATGACGACGGCGAAGAAGGGATCCATCATGACGCGGACGTCCGGCTCGGGGATCACCAGGGCGATCGAGGACGTCCGGCGGGTCACCAGGCTGCGCGCCGCTCGGTTCGGGATGTACCCGAGGGCGACGACGGCCCGGTCCACGGCGGCCTGTGCTTCGGGGCTGACCCGAGCGCCGCCGTTGATGGCCCGGGACGCTGTGGACCGCGACACCCCGGCCGCCACGGCGAGGTCCTCGAGCGTGGGGCTCGGGCGGGCCGTGGTCGAGCGCAGCGACCGGGGCGACGTGTTCATCACCTCGACAATACGGCACCGGCCTTTCCGGCGTCTGGTGACGACGGGCGCTCCGGCAGCCGATTGGAGGCCGCGAGCCGCGCGTACCAGAGGGCACTCGCCTTCGGTGTCCGTTCCTGCGTCTCGTAGTCCACGCGTACCAGACCGAACCGCTGGTGGTACCCCCAGGCCCACTCGAAGTTGTCCATCAGGGACCAGGCGAGGTAGCCGCGCAGGTCCACACCGTCGTCGATCGCGTCCTTCATGGCGCGGACATGGACGTCGAAGAACGCGAGGCGATCCTGGTCGTCCACGAAGCCGGACCCGTCCGCGGTG
Source organism: Arthrobacter sp. MN05-02 (assembly GCA_004001285.1). Lineage (NCBI taxonomy): Bacteria > Bacillati > Actinomycetota > Actinomycetes > Micrococcales > Micrococcaceae > Arthrobacter > Arthrobacter sp. MN05-02. Next base: position 2,877,452 of record AP018697.1, read on the forward strand.
TCGTCGTAGGCGGCGCCGTTCTCGGTGATGTAGAGCGGGATGCCCGCCGGCCCGGTGTATTCGTCCTGCAGCCGGTTGAGCAGGCGGCGGAGGCCCTCGGGCTGCACCTCCCAGTCCATCGCCGTGACCGGCAGGCCGCGCGGGACGGAGCGCACGCCGTGCGCGGCGACGTAGGGCGAGGAGACGGGGCGGTCGAGGGGGGCATGGCCCTCCTGGGGCGCGGCCTCGTCCGACGGCGTCTTCGTCACCGCCTCGCCGTGGTAGTAGTTCACGCCCAGGACGTCGATCGGCGTTCCGATGATCCCGAGGTCGCCGTCCCGGATGGAATCCGTCAGGCCGAGGTGCTCGACGTCGCGGAGGACGTCCTCCGGGTACTCGCCGCGCATCACGGGATCGAGGAAGATGCGGTTGAACTGCCCGTCGATCCGGCGTGCGGCATCGCGGTCCTCCTCGCTGGAAGGATCGAGGGGGTCGGCAACCGTGAAGTTGAGCGTGATGCCGAGCGTCGCGTCCGCGTCGCGACGCCGGAGCTCCTGCGTCGCGAGTCCGTGGCCGAGGAGCAGGTGGTGGGCAGCGGCCAGGGCCGCCGTGGGCTCCTGCCGACCGGGCGCGTGCACGCCGGCTGCGTAGCCGAGGAACGCCGCGCACCAGGGCTCGTTGAGGGTGGTCCAGATGCGGACGCGGTCACCGAGCGCCTCGTGCATGACCGCCGCGTACTCCGCGAATCGGTAGGCCGTCTCCCGGTTGGTCCAGCCGCCCTTGTCCTCGAGTGCCTGGGGCAGGTCCCAGTGGTACAGGGTGAGCCATGGCTTGATGCCGGCTTCGATGAGCTGGTCCACCAGCTTCGAGTAGAAGCGGATGCCCTCGATGTTGGGGGTCACCCCGTCCGGCATGCAGCGCGACCAGGAGGTCGAGAAGCGGTAGGCCTGCAGGTTGAGGCTCTTCATCAGTGCGACGTCGTCGGCCGACCGGTGGTAGTGGTCGCAGGCCACGTCGCCGTTGTGCGCATCCGCCACTGCCCCGGGGACCCGGGTGAAGGTGTCCCAGATGGAGGTTCCCCTGCCCCCTTCCCGGGCCGCGCCCTCGATCTGGTAGGCGGCTGTCGCCGCTCCCAAGAGGAAACCCTCGGGGAAGGTGATGTCGGTGCTGCTCATCCTTTGACTGCTCCTTGCATGATTCCTGAAACGAGTTGACGTCCCGCCACGGCGAAGAGGAGCAGCAGCGGGATGGTGGAGAGCACGGCTCCGGCGAGCACGATCGAGTAGTCGACGAAATGCGCGGCCTGGAGCAGCTGCAGCGCCACCGGGAGGGTGGGGTTGGACGGGTCCAGCACGATGAACGGCCAGAAGAAGTTCGTCCAGGTGGCGACGAACGTGAACAGCGCGAGCATCGCCGCAGCCGGTCGGGCTGCGGGGAGACCAACGTACCAAAAGGCCTTGATCATGGAGGCGCCGTCGATCCGGACGGCCTCGATGAGCTCGTCCGGCAGGGCGTCCCGCAGGTACTGGGTCATCCAGAAGACCCCGAACGCGGTCACGATGCCGGGCACGATGACGGCCCAGAGGGAGCCGGTCCAGCCGAGCTTCGCCATCACGATGAACAGCGGCACCACGCCGAGCTGGGTCGGCACTGCCATCGTGGCGATCACGAACACCAGCAGGCCCTTGCTGCCCCGGAAGCGGAGCTTGGCGAAGGCGAAGCCGGCGAGGGTGGAGAACAGCACCACGGACGCCGCCGTGACGGTGGAGACGATGATGCTGTTGCCGAGCGCCTTCCAGAACGGGATGCTGTCCAGGACCGATGCGGCGTTGGCCAGGAAGTTGCCGCCCGGGATCATCGGCACGCCCTTGCTGATGACGGAGCTGTCGTGGCTGCCCACCAGGAAGGACCACCAGAGCGGGAACACCGAGCCGAGGAGAACCGCGCCGAGGAATCCGTAGGTGAGGAACCCGGGACGGCGCATGGTTCCGCCGGGGGCGCCCCGACGTCGCGCACCGAGACCCCGCTGGGCAGCGCGGGCCGCGCCCTTTCCTGCGGTCTGCTCGATCATGGGGATGGAGCTCATCGTCGGCCTCCCTGGTTCGCGATGCGGCGGGTGATGAGGAAGTTGGCCATCGCGATCACGACGATGATCAGGAACAGGAGCCAGGCGACCGCCGAGGCCCTGCCGAAGTTGCGCTGGCCCCAGCCGAGCTCCCAGATGTACATGGTCAGCGTCTGCCATTGCCGATCCGCTCCGCCGAGTCCTGCCTGGTCGAAGACCCTGGCCTCGTCGAAGATCTGCAGTCCGCCGATGGTGGCGGTGATGACCACGAAGATGATCGTCGGGCGCAGCATCGGCACGGTGACGGAGAAGAACTGCCGGAGGCGTCCGGCACCGTCGATGGTCGCCGCTTCGTAGACGTCCCGGGGGATGGCCTGCATGGCCGCGAGGAAGATCAGCGCGTTGTAGCCGGTCCAGCGGAAGTTCACCATGGTCGCGATCGCCGCGTGGCTGGCGAGTGAATCGGAGTGCCAGCGGACCGGGTCCAGCCCTATCCCCGTCAACAGTTCGTTGAACAGGCCTGCCTGGTCAGCGAAGAGGTTGTTGAAGATCAACCCGACGGCCACGGGGGCCACCACGAAGGGGACGAGGACGCCCATCCGCCAGAACGTCCTGGCCCGCAGGTTGGCGTCGAGCACCGCGGCGATGGCGATGGCGAGGACGACCTGCGGGACGGACGAGAGGAGGAAGATGCTGAACGTATTGCCTACCGCGTTCCAGAAGAACGGCTGCGCGAGCACGAACTCGTAGTTCTCCAGCGCCGTGAACTCGCCCTGGCCCCCGATGAGGTTCCAGCTGTGGAGCGAGACCCATGCCGTGTAGAGCAGGGGGAACAGGCCCGTGATGGCGAAGAGCAGGAAGAACGGTGAGATGTAGAGATACGGAGACAGCTTGACGTCCCACTTCGACACCTTCTGGGAGAAGGCCAGCCGCTTCACGCTCGTGTCGCGTGAGGTCCGCCGATTCGTGTTGGGAGGTGGGGATTGGACCCGGTCCGTGACGGCCATCGGCTACAGAGCGCCCACAGCGGTGGTGAACTTCTCCCAGGAGGAGGCGGGGTCATCGGTCTCGTCGACGTCGACACGGGTCAGGGCCTGCTGCATCGCATCGTTGATCGCGAAGTACTTGGGGCCCTTGAACGGCGTGACCTCGACGGCGGTGGCTCGGTTGGCGAGGATCTGCCCGGTCGGTGCGTCGTTGAAGAACGGATCGACCTGTCCCTGCAGTTCCTCGCTCTCGAGCGCCTCGACCTGGCTGGGGAACGTGCCCTTCGACTCGAAGGCCTTGATCTGCTGCTCCGGGGCGGTCAGCCACTCGGCGAGCTTCTTGGCCTCGGCCTGGTTCTCGCCCTGGGTGGGGACGGTCAGGTAGGAGCCGCCCCAGTTGCCACCGCCGCCGGGGAAGACATCGGCGATGTCCCAGCCCTCGACGCCTTCGGCGTTGCCCTCGATGACGCCGAGCATCCAGCCCGGGCAGAGCTTCGTGGCGAACGCGTCGGACTGGAAGCTCGCCACCCAGTCGTCCTCCCACTGCGTGAGGTGCGCGGAGAGCCCGTCCGTGACCGACGCCTGCAGGACCTGCTCGTAGATGTCCTTTACCTCGGGGTTCTCGGTGGCGATCACGGTGCCGTCATTGTCCTCGTAGGCATTCTGGACCTGGTTGATCATGCCCTGGTAGGTGGCTCCGGCGGAGTCGAACCACGCCACGCCGTCGCTGGCCGCGACGAAATCCTTGCCGGCGTCGAAGTAGTCCTGCCAGGAGCCGTCGAGCAACGCCGCGACGGACTCGCGGTCGCTGGGCAGCCCGGCCTTCTCGAACAGGTCTGCCCGGTAGCACACGCCCTGGGGGCCGGCGTCGGTGCCGTAACCGATGAGCTGTCCGTCCTTCGTGGTGGCGGCCTCGGTCTTCCAGTCGAGCCAGCGGCCCTCGACGGCCGGGTCGCTGAGGTCGGCGAACTGGTCGGGGAACTCGAGCAGCTCGGGCAGCCAGTCGACCTCGATGCCTTCGATGTCGGACAGTCCGGAACCCGCGGCCAGGCGGGTGGTGAGGTTGTCGCGGGCCTCGTTGGAGGTGGCGGCCTTCTTGTGATTGATCGTGACGTTCGGGTTGAGCTGCTCGTACTCCTCGAAGAGCTCCTCGTAGCCGAACTCGTTGAACGTCCCGACGGAGAGGGTGACGTCTTCCGTGCCGGTCTCGCCCTCGACTCCGGCGTTGTCCGACCCCCCGGATCCACAGGCGGTGAGGGCCAGGGCGAGGCATGCCGCCGTGGCCGAAAGTGCGGTGATACGTGCTCTGCTGTGCACGGTTGACTCCTTTGTCAGCTTGATTCCGCCGCCGGTTGCAGCGGAGTCGGGGTGAACGTCCCCGGCGGACGCAGCGTCCGGACAGGGTTCGGGCCGGGGCCGAACCCTGTCGGCCCGTTCCGGTGGACTAGCGGCGGCGGGTTGCGGGAGCACCCGGAGCCCGCCGCCGACGCGGAAATGGTGATGTCGGCGGGACCGCCGTCCTCCGGCAGATCAGTTCCGGTGGGAGCGCTCTCACGACGTGCCACCCATCCTGACTGTGACGTAGGGCACTGTCAAGTGGGAGCGCTTCCACGGGCGGTGGGCAGGAGAAGGATTCATCATCGCCGCAGGTCAGGCCGTGATTGCGGCGCCGGACGTGTCCGTATTGTTATGACGCGGGGTGCCGGGGGCCGCTCCGCCGCTAGAGTTGCGCTCACCCCGGTACCCGACCACGAGGAGTTCACAGGCGATGAGCCAGGAGTCTTGGCCCCCATGGACCATCACGCTCGGCGAGCTCGACGAGAAGATGGGCGTCGCGATCGTGGAGCAGTCGGCAGAACGCGTCGTCGCGACGATGCCGGTGGAGGGCAACCGCCAGTCCTTCGGCCTCCTTCACGGAGGGGCGTCGCTCGCGGTCGGGGAGGCCGTGGGCTCCTGGGCGGCCGTCATCCATGCCTCCACCCTCGGGAAGACCGCCGTGGGGGTGGACGTCTCCGCCACGCACCACCGCGGCGCCCGCGAGGGGACGGTGACGATCACCGCCACGCCGATCCACCTGGGCCGCACCCTGACCACGCACGAGGTACTGCTGACCAACGATGCCGGGCAGCGGCTCTGCACCCTCCGCATCACCAATCTGCTCCTCGACAAGCCGCATTCCGCGAGTACCGTTGGTCCATGACTTCCGCGACGCGTGCCCGCAGGACCCGTTCCACCAGATTCCTCACCCTCGCCCTCGCGGCTTCCGCGGCGCTGGTCGGCGGGGCCGCCGGCCCCGCCGCAGCCGCACCGAAACCACCCCTGTCCTACGTGGCCCTCGGTGACTCCTACGCGTCGGGATTCGGCGCCGGTTCGTACGTCAACGCCTGTGGCCAGTCACCCCTCGGGCTGCCCGGGATCCTCGACGGGAAGAAGCAGGTCGACCTGGTCGCCGACGCCACCTGCGCCGGCGCGAAGGTCGCCACGGAACCGGCCGGCGCCGTCGACCTCCCCGAGCAGGTGGCGGGTGCGATCGCCGCCCGGGCACTGTCCGCGGACACCGACCTCGTGACCATCTCGGCAGGAGGCAACGACGCAGGCTTCGCGGAGGTGGCAGGGGTGTGCGCGACGCAGTCCCCCGCGGTCTGCGCCCAGTTCATCGCGGCCAAGAACGCGGCCGCGCTCCCCGTGCTCGAGAGCAATCTCGACGCCCTCTACGACTCGATCGACTCGGCGGCCCCGAATGCCACGGTGGTCGTTACCGGCTACCCCCACCTGTTCTCCCCCGAGTTCGGGACTCCGGTCATCCCGATCGCCTCGCAGACCGCGTTCAACGCGGGCACCGACGCCCTCAATGCCGTGATCCGCACCCAGGCCGAGACGCACGGCTTCACGTTCGTCGACCTGGTGCCGAAGTTCGAGGGCCACGGGCTCGGCTCCACGGACCCCTGGATCACGTTCCGGGCAGGAGCCTCCGACAACCTCCACCCCACCGCGGAGGGCTACAAGTCCGGGTACTATCCCGCCGTGCGCAGTGCCGTGAACCTCTCCCGACTGCAGCGCTAGGGCCCCCGTCCGCCCGGGCTTCGCCCGCGCGACGGACGTCATCGTCCACGACGGCAGGCAGGTCCGAAAGGACGGAAAGGCCATCGACCGGGCCGGCCGCGAGCGCATCCTGTTCCAGCCGGTCCCCGAGCCCGAGGTCGCCAGGAACAGGGTGCACCCGGACCTCGACCTCGGTGGCGCCGACCGGGACGAGCAGCGGGCCCGGCCCGGGGCGCGGGGGCCCGGTACCTGGCGCAGCAATCGCAGTCGCCGCACGCCTGGTACGTCATGCGCGACCCCGAGGACAACGGGTTCCGTATCGCCCGACGCCCCCGTGCGAGGCCGGGGACGGGACGGGCCCGCGACGTTCCGCCGCTAGACTCGACGGGTGACTTCAGAGCTGCCCGCCAAGGTATCCGACATCTTCGACCCGACCCGCTGGCGGGTCGTGGCGGGTTTCGAGGACTTCGCGGACATGACGTACCACCGCCAGGTGGAGCGCGACGCCGACGGCGCGGTGGTGCGCGACCTCCCGACCGTGCGCATCGCCTTCGACCGTCCCGAGGTCCGCAACGCGTTCCGCCCGGGCACCGTCGACGAGCTGTACCGCGCCCTCGACCACGCCCGCATGACGCCCGACGTCGCGACCGTGCTGCTCACCGGCAACGGTCCCAGCCCCCGCGACGGCGGCCACTCCTTCTGCTCGGGAGGCGACCAGCGCATCCGGGGCCGGGACGGATACCGGTACGCGCAAGGCGAGACCGGGGAGACGATCGACCCCGCCCGTGCAGGGCGTCTCCACATCCTCGAGGTGCAACGGCTCATCCGGACCATGCCCAAGGTCGTCGTCGCCGTCGTCAACGGCTGGGCGGCGGGTGGTGGCCACAGCCTGCACGTCGTGGCGGACCTGACCATCGCCTCGGCGCAGCACGGCCGGTTCAAGCAGACCGATGCGACCGTGGGCAGCTTCGACGCGGGATACGGGTCGGCCCTCCTGGCCCGGCAGATCGGCCAGAAGAGGGCACGTGAGATCTTCTTCCTGGCGCGCGAGTATTCCGCGCAGGACATGGTGGAGATGGGCGCGGTCAACGAGGCCGTGGACCACGCGGAACTCGAGGCGACGGCACTGGCCTACGCGGCGGACATCGCCCGGCAGAGCCCGCAGGCGATCCGCATGCTGAAGTTCGCCTTCAATCTCGCCGACGACGGCCTCGCCGGCCAGCAGGTCTTCGCCGGCGAGGCGACGCGTCTGGCCTACATGACCGACGAGGCGGTGGAGGGCAGGGATGCCTTCCTCGAGAAGCGTGCGCCGGACTGGTCCTCGTTCCCCTACTACTTCTAGGAGCCACGTGGAACTCCTTCCCGTGCACACCCCCGAAGGCTTCGACCCGCTGGGACTGCTGAAACCCCTCGCCGCAGCCCTCTCGGGCGAGGGACCCGCCGTCGCGCCCCACGTACTGCCGGACCAGGTCTTCGACGGCACCCTGCCGAACGACGAGATCGCTGCCGTCATCAGCACGTCGGGATCGACGGGGACACCGAAGCAGACGATGCTCAGCGTCGACGCGCTCGCTGCCTCCGCGATGGGCACCGCGTTCGCGTTGAAGGCCGAGGGTCAGTGGCTGCTCACCCTGCCCGTGCACTACGTGGCCGGTTTCCAGGTCCTCGTCCGCTCGCTGTACGCGGGCACCCAGCCCTGGGTCATGGACACCTCCGCCGGCTTCACCCCCGAGGCCTTCAAGGACGCGGCTGCCGAGCTGACGGACCGCGTCCGGTTCACCTCGCTGGTCCCCACGCAGCTCCACCGCCTGCTGGCCGACCCGTCACCGGAGACCCTGAGGCTCCTGCGGCGCTTCGACGCCATCCTGCTCGGCGGGGCGCCCGCCGGGGCCTCCCTGCGTTCCCTCGCGCGCAGCCACGACCTGAAGGTCGTCGAGACCTACGGCATGAGCGAGACCTGCGGCGGCTGTGTCTACGACGGGACCCCGCTCGACGGCGTCGAACTCCGCTCCGTGGACGGACGTCTCCGCATCGGCGGGGCGGTCCTGGCCGACGGCTACCTCGATGCGCCCGCCCTCACCGAGGAGAAGTTCGTGTTCAACTCGGGGCGGCGCTGGTTCGTCACCGACGACGCCGGGGACGTGGCACTCGACGGTACCGTCACCGTGCACGGACGGCTCGACGACGTCATCATCACGGGTGGGCTGAAGGTCTCCGCCACGAAGGTGTCGGACGTCATCCAGGCCCTCCCCGGCGTCGAGCAGGCCATCGTGCTCGGCATCCGCAACGACGAATGGGGCGCTGCCGTCGCGGCGGCGATCGTGGGCGACGTCGACGCCGAGGTGATCCGCCAGGCGGTCCACGTCGAACTCGGGGCGCACGCCGTCCCCAAGTCCATCGTCACGCTCGACGCCTTCCCCCTGCTTCCCGGCGGCAAGCCGGACCGCCGAACCGTCCGCTCGCTCCTCGAACGCGCCTGAGCGTCCGAGGACACCAGAAGCACCACCGACCCGACCAGAAGGAAATCCTCCCGTGGCGACTGCCGCTCAGTGGCTTGAAGGAGCCCGTCCCCGCACCTTCCCCATGGCTTTCGCACCGGTGATCATCGGCAGCGCGGCCGCGTTCGGCCTCGGATCCTTCAAGCCGCTCAACGCCGTGCTCGCCGCGATCGTGTCCGTGCTGCTGCAGGTGGGCGTGAACTACGCGAACGACTACTCCGACGGCATCCGCGGCACCGACGACGAGCGGGTGGGTCCGCTCCGCCTGACCGGGTCGGGAGCGGCCCAGCCCCGGCAGGTGAAGCACGCCGCCTTCGCGTGTTTCGGCCTGGCCATGCTGGCCGGGCTGGTGCTGGTGATCCTGGCCCAGGCCTGGATCCTCCTCCTGGTCGGGGTGGGCTGCATCGCGGCGGCCTGGGGTTACACGGGAGGGAAGAACCCCTACGGGTACCTCGGCCTGGGTGATCTGTTCGTCTTCGTCTTCTTCGGGCTGGTCGCGACCCTCGGCACCACCTTCACGCAGGCGGGCCAGCTCAGCACGGCCGCCTGGATCGGCGCAGTGAGTACCGGCCTGATCGCCATGGCGCTCCTGATGGCCAACAATGTGCGCGACATCCCGACGGACAGCGTGGTGGGCAAGAGGACCCTCGCGGTGCGGCTCGGTGATCCGGCCGCCCGCATCAGCTATGTCATGATGCTCGCGGCAGCGGTCCTGCTGCCCCTGTTCCTCAGCTACGACTTCCCGTGGGTGCTGCTGGTGCTGCTGCTCGTCCCGGCCTGCCTCCAGCCGAGCTGGCTGATGCTCACGGGCAGGAAGCGCAGGAGCCTGATCCCGGTGCTGAAGCAGACGGGCCTGATCAACCTGGCGTTCAGCCTCCTCTTCACGGCGGGCATCGTCGTCACGACGGTCCTCGCCTAGGCGGAGCCGGCCGGGCTGCCGGCGCGGGAAGGCTGCCTTCGGCAGCGTGGACGTGCGCTGCGATCCCCTGAGGGGCGGCGCTGCCTGCGGCGTCGACCGGCGCCCTGAGGCGGCCTGTCAGGCAGCGGTGCCTCGCGGCTTCCGGTCCGCGTTGACCGGGGTGTTGGGATCCAGTGCGTCCTCCGCCGCTGCGTCGTCGAGCTCGACGGCGGACCGCACGGGCGGCGCGCCGGGCGTGAGACGCCGCTGCAGGGTGGCCGCTGCGGCGTCCCGGAGGTCGCGGAAGAAGAGATACGTGACGCACCAGGCCAGGATCGCGGCCACCACCGCCGACAGGAAGAGTCCGAGGCCCAGCAGCACGCACGCCACGTAGAACACGACGATCAGCAGCAGGCGCAGGGCGGTGAATTTGAGGAAGGCCACGCTCCAAGTTTACTCGCCTACAATTGGCGCATGCCCCGCCTCCTGCTCTTCGCCGCGATCCTGGGGGTCGCCGTCGTCATCTATGCACTGATCGACTGCGTCATGAGCCGAAAACACGAGGTGCGGAGCATCTCGAAGACGGCGTGGTTCGTGACCATCCTCATCCTGCCGCTCATCGGGGCCGGGATGTGGTTCCTGTTCGGGCGTCCCCGCAGCGACGGGCCCTCCGGTCCGCGGCGTCCGGCTCCCCGCACGCCCACCGCCCCGGACGATGATCCCGCCTTCCTCCAGAACCTCGAGGCCCAGCGCCGCCAGCGGGCCCGTGAGCAGGAGCGCCGCCGTCGGGAGCAGGAGCAGAAGGATCGCGAGGACAAGGCCCGCGAGGCCGGCCGGGACACTCCCCCGAAGGACGACAAGCACGACGGCGAAGGCAACGACGACGCCGGCTCGGGGTCCGCGGGAGCCCACCACCCCTGACCGCCGGCGTGCGCCTGCGCGTCGGCCCTCGTCCGACCCGCCCCGTGGCGGCCGGGCCGTCCGGGTGCGCCGCTCCTCGACGCCGTCATGCCCACCGATCGCGGACGGCCGCCGGGCAGGTCCGACCCTTCCCGCCGATCGGACACGAAAGAGCCCCGCGGTATCCACCGCGGGGCTCTCGCGTTCCGACCGGCCGATACGCGGCCTCGCGCCTACACTCCCGAGTAGCTGTGGAGCCCCGAGAAGTAGATGTTCACGATCGTGAAGTTGAAGACGATGCAGAGGTAGCCGACGATCGACAGCCAGGCGGCACGCGTGCCCGTCCAGCCTCGCGTGGCCCGGGCGTGCAGGTAGCCGGCGTAGACGGTCCAGATCACGAACGTCCAGACCTCCTTGGTGTCCCAGCCCCAGTAGCGGCCCCACGCCTGCTCGGCCCAGATGGCGCCCGCCATGAGGGTGAAGGTCCAGCCGACGAACGCGACGGCGTTGAGCCGGTAGGACAGGTTCTCGAGGCTCAGCGCGGAGGGCACGAGGCGGAGGAACCTCGCGGTGTCCGCCTTGCCGGCGAGGAGTTTGGCCTCGCGGGAGGTCTGCAGGAGCTGGAGCACGGACATGGCGAAAGTGATGGTGAACAGCGCCGAGGAGGCCACGGCGATGGAGACGTGCACGATCAGCCAGTAGCTCTGCAGGGCGGGGATCAGGCGGGCGACCGGCGTGGGGAAGCCCACGGTGGCGGCGCAGAGCATGATGACCACGAGTCCCACTACGAAGGAACCGACGAAGCGCAGGTCCTTCCGGGTGAGCGTGACGAGGAAGATGGCGGCGACGAGGAACGCACCCGTGGTGCAGAACTCGTACATGTTGCCCCAGGGGACACGGTGCGCGGCGATCCCCCGGGTGAGGACGGCGGCACCGTGGACGACGGCTGCCAGCACCGTCAGCGAGACGGCGATGCGCGCGGAGCCGCGTCGGGGCCCCGCCCCGTAGTCCATCGAGTCGTCCGCGGTCACCGGCGTCCCTGCCGAGGCCGCCGTCGAGCTACCGCCTCGTCCGCCCACGCCGGCGAGGGACCGGGCCGGTGCTGCCTGCTCGCCCGCGAGGCGCGTCTCGAGGCTGCCGATCGTGGAGCTCGACTTCACGAGGTCGAGCACGAAGAAGACCAGGGCCACCACGTAGGCGATGGAGGCCAGCAGCATGAAGAGCTCACTGACCTGCCCGAGCTCGGCATTGACTGGTGGTGTCATGAGTTGTCCTTTGCGTTGGTGTGCGACTGCCCCGTGCCGGCCGGTGCGGCGTCCTGATGACTATGGTCCCCCGTGCTGCCGGTGGGGACCAACCAGCGATCCGCCAGCAGCTTCTCGACGGCTGCGCCCTCCGCCGGCAGGCGGTGGTCCTCCCCGCGGGCCAGCAGCCCGTACTCGACCATGAGGCGCCCGTCCGGGTGCTCCCCCGTACGGACCCAGAGCCTGCGGCGCCCGATGAACAGCGACGCCGAGAGGCCGAGCAGCGCGAGTGTCGAGAAGACCAGTGCGCCCAGCTCACCGGGATCGTGGTGGATGTCGAGTGCGACGTAGCGCTTGAGCCCGTCGAAGGTGACGGAGCCCTTGCCCTCGGGCAGGTCGTAGGTCTGTCCGACGCCGAGCACGATCCCGCCGTCGTCGTTGTTGCGGCTGTTGAGCTCGGTCAGGTTCTCGGTGTCCAGCACGTAGACGTTCTCGGGGGTCCCGTCGTCGAGCCCGAGGTCCCCGTAGTAGGAGTTCAGGTTGAGCTGCGGGTTGAAGGGTTCCGGGTCCCGCGAGAAGGAGACGCCCTGCTCGTCCACGAAGGCGGTGGGCAGGAAGAACCCGACGAAGCCGAGCTGGTCCGGCTTCGCGTCCGGGGCCTTGATGACGATCAGCGAGGTGTAGAGGCCGTCGGACGGCACCGAGACGACGGGGCCCTGCTGGGCGATGTTCCCCTCACCGTCGCGCACGGTGACGACGGGCGCGTAGCCGTTGCCGACCAGGTAGACGTTGGTGCCGCCGATGGTGATCGGCGCGTTGACCTTGAGGACCTGCTGGGCCTCGTCCTCGCCCGGTCCGTCCTGTGTGGTGACGTTCGCCGTGAAGTCGAGCGGCTGGCCGTAGTGGCTCTCCTGCTCGCGGTCGAAGCGCACGTCGAACGAGTCGAGGCGGATGGAGTACGGCTCCAGCTGGTCGTCGGAGAAGTTGGAACCCGGGTTGAAGCTGTCGTAGCCGATCAGCGTGTTCACGAAGCTGTCGCCCTCGACGATCACCTTCTGGCCGTTGTAGCCGAAGAGCCCGCCGACTGCGACCGACACCAGGACGCCGATGAGCGAGGTGTGGAAGACGAGGTTGCCGAGCTCCTTGGCGAGGCCGCGTTCGGCGCCCACCGAGGGGCGGTCGGTCCCGGCATCGCGTACGTCGACGCGGTAGCCGCGCTTCCGCAGGACCGCGGCGGCCTGCTCGGCGGCGGACGACGGCGTCAGACCGGCGTCGCGCGCCCGGTCCGCGGGGACCTCGAGCGTGCCGTACACGGGCAGGCGGGAGAGCCGCTTGGGCGTGCGCGGCGGCTTCGAGCGCACGGCCTTGAGATGTGCGATCGCCCGGGGCACCACGCAGCCGATGAGCGAGACGAAGAGCAGGAGGTAGATCGCCGAGAACCAGACGGACGAGTAGACGTCGAACAGCTGGAACCAGTCCAGCACGGGCCCGGTGTCCGGATTGTCCTGGATGTACTGGGTGACGACGGCGGGATTCGCCGGACGCTGAGGGAACAGCGAGCCGGGAACGGCCGCGACGGCGAGCAGGAGCAGCAGGAACAACGCCGTGCGCATGCTGGTCAGCTGCGTCCAGGCCCACCGCAGGGTGCCGAGGACGCCGAGTGAGGGCAGGACGACGTCGGGCCTGGCGCCCGGGGCGCCTGCCGTGTCCCTCGTATCCTGCGAGACGTCCTGCTTCACTGTGCCCTCTCCAACGATGTCGGTTGTTTGCGTGCGTGCCCGGCGGATGCCGCCGGTGGTCAGATCGGCAGGACCACGTTGCCGATCAGGAGGTCCTGCAGCTGCGTGATCCAGTAGTTCCAGACCCCGGTCACCATGAGGATTCCCACGAGCACCAGGAGTCCGCCCCCGGCCCGCTGCAGCAGGAGCCGGTGCTTCCGGAAGAACGCGAGGGCCCCCATGCCGCGGCGTACGCCGAGTGCGATCAGCAGGAACGGCACGCCCAGGCCCAGGCAGTAGACGAACGTGAGGACCGCGCCCTTGAGCGCCGTCGCGTCGTTGCCGGAGATCGCCAGGAGCTGGACGGCGCCGAGCGTGGGGCCGATGCACGGTGCCCAGCCGAGCCCGAAGGTCACGCCCAGCAGGGGGGCTCCCAGGAGCCCCGCGGGCACCCTCGCATGGATGCGGCTCTCGCGCTGGAACCAGGAGAGACCGCCCATGAACACCACGCCCAGCAGGATCACGACGACGCCGAACACCTGGATGAGCCACCCCTGGGACACCCTCAGGAAAGCGCCCAGCTGCCCGAACAGGGTCCCGTAGGCCATGAAGACGACCGAGAAGCCGAGCACGAAGAGCCCGATCCCGGCCAGCATCCGTCCCTTCTTCTGCTTCTCGAGGTCGACGCCGGTCAGGCCGGTGACGTACCCGAGATAGCCGGGGACCAGCGGCAGGACGCAGGGGGAGGCGAAGGACACCAGGCCGGCCAGGAGCGCGACCGGCAGGGCGAGGAGCATGGAGCCGTTGAGCACGGCGTCGGCGAAGGCGTTCCCCACGGCGAGGGGAACGGGCCCGGCCACGGCCACCGTCATGGACGTGACGCGGCGGGCGCGCTACTCGGCGAGGGCATCATGGATCAGGGCCTTGAGGGTACCGCGGTCGGCCAGTCCGAGGATCCGGGCGGACACCCGGCCCTCCCGGTCGAGGACGATCGTCGTAGGGACGGCCTGCGGCGGGACGTACTGGGTCATGTCGAGCAGCACTCCCCCGTTCTTGTCCTTGAAGCTCGCGTAGGGGATGCCGAAGCTGCGCTCGAAGGCCTCCGCGGTGGCCTGCTCGTCGCGGATGTTGACGCCGTAGAACGCGGCGCCCTGCGGTGCGTACTCGTCGTGGAGCGACACGAGGTCCGCAGCCTCCTCCCGGCAGGGCGCGCAGGCGGCGTACCAGAAGTTGAGCACGGTGACCTGGCCGTCCCAGTCGGCACTCGAGACGGCCGTCCCGTCGAACAGGGTGCCGGAGACCTCGACGGGCTCACCGCGGTCCGCGGCCGCGTACTCCGTGACGGAGCCGTCCCCGGCGATGTAGTTCTTGCCGTCACCGGCAGCGGCCTGCTGGGCGAGCGGGTCCTCGGCGGCGCAGGAGGTGACCACCAGGGAGACCGGCAGGGCGACGGCGAGCGCCATGCCCAGTTCGAGCAGGAGGCGGCGCTTCGTGGGACGGGCGGTTGGTGTCACAGCTTCTTCCGATGATTTCTACGACGTGTAGTAATTCTATTACGCCCCGGGGACATTCGCTGCACCGGGCAGCAGGTCGGCGCAGGGCTCGGTGTAGCGCACGCGCCGGATGGAGTCCCCCTCGAAGTCGAGCGACGTGACGGACGTGAGGGTGCACTCGCGCTGGCGCGGGTCGTGCCAGAGCCGGCGATGCTCGGCGGCGAGCCGCGTCACCCAGATGGGCAGCTGGTGGCTGACGAGGATCGCCTCGGCGGGACGGTCCACTCCCCCCTGTGCCGCGAGTTCGAGGGCGCGGCGGCGGGCGTCGTGCACCCCCAGCATCACCCGTGCCGCCTGCTCGGCGTAGGGCTCCCCCCAGGACGGCCGGAAGGGGTTGACGAGCAGGGGCCAGTAGCGCGGCTGGCGGAGCCTGCTCTTGATCCTCGACATGCCCTCGAAGCGGTTCGCGGCCTCGATGATGCGCTCGTCCGTGGCGATCTCCAGTCCCAGTGCCTCGGCGAGCGGGCGGGCCGTCTCCTGTGCCCGCGTCAGGGGGGAGGCCACGAGGTGGACGATGTCGGCACCCTCGTCGCGGCGCTGCTCGAAGTAGCCCGCCACCTGCAGGGCCATCTGCCGGCCCAGTTCGGAGAGGTGGAACTCCGGGAGCCTCCCGTAGAGGACGGCCTCGGGGTTGTGGACCTCACCGTGGCGCACCAGGTGGACGGTTGCTCGCTGCATGGATCCAGTTTCCCGCATGTGCCCGCGCGACGGCCAATCGGGTGCGGAGGGCTCCGGCAGGTTTAGTTGAACATTCCACTGATATGTGGAATAAAACATGCATACGCATGCTTCTAACCACTGTAAGCGTCGCCACCACCTCTTCTCAGGAGTTCATCATGACTGTCCCCTCAGGCCTCACCTCCGGCACCTGGTCCTTCGATCCCGCCCACAGCGAGGTCGGCTTCAGCGTCCGCCACGCCGGCATCAGCAAGGTCCGCGGCTCGTTCAAGGACGTCGACGCGTCCCTCACCGTCGGATCCTCCCTCGAGGACTCCAGCATCACGGCGACCATCAGGACCGACTCCTTCACCTCGGGCGACGAGAACCGCGATGGGCACGTCAAGGGCGCCGACTTCTTCGACGTCGAGCAGTTCCCCGAGATGACCTTCGTCTCCACCTCGCACACCGGCTCCGGCGAGACCTACGAGATCCACGGAGACCTCACCATCCGCGGCATCACCAAGGCCGTCGTCCTCGACGCCGAGTTCAACGGCGTGGCCGTGGACCCCTTCGGCGCGACCCGCGCCGGCGTCTCCGCCTCCACCACCATCTCCCGCAAGGACTTCGGCCTGACCTGGAACGCAGCCCTCGAGGCAGGCGGCGTCCTCGTCGGCGACAAGGTGACCATCACCATCGAAGCCGCCTTCGTGGCTCCCGCCGTCGTCACGGCCTAGTTCCACGTCCCGGCCTGCCGGCCGGTCGGCACCACGCTCACGGCCGACGTCGTCCCCTGGACGGCGTCGGCCGTTGCCGTCGCACCCCTGTCCGTGGCCGCGGCGGACGAACTAGGCTGGCGGTGACCGCATCCACGAAAGGCACGTCCATGGGGGCTCCGGCGGGTGGATGGACATTCGAACCGCAACGGAGGACGCCACGATGAGCACGCCACAGGACAACCCGAACGGGCAGGGCGACAGGCAGGGCGAGGGACAGCCGTGGAGCGCGCCCGGCACAGGCGGTCCCGGCCAGGGCGGGCACGGGCGGCCCGGCCCCTACGGACAGGGCGACGACGGCGGCCAGTACGGCTACCAGCCGGCGCAGTCCTCCAGCTACGCCTACCCCACGTCGTCCACGGGTGAATCCGGCCCAGCGGACAAGGGGCCCGCACCTACCGAGGTCCAGAGGGCGTACCAGCTCATCGTGGCGGCAGGCATCCTCTATCTCGTGGCGTCCATCATCTCGGCCCTGACCACGCCCGTGCCGGATGCTCCGGGCTCATCCTTCGGCGTGGGCCTGGGGATCGTCTTCGCGGCCCTCTTCACCGCCGTGTACATCGTGCTGGCCGTCTTCATCAGGAAGGGCCACAACTGGGCGCGGATCACCGCGACCGTGCTGGCAGCACTCAACGTCCTGTCCGTCCTCAGCAGTTTCCTCCTCCTCCCGCTCCTGAGCCAGGCTGCAGAGGCATCCGGCCAGGCTGCGGTCCAGCCCTCAGGACTCTCGCTCGCCCTGAGCGTGATCGTCATGCTCCTCGGCGTGGCCGGCGTCGTCCTGACTTACTCGAAGCCCGCGCGGCCCTACTTCGCTCCGAGGAAGCTCGGCTACTGAGCGCGGCCCGCGCAGCGACACCTACTGGGCGCGGGAGATCGGATCGAGGTCCGTCTCCTGCGCCCGCTGCGCGTGATAGGCCAGGATCTGCAGCTCGGTGGACATGTCCACCTTCCGCAACTGCACGTGCGGCGGCACCTGGAGCACCACGGGCGCGAAACTGAGGATGCTGGAGATCCCCGCCTCCACGAGGCGGTCGCACAGTTCCTGCGCGACCGCGCCCGGCACGGAGAGGACCGCCATGTTGGTGCGGGTCCGCTCCAGCACGGCTTCGAGGTCCTCGACGGCGCTCACGCGGAGGTAGCCGACCTCGGACCCGACGACGAGCTGGTCGGCGTCGAAGATGGCGACGATCTCGAAGCCGCGTGACACGAAGCCGGAGTAGCCCGCCAGCGCGCGGCCGAGGTTGCCGGCACCGATGATCGCCACGCGCCAGTCCAGCGTCAGCCCGAGGGCGATCGAGATCTGCCGGTTCAGGTACTGCACGTCGTAACCGACGCCCCGGGTGCCGTACGACCCCAGGTAGGAGAGGTCCTTGCGCAGCATGGGCGAATTGACCCCGGCCGCATCCGCGAGCTCCTCGGAGGAGACCCGTTCGATCCCCTCGGCGAGCAGCGAGTTGAGGGCACGCAGGTAGATGGTCAGGCGGGCCACCGAGGCCGGCGGGATGTGGCGTGACGAATCACCCACGGGGTGAAGGCCTGGCATGTCCGGCGTTGTCACTGTCATCGACTCCGTTCCTAGCACCACCGCGAGCGGTCGGTGGTTCCTGGTCCCCCGGCGTCGTCGGGGCGGAAGTAGAACCACTGTATGCCGACGACGCGGGGCCTCCAAGCCGGACCGGCACACCCTGGACCGCACCCAGGACAGGACCCGGGACAGGACCTAGGACAGCAGCCTGCGCAGCCTCGCCTCGTCGATCGACCAGAAGTCACGCTGCACCCCGCCGATGAACAGGACGGGGAGTTCCTCGGCGAACTGCGCACCCAGTGCCGGGGCATCGGCGACCGACAGTTCCCGCCAGCCGATCCCGAGGTCCCCGGTCACGCGGTCCACCACTGCACGCGCATCCTCGCAGAGGTGGCAGTCCGGGCGGGTGAGGAGCACGACGCCGCTTCCCGGCGCGTCAGCGGACGATTCCATGCCTCCACCGTACCGGCGCCGGGCAGGCCCGCGGAGCGAAGAACTACACTCGGAGCATGCCGGACGCCATCCCGGGCACGCAGCCCTCACCACAGCCTCCGGCGCCGCCCCCGGGCGAGGCCGCGTTCTTCGACGTCGACAACACCCTCATGCGGGGCGCGAGCCTGTTCCACGTGGCGCGCAAGATGTACCAGCGGAAGGCGTTCACCCTCCGTTTCGCAGCAGGACTGGCGTGGAAGCAGCTGCGCTTCATCATGCGCGGCGAGACGATGACCGATGTGGATGCGGTGCGCGAGGCCGCCCTGGCCTTCGCGATCGGGATCGCCCACGAGGACATCCTGGCCCTCGGCGAGGAGGTCTACGACGAGATGATCGCCTCGAAGATCTGGCCCGGCGCCCGAGCCCTCGCCGAGCAGCACCTCTCCTCGAACCGGCAGGTCTGGCTCGTGACGGGGACGCCCGTGGAGGTCGCCGCCGTCATCTCCAGCCGGCTCGGGCTGACCGGCGCACTCGGGACCGTGGCCGAGGTCACCGACGGGCTCTACACCGGGCGGCTGGTGGGCGATTTCCTGCACGGATCCGCGAAGGCCGCTGCCGTCCTTGCGGTCGCCGAGCGGGAGCACCTCGACCTCGCGCGGTGCTGGGGCTACAGCGACTCCTACAACGACATCCCGCTGCTCACCGCCGTCGGCCATCCCGTGGCGATCAACCCGGACCGGAAGCTGCGCCGTCATGCACGCGCCAACAACTGGCCCGTCTACGACTTCCGCAGCGGTCGGCGCGCGGCCACCTTCGGCCTCAGCGCCGCCACGCTCGTCGGCTCCGTCTACGGACTGTGGCGCGGCTTCTCACGCTTCCGGAGCCGCTGACGCCGCAGCCCGGGCCCGACCTCCCCCGGGACGGACCGCAGGGCCGGGAAACGGCGACGGCCCGGATCCGACGCCTCGAGGGCGGGATCCGGGCCGGTCTGCACACTCCGGCTCGTGGCCGGGCGCCTGCCTACTTCTTGTTGCGGCGCTGGTGACGGGTCTTGCGAAGCAGCTTGCGGTGCTTCTTCTTTGCCATACGCTTGCGGCGCTTCTTGATAACTGAACCCATAGAGTCCTCACAAACTTGTTCTGTTGCCAGGGCGGCATCAGGCTCGTAGCCGGAAGGCCGTCCCTGGTCATGACGTCGGCACCTGCCGTCTGGCAGTCGCCCGGATGATGCAATAAGTCGAGCGGGCCTAGGCCCACCCAAAACGCTCCTTAACAGGGTACATCCGTTTGAACAACGGACCGGACGCGCGGATCCGGCCTCAGGCGCTCTCGGACTGGCCCTCGACCTGCGCGGCGAGGAGGAACGCCGCGACCGCCGATTCGGGGACACGGTACGAGCGGCCGAACTGCACCGCAGGGAGGTCGCCGGCATGGACGAGCCGGTACACCGTCATCTTCGAGACACGCATGAGCTCGGCCACTTCCGCGACTGTCAGGAACTGCACATCCGAGAAGTTGTTCCCGTCTGCCATCTCACCACTTTTCCTTTGCATGAAGGCTGTTGTTCACCCTGAGACCGGCATCGGGAAGGACACCCCTGGAGCGACTGTCCGGCGCGTCATCGTGAACCGTCAGGATTTACGCCTAAAGGACTACTGTAGTGGCTCCTGTGACCAAAGTGAAAGGATCGCGCGTCGTCCGGAACTGCTTCCGGCGCCGGGGAGACCCTACGATTCGCGACGCCGCCGCAGCTGCGACAGCAGGTCGGCCGCACGCTCGGCCGCGCGTCCCATGGTCCTCCCGATGGGCGGCCGGACGGTCTCGACCCCGGTCGGAGGCTGTGGGGCGGCGAGCACCGCCGCGGCCAGCACTCCGGTCTCGGCGGTCCCGGCAGCACCTGCAGCACCGCCGGCATCCGTACCGGTCGCTGCTTCCGGCGTCTCGCCGGCCGGCCCTTCCCCGGCCGGTTCCTCGAGGGCCGTGCCGGTCCGCGCAGCGGACGCCTCGAAGTCGGCGAGCCAGGTCCGCACGTGGTCGAGCGGCGCCGGATCCAGCGAGTAGTACCGCTTCTGGCCCTGCGCCCTCATGGTGACGAGTCCCGCTTCCCGCAGGACCTTCAGGTGCTTCGACACCGTCGGCTGACTCACCTGCAGCTCGACAACGAGCTCCCCCACCGCTTTGTCGCCGTCCCGCAGGTTCTTGAGGATCTGCCTGCGTGTTCCTTCGGCGATGACAGCGAAAACATCATCGATACCCATCCGCCTACCCTAGCGATATATACGCCGTCGGGCATCCTGCGACCCGACGCATCAGTCGAACCAGGGATCGAGCCCGTGCAGCGGGAACACGGCCTTGCGCGTGGCCATCACCGTGCGGTCCAGGTCGTCGTCGGGGTCGTAGCCGATCTCCCACGAACGCCACCACGTATCCGCGCCGTCCCCCATGAGGCGGGGTGCGTCGATCCCGTGGCGCTCGAGGACGTACTCCCGCCACGCCGCGGGTACCGCACTGCCCGGGCCGAGGTCGGCACCCGCGGCGACCGCGACGAGCAGCGTCCAGGCCCGGGGCACCACGCTCGCGAGCGCGTACCCGCCCCCGCCGGTGGCGATCCACCGCCCGCCGCACAGGCGGTCCGCCAGATCCCGGACGCCGACCATCATCGCGTGCTGGGCGTCGACGCTCACCCGCAGGTTGGTCAGGGGATCCTCACGGTGGGAGTCACAGCCGTGCTGGCTGACGATCACGTCGGGCGCGAAGGCTCCGGCGAGCTGCGGCACGACGGCGTGGAAGGCCCGCAGGACGGCGGCATCACCCGCGACCGTCGGCAGGGCCACGTTGACGGCGTAGCCCTCGGCGCCGGGCCTTCCCGTCTCGTTGGCGAAGCCCGTGCCCGGGAAGAGACTCATGCCCGTCTCGTGGAGGGAGATCGTCATGACGCGGCGGTCGTCCCAGAAGATGCTCTGCGTCCCGTCGCCGTGGTGGGCATCGACATCGATGTAGAGGACGCGCTGCGCGCCCCGGTCGAGCAGCCGCTGGACGGAGGCGGCGGCGTCGTTGTAGATGCAGAAGCCGCTGGCCCGCGAGCGGGCTGCATGGTGCATGCCGCCGCCGAAGTTCACCGCCCGCACGGTCGTGCCCTGCAGGACGGCATCGGCGGCTCCGAGCGAACCGCCGGCCAGGCGCGCACTGGCCTCGTGCATCCCGGCGAAGGCGGGATTGTCCTCCGTGCCGAGTCCGTACGCGGCGTCGGATTCGTCGGGGTTGCTGCTGACCCTCCGGACGGCGCTGACGTAGTCGGGGCTGTGGACGGTGGCGAGGTCCTCGTCCGACGCCACGAAGGGCGACGCCACCGTCACGCCTGCGCGGTCGAGCAGGCCGCAGTCCCGCGTGAGGCGGGCCGTCAGGTGCAGCCTCTCGGGATTCATGGGATGCAGCCCACCGAAGTCGTAGGCCAGCATGGATTCGTCCCAGACGACCTGGAGTGGTACCGCTGGCCCGGAGTGCGTAGACATCCCTGCAAGGCTACGCGATGGCGGATATTCCGACGATGCCCGCGGGTGAGATGCTTTACTACTGCAGGAAGACAACAAGGGACGGTCACCGTGCCGCTTCGGCGGGAGGACCGGCAGACGGGGCAGAGCGGGCGTCAATGCTAAGTCAACAGCCGCGGTGGCTGAAGGACGATCAGAACGGATACTTCAGGCTGCTGGCCTCGATCCGTGACTTCGTCGACTCCTTCGCCAACAGCTCTCCCGCGCGGCTCGCCCTGTTCATCTTCACGGGCGTCATCCTGCTGTTCACCGCGCTCCTGAGCCTGCCGATCGCGACCACCAGCGGCGAGGTCACGGTACTGCACGACGCCTTCTTCACCGCGGTCTCCGCCGTCTGCGTCACCGGGCTCACGGTCGTGTCCACGGCCACCCACTGGTCCTTCTTCGGGCAGCTGGTGATCCTGCTCGGCATCTTCATCGGCGGACTGGGCACCCTCACGCTCGCGTCCCTGCTCGCGCTCATCGTGAGCAAGCGGCTCGGCGTCCGCGGCAAGCTCCTGGCCCAGGAGGCGCTGAACAACGCCAGCCGCCTGGGCGAGATCGGCACGCTCCTGCGGATCGTCATCGTTACCTCCGTGGTCATCGAGATCGTGCTCGCCGTCGTCCTGATCCCCCGCTTCATGATCCTCGGTGAGCCGTGGTGGCAGGCGCTGTGGCACGGGATCTTCTACTCGATCTCCGCCTTCAACAACGCGGGGTTCACCCCGCACAGCGACGGACTGGTGCCCTACGAGACGGACCTCTGGATCCTGACACCGCTCATGGTCGGCGTGTTCCTCGGCAGCCTCGGGTTCCCCGTGGTCATGGTGCTCGTCCAGGTGCGCCACCGGTTCAGCAAGTGGACGCTCCACGCCAAGCTCACCGTGTCCGTGTCGCTGATCCTCCTCGTCGCCGGGACGTTCGCCTGGGGATTCCTCGAGTGGGAGAACGACCGGACGATCGCCCACCTCGGCGTCGTCGACAAGGGCATCCATGCCCTGTTCGCCTCGGTCATGACGCGCTCGGGCGGATTCAACCTCGTGGACCAGAACGACATGACCACGACGACGATGCTCCTCACTGACGCCCTGATGTTCGCGGGCGGCGGCTCCGCGTCCACCGCCGGTGGCATCAAGGTCACCACGATCGCGGTCATGTTCCTCGCGATCGTCGCCGAGGCGCGGGGCGACGCCGACGTCCGTGCCTGGGGCCGCACCATCCCGCACGGCGCCATGCGGGTCGCGATCTCGGTCATCTTCATGGGCGCGACGCTGGTCCTCGTGGGCAGCGGACTCATCCTGGCGATGACCGACGAGCCGCTCGACAAGGTGGTCTTCGAGGTCATCTCGGCCTTCGCGACGTGCGGCCTCAGCACCAACCTCAGTGCGGAGCTGCCGCCCGAGGGCAAGTACGTCCTGTCCGCGCTGATGTTCGCCGGGCGCATGGGCACCATCACGCTCGCCTCCGCGCTGGCGCTGAGGCAACGCAGCACGCTGTACCACTACCCTGACGAGAGGCCGATCATTGGCTGAAAGACCCGCCCACAACGCACCCGTCCTCGTGATCGGCCTCGGCCGCTTCGGTGCCGCGACCGCCGAGCAGCTGGTCCGCCAGGGCCGTGAGGTCCTCGCCATCGAGCGCGATCCTCAGCTGGTGCAGAAGTTCGCGAGCACCCTCACCCACGTCGTCGAGGCCGACGCCACGAACCTCGATGCGCTCCGGCAGCTCGGCGCGCAGGAGTTCTCCGCCGCCGTCGTCGGCGTCGGTACCTCGATCGAGTCGAGCGTGCTCATCACGGCGAACCTCGTGGACCTCGGGATCGACCATCTCTGGGTCAAGGCGATCACGCCCTCGCACGGCAAGATCCTCAAGCGCATCGGCGCGAACCACGTGATCTATCCCGAGGCCGACGCCGGTCAGCGGGCCGCGCACCTGGTCGGCGGTCGCATGCTGGACTTCATCGAGTTCGACGACGGCTTCGCGATCGTGAAGATGTACCCGCCCAAGGAGACCAAGGGGTTCACCCTCGCCGAGTCCTCCGTGCGTTCCAAGTACGGCGTCACGGTCGTCGGGGTGAAGTCGCCGGGCGAGGACTTCACCTACGCCCGGCCCGACACGAAGGTGTCCGGCCGGGACATGCTGATCGTCTCCGGCCACGTGGACCTGCTCGAGCGCTTTGCCGGCCGTCCCTAGCGCGCGGCGCGGACCGGCTTCCCCGCA
The DNA here is from genome assembly GCA_004001285.1 of Arthrobacter sp. MN05-02. NCBI lineage: Bacteria > Bacillati > Actinomycetota > Actinomycetes > Micrococcales > Micrococcaceae > Arthrobacter > Arthrobacter sp. MN05-02. Next base: position 2,901,474 of record AP018697.1, read on the forward strand.
GCAGGATCCCGGTCCCCCGGCCAGCGACCGCCCGGTGTCCTGGCCGGCGGCCGCATCGGCGCTCGGAGGCGCCCTCGTGCTCGCCGTCGTCGTCGCTGCCGCCCAGATCCACGGGCTCGACCTCTCCGTCTACCGGGAGGGCGCGCTCGCGCTGCTCGGCCGGGCGGGCGACAAGGACCTGTACGACGACGCGCTCGTCCGGACCGACACGCGCGGACTGCCGTTCACCTATCCGCCGTTCGCCGCGATCCTGTTCGTGCCCCTCGCACTCGTGCCGCAGTCCGTCGCCCTCGGCATCGTCACGGCGCTGTCCTGCGGCTGCCTGGCAGGCGTCGCGGTGCTCGTGGTGCGGTACCTGCGCGCGGCCCGTCCCGCGGGCGTCGCGGCGCCGCGGCACACCGCCGTCGCCGTCCTCGCGGCGATGCTCGTTCTCGGCCTCAGCGGACCCTGGCGGGAAGGCCTCGGCTTCGGCCAGGTGAACGCCCTCCTGATGGTCCTGGTCCTCGCCGACCTGCTGCGCTCCTCGCGGTTGCCCTCCGGCGTCCTCGTCGGGATCGCCGCGGGCATCAAACTGACCCCGCTCGCGTTCGGCCTGGTGTACCTGGCCCGGCGTGACTGGCGTTCCCTCGCCTGGCTGGCGGCGTCCTTCGGCTCCACGATCGCCCTCGGGTGGGCCCTCGCACCCCGCGAGTCCGCGGTCTTCTGGCTGGACGCACTGTTCGACGCCTCCCGCGTGGGGGCGACGGCCGACCTCTACAACGTGTCGCTCAATTCGATCGTCGCGCAGTCCGGCCTGCCCGATTCCCTCCACCGGCCCGTGTGGGCGCTGGCATCCCTCGCCGTGATCGCCGTCGGGTATCTGGCGGTCCGGCGGGCGGACGACGACGGCGACACCGTGCGGGCGATCGCGGCCAACGCCGTCGTCATGCTCGCGATCTCACCGATCTCCTGGTTCCACCACTGGGTCTGGATCGCCCTGGTCTTCCCTGCCGCCCTCGTGTCCGTCCGGGACGAGGATGGCGCGCGGCGCGCGGTCGTCCGGGTGCTGCTGGCCGCCCTCGTGCCCGTCATGATGTTCTCCTCCATCACCGTCACCCTCACGCTCACGGGGGCCGTGTCGGGCGAGGGACCGCTGCCCCTGCGGCTCTTCACGGCACTCGGCGTGGTCCTGCCCGTGGCGCTGCTGGGCCTCTGGGCGCTGCGGCCAGTCAGGCGGACGGCGGCCCTGCCAGCTCACGGGTGATCTCCGCCGCGCGGGCGGTGGCGGCCTGCGCGCCGTCGGCCACGATGTGCGCCAGTCCGAGCCTGTCGAAGGTCTCGATGGCGCTCTGCGTCGTCCCGTTGGGGCTGGTCACGGCGCGTCGCAGCGCCGTGGCGTCGGCGCCTTCCTCGGCCAGCATGAACCCGGCTCCTGCGACCGTCTCCCGGGCGATCAGTTCGGCCAGTTCGGGGTCCAGGCCGAGTCCTTCCCCCGCTGCCGCCATGGCTTCCGCGAGGTAGAACGCGTACGCGGGTCCCGAGCCGCTGACGGCCGACAGCGCATCGACCTGCGCCTCCGGGATCTCGACGACGGTCCCGGCCGGCCGCAGGAGCTCCCGTGCCTGCGCCATGAGCTCCGGTCCCGCCGAGGTGCCGGCGGAGATGGACAGCACGCCCCGTCCGAGGCGCGACGGCGTATTGGGCATGGACCGGATGACGGGCTGGCCCGCGGGCAGGGCCGCCTCGATCATCGCGATGGACACCGCCGCGGCGACGCTCAGGACGACGGCGGCCGGTTGGAGCGCGGGCGAGACCTCACGGGCGAGGGGGACGATGCCGACCGGCTTCACGCCCAGGACGACGACGTCCGCGTGCCGGACCGCGGCGACGTTGGCGCCGTCGTCCTCGGCGGTGGCGAGGGCCTCGATCCCGTGGCGCCGGCGCAGCTCCGCGGCGCGCTCGGCGCGCCGCACGGTCGCGGTGACCAGCGCGGGGTCCAGCCCGGCGGCCAGCAGCCCGGCGAGGATGGATTCGTTCATCGAACCGCAGCCGAGGAAGGCGATGCGCTGCGTTGCTCCCGTAGTCATGGCCCCATCCTGCCACGACGGGTTGCCAGCCTTCTCCCAGCATCTTCGTCGTCGCGGCACAAGTTGGGCGCCTAGTGTCTCAAGTACCTCATAAGGGTGCGAGTGATGGGGACCGGAATTCCTGATCCGGTCCGGCGTCGGTGGCACCAGATGATTCCCCCAACATCTGGACCGTCCACCGGCGCCTTTCCTCGTCGTCGGCCGGAGCGGCCGGCGGATCCGGCGGAGCCGGTCAGTGGCGCAGGTGCGATCGTGCGAAGCGGAGGGTCTCGGCGAGCCAGTCCTCGCGCTCGCCCGCGCCCCGCGCCCGGCGCGTGCTGACCTCGACGGCCACCACGCCGTCCCATGCCGCCTCGGCGAGGTGCTCGAGTGCCTCGGCGCACCGCTGTTGACCCTGCCCCGGGAGGAGATGCTCGTCCTTCCCGTTGGGCGTTCCGTCGGTCAGGTGCACGTGGGCGAGCCGGTCACCCAGCGCCCGCATCTCCTCATAGGAGTCCATCCCGGCGATGGCGGCGTGGGAGAAGTCCCAGGTGATGCGCTCGTACGGCTCCGGCACGGGGTTCCAGTGCGGCAGGTAGGCTTTCGCCTCGCGGCCGCGGACCTTCCACGGATACATGTTCTCCACGGCGATCTCGACGCCGTACTCGGCGGCGACGCGGCTGATGCCCTCGGGGAACTCCTCGGCGTACCCCGTCTGCCAGCGGAACGGCGGATGCGTCACGACCGTCCTGGCCCCCACCTCGGCGGCCATGGCTGCGGAGAGTTCGATCTTCGTCCACGCCTTCCCCCAGACCTGCTGCGTCAGGAGCAGGGTGGGCGCATGGATGGCGAGGATCGGCATCTCGTATCGTTCGCTCAGGACGTTGAGCTGGTCGGGGCTCTGGCTCACGGAGTTGTTGGTGACCATGACCTCGACGCCGTCGTAGCCGAGGTCCTGGGCGAGCGCGAACGCGTCGTGGACCGCGAGCGGGTAGACGGAGGCGCTGGACAGCGCGACCGGGATCGCGGGCAGGCCGTGGGCCGGGTACGCCACCTCAAGCTCCCGTGGACAGGGGCGTGCGCCGCGTCGAGTCGAGCTGGGAGTGCCCCACCCCTGCACCGGGTAACGGCTCGTCGGCGTCGAACATCTTGGCGTCGAACCGTCTCAGCAGGAGTCCCTCCCGCAGCGCCCACGGGCAGATCTCCATCGACGGGACGTCGAACAGTTCCAGGGCGCACTCCGCGACGAGTGCTCCCGCGAGGACCTGCGGGGCGCGCAGTTCCGAGACGCCGTCCAGGCTCGTGCGGTCCCTGGCGCTCATCGCGGCCAGCCGTTTCGTCCACAGGGTGAGGTCCTCGAGGCGCAGCTCACGGCGGACGAAGGGACCCGCGGCCGACGGAGCAGCCCCCGTGATGCGTGCCAGCGACCGGAAGGTCTTCGAGGTGCCGGCCACGAGGTGCGGGGTACCGAGATGGGCGAACTGCGGCACCGCCTCGCGGAGGGTCGCCCGGATGTAGCGGCGCAGTTCCTTGACGCTCCTCGCCGACGGCGGGTCGCCCTGGAGCCAGTCACGCGTGAGCCTGCCCGCGCCGAGCGGTACGGACAGGGCGACCTCGGGCAGCTCGTCCGTGCCCATCGCCAGCTCGAAGGATCCGCCGCCGATGTCCAGGTTGAGGATCGATTCCGCCCCCCAGCCGTACCAGCGGCGGACGGCCTGGAAGGTCACTGCTGCTTCCTGGTCGCCGGACAGCTCCTGCAGGTCCACGCCGGTCTCCTCGCGCACCCTCGCGAGCACCTCGCTGCCGTTCCCCGCTTCGCGGATGGCCGAGGTGCAGAAGGCGAGGAAGTCCTCGGCGTCGTGCCCCGTCGCGAACTCGCGCGCCTCGCGGACGAAGCCCACCAGCTCGTCCTGTCCCTGCCGGGAGATGCTGCCGTCCTCGTCGAGGTAGGCCACGAGCTGCAGGGGCTTCTTGTGGGAGGCGAAGGGCACCGGCCGGCCGCCCGGGTGGGCGTCCACGAGCAGCAGATGGACCGTGTTCGACCCTATGTCCAGCACACCTAGCCGCATCGTTCCCGCGCTCCCAGCTCTCCCGCTATCGTCTGTGTCCCCGCCCCGCGCCCTCAGGCTACTTGCCCGCCGCGACCTTGCGCTTCGCCGGGGCCCTGCGCGGAGCCTTCTTCGGCGCCGGTCCCTTGGCACGCTTGTCGGCGAGCATCTCGATCGCCTGCTCCCGCGTCAGCTCCTCGATGGCCATGGACCCCGGGACGGTGATGTTCGTGACGCCGTCGGTGATGTAGGGACCGAAGCGGCCGTCCTTCACCACGATGGGCTTCTCGCTCACGGGGTCCTCGCCGAACTCGGCCAGCGGCGGCGTGACCGTCCGCCCGCCACGCTGCTTGGGCTGCTTGTAGATCTCCAGCGCCTGCTCGAGGGTGATCGTGAAGATCTCCTCCTCCGAGCCGATGGACCGGGAATCGCTGCCCTTCTTCAGGTACGGGCCGAACCGGCCGTTCTGCACCGTGATCTCCTTGCCGTCCTCGTCCGTCCCGAGGACGCGCGGCAGGTTCATCAGCTTGAGGGCGTCCTCGAGCGTCACCGTGTCCACGGTCATGGACTTGAAGAGCGAGCCCGTGCGGGGCTTGACCTTCGCAGGCTTCTTCGGCGGCTTCGGCTTGCCGTTCTTGTAATACTCGACCGGCTGGCTCGCGAGCTCCTCCGCGGTGACCTCGGGGATCAGCTCGATGACATACGGACCGTAGCGCCCGTCGCGGGCCACGATCGTGCGCCCGGTCTCGGGGTCGGTGCCGAGGACGCGTTCCTGCGACGTCGGCGCCTCCATCAGTTCGATCGCCTTCTCGGCCGTCAGCTCGTCCGGTGCGAGGTCCTCGGGCACGTTGGCACGCTGCGGCTCGGTCCCCTCCGGTGCGTCCTGCGGCAGGGGCTTCTCGAGGTACGGGCCGAACTTGCCCACGCGCAGCGTGATGCCGTCGGCGATCTCCACCGAGTTGATGCGGCGCGCATCGATCTCGCCGAGCTCGTTGACGATCGTGTGCAGGCCCGTGTCCTTGCGGTCGCCGTAGTAGAAGTGGTTGAGCCACTCCACGCGTCCGGCCTCGCCCCGCGAGATGCGGTCGAGGTCCTCCTCGAGCTCCGCGGTGAAGTCGTAGTCGACGTAGTCGTTGAAGTGCTCCTCGAGCAGGCGCACCACGGAGAACGCGATCCAGCTCGGCACGAGGGCCTGGCCGCGGGTCCGGACGTAGCCGCGGTCCATGATGGTGGACATCGTCGCGGCGTAGGTGGAGGGGCGGCCGATCCCGCGCTCGTCCAGCACCTTGACCAGCGAGGCCTCGGTGTAGCGCGGCGGCGGGGACGTCTCGTGGCCGATGGCCTCGATCGCCGTCGCACCGAGGGCGTCACCCTTGGCGACGTTGGGCAGTCGCGTGCCCTGGGCGTCGTCGTCGGAGCCGTCCTCGTCGCGGTCGGCGTCGCGGCCCTCCTCGTAGGCGGCCAGGAAGCCGCGGAACGTGATGACGGTGCCGGAGGCGGCGAACTCGGCATCCCGGCCGTCGGCGCTCGTCGCACCGAGGCGGAGCGAGGCCGTCGAGCCCTTGGCGTCCGCCATCTGCGAGGCCACGGTCCGCTTCCAGATCAGCTCGTACAGGCGGAACTCGTCCCCGCGCAGGGACTGGGCGACCTGCGCGGGGGTACGGAAGGAGTCCCCCGCGGGACGGATGGCCTCGTGTGCCTCCTGCGCGTTCTTCGCCTTCCCCTTGTAGACCCGGCGTGACTCGGGGACGTACTCGGGGCCGTACAGCTCGGACGCCTGCCGGCGGGCGGCGTTGATGGCCTGGTCCGAGAGCGCCGACGAGTCGGTACGCATGTAGGTGATGTAGCCGTTCTCGTACAGCCGCTGCGCCACCTGCATGGTGACCTTCGAGCTGAAGCGCAGCTTGCGGGCCGCCTCCTGCTGCAGGGTCGACGTCGTGAACGGCGCGGCGGGACGGCGCGTGTACGGCTTCGTCTCGACGGAGCGCACGGTGAAGGCGGCGCTCTCCAGTCCGGCGGCGAGCGAGCGCGCCGCCTCCTCGTCGAGCCGGACCGCGTTGGCGCCCTTCAGCTCGCCGCGGTCGGTGAAGTCCTTGCCGGACGCGATCCGGCCGCCGTCGACGGCGACGAGCTTCGCCGGGAAGGTACTGCCCTTCGCGGAGTCCTCGGGGGTGAACGTGCCGGTGAGGTCCCAGTACGAGGCCGCCCGGAACGCCATCCGCTCGCGCTCACGCTCCACGACGAGCCGGGTCGCCACGGACTGCACGCGCCCGGCGGACAGGCCGCGGGCCACCTTGCGCCAGAGCACGGGGGAGATCTCGTAGCCGTACAGGCGGTCGAGGATGCGCCGGGTCTCCTGGGCGTCGACCATGGGGATGTCGACGTCGCGCAGCTCGCCCATGGCGCGCGTCACGGCTTCCTTGGTGATCTCGCCGAACGTCAGCCGGTAGACGGGGACCTTCGGCTTGAGGACCTGCAGCAGGTGCCACGCGATGGCCTCGCCCTCGCGGTCGTTATCGGTCGCGAGATAGAGCTCGTCGGCGTCCTTCAGGGCGGCCTTGAGCTCGGCGACCGTCTTCCGCTTCTCCGGGGACACGACGTAGTACGGCTCGAAATCCTTGTCGAGGTCCACGGCGAACTTGCCCACCGAGGACTTCTTGAGCTCGGCGGGGAGGTCGGAGGGCTGCGGGAGATCCCGGATGTGCCCCATGGACGCCGCGACCTGGAAACCCTCGCCGAGATAGCCCGAAATGCTCTTGATCTTGCTGGGGGACTCTACGATGACGAGCTTCTTGCCGTGCTTCTTGTCCGTGGCCTTGGTCGGCACTTCTCCCCTATATATACGGGTGCGATGCCGCGGCAGGTGCGTGGGTGTCCGGTCCGGATCCCGCTGCTCGGCCTCACCTCACAGTATGCGTCATGCGTACCTGCACAAGGGTAACCGCTGGTTTCAGGGGGCTGGAATCAGGAAGCCCTCGCGGACGAGCTGCTCGACATCGACCAGCAGTTCCGCTGTGAAGGCCGCGTCGGGCCGGTCCAGGAGCATCGCGAGGGCGCCCGCGATCTGGCCGGCGGTGAGATCGCCGTCGCACGCGGACACGAATCCGGCCAGCTCGGTGCTCAGCAGCGTGGTGCGCCGCAGTCCCGCTCCCTGCCGCAGCAGGATGATGCCGGGATGCTCCGCCCCGGGCCGCGCATGGCGTTCCTCGGTGACGTCGTCGGCCACCAGCAGGAACTCGTCGGCGATCCCGATGCCCGACACCGCCTGCTCCGTGTGCGCTGCGAGCCAGTCGTTCCGCCCGATCGCGGCGGCCAGGTGCGGGCCCACGGGCTGTTCGATGTCGTGGGTGATCTCCTCCAGCGTGACCCGGACGAGGTCGTTCGGATGGCGGGGCCGGCGCAGCCAGATCGAGCCGAAGCCGATCCCCTCGACATCCCGCGACGCGAAGTCCGCGAGGTAGTCCGCGAAGCTCTCGAGGTAGGCGTCCCGGTCGCGGTTCTCCGCGGCGTCCCGCAGCCAGGTCTCGGCGTACTGGACGGGTGTCAGCTGTTCGCGCTGGATGACCCAGGCGTCGACCCCGTGCGGGACGAACCCTCGGACCCTGCGGTCCCAGGCGTTCCCTTCCGGGATCTCCCAGTTGCCGAGCAGCTGGGCGGCACCACCGGGTGCGAGCACTCCCGGCAGCGTGCGGACGAGGTCCTCGACGACGGCGTCCCCGGCGAGTCCGCCGTCGCGGTAGGTGTATGCCTCCCCGGACCTCCCGGTGCGCGGGGTGATGACGAAGGGCGGGTTGGAGACCACGAGGTCGAACCGCTCCCCCTCGACCGGTTCGAGCAGGCTGCCGAGGCGGAGACTGACGCGGTCCCCCGGTCGCTGCGGGTCGATCTCAAGGGCCCGGGCGTTCAGGAGGAGGTTGAAGCGGGCGAACCCGAGCGCGCGGTCGGAGATGTCGGTCGCGGTCACGTGGCGGGCATGCGACAGCAGGTGGAAGGCCTGGATCCCGCACCCCGTCCCCAGGTCGAGGGCCCGCTCCACGGGTGTCCGCATCACGGTCTGGGCGAGGGTCAGGGACGCGCCGCCGATGCCCAGGACGTGGTCGTGGCGGAGTGGCCCCGGGCGCTGCTCCGATCCGAGGTCGCTCGCCACCCACAGGCCGCCCCCGACGTCGGAGCCGTAGGGCCGGAGCTCGACGGCGGCGCGCCGGCTCCGTCCTGCCGACGGGTCGGCGGCAGCGCCCGGCACACCTTCCGGCCCGTCGACCGATGCGCCCTGCCGTTCCTCGTCCGACCCCGGTCCGCCGTCCCCGTCCACAGGCTCGATGAGCCTCAGCTGTTCGAGCCCGGGCACGCCGAGCCGCGGGAACGCGGCCCGCAGATCCTCGTCGCCCACGGCTTCGCCGAGCAGCCACAGGAGGACCGGTACGGCCCGCGTGCCGGTCGGGCCGCCGAGGTGGCGCCTGCATTCGAGGAGCGCGGGGGCGAGCTGCCCCCGGCCCAGGGCTGCGTAGGCCGCCCCTCCGAGGAGTTCCCCGACACCGTCGACCGTGTAGGCGAGGTCCGTCAGGTCCTCGGCGAGTGCCTCGAGCGCCGGAAGGTCCCGGCTCGAGGGGGCGGTGGCGACGTCGTCGTCGAAGTCCCGCCGGACTGCAGGACGCGGGGCCGGCCTCACGCGGCGCCCGCGGCCGTCGCCTCGGCTTCGTCGGACTCGCATCCTTGGGGGCACCGCAGTGTCGCCGGGTCGGCCGCGCATGCGGAGCAGTAGAGGGTGAGGTTCCGGCAGGACGCGTTGGAGCAGTTCTCGAACGTGTTCGAGGGCGTCTGGCACCGCACGCACTTGCCGATCGTGACGGCATCGTCGCTGAATTCCAGGTGCATGCGCTTGTCGAAGACGTAGAGCGAGCCCTCCCACAGCCCGGCGTCGCGGTACTTCTCGCCGTAGCGGATGATGCCGCCGTCGAGCTGGTAGACCTCCTGGAAGCCGCGGTTGACCATGAGGCTGGACAGCACCTCGCAGCGGATACCGCCGGTGCAGTAGGTGACGACGGGCTTGTCCTTGAGGTCGTCGTACTTGCCCGAGTCGAGTTCGCGCACGAAGTCGTGCGTGGTGCGCACGTCGGGGACCACGGCCCCCTTGAAGCGCCCGATCTGCGCCTCGAGGGCGTTCCGGCCGTCGAAGAAGACGACCTCCTCGCCCTCGGCCCGCTTGGCGTTGACCAGTGCGTGCAGTTCCTCCGGCGCCAGGTGGGTGCCCCCACCCACCACGCCGTCGGCGTCGACCTCGAGTTCCCCGGGCGCCCCGAACGAGACGATCTCGTCCCGGACCTTCACGCTCAGCCGCGGGAAGTCGTCCGCGCCGCCGTCGGACCACTTGATCTCCATGCCCTTGAACGCGGGGTACTCGCGCGTGGTCTTCACGTACTGCTTCACAGCGCCGATCTCGCCGCCCACCGTGCCGTTGATCCCGTCCTTCGAGATGAGGATCCGTCCGCGCAGCCCCCACTTCTCGCAGAGCGCGCGCTGCCACAGGCGGATCGCCTCGGGGTCGGGCAGTGGCGCAAAGGCGTAATAAAGGGCAATACGATTCATCGACACGGCTTAAAGCGTACTTTGCGTCTCAATACGGTCACCTCGGCGCCCGTCTCTGGTGATTCGAAGTGGTCGAGAACTATGGTTCAGCACATGGGTGCACACGCAGACGCCGAACTCCTCCAGACGTGGATCACCGGCTGGTCCGCCTGCCGGGGCTACGAGCCGCACAGGGACGCGCGCAGCACCTCCGTGCTGCTGACGGACCAGCAGAACCAGACCGAGCATTTCCTGTTCGAACCGACGACCGAGCTGTTCCTCGAGCTCGCCGCCGAGACCAGGGACGACCCGACGCGCGTGCTGACGGTCGTCACCAACAGGATGCAGGAGCTGATCGATGCGGCGGCCCCGCTGGGCATGCGGGTCACCGACCGCCAGCAGTCCCTGATGAGCGTCGACATGGACGGCCAGGACGTCGAGGATCCGCGGCCGCCCGGGGACGACTTCACCCTCGAGCGCGGGCACACCGGTGCCTGCCGTCATGTGACGGTGCGCGCCGACGGGAAGCTTGCAGCCCACGGCTCGGTGTCCGTGGTGGCCGAGCATGCGGTCTACGACCGCATCGTCACCGAGGACGGCTACCGGAGACGGGGGCTGGGCAGCTTCGTCATGCGCGCCCTGACGGCCGGCGTCCTCGAGGACGACGTCACGTCCGGCCTGCTCATGGCCTCTGCGGACGGCCGGGCACTGTACGAGTTCCTCGGGTGGCGCCACCTCGCCGATGTGTTCGTCATCAGAGGATAACGGCGGTTTCCGCCCTCCCACCGGAAGCCCGATGGGAGAATTGCAGGGTGGCTGCGCAGAATCCCCTTCTCCCCCTCCTCGGAGGCGGGCCCGACCCTGAGCAGCTGCTGCACGTCCGCGAGATCCCTGCGCGCGAGGCCGAGCACGAACCGTGGCCCGAATGGGCGCACCCCGACATCGTCGATGCCTTCGCCGCCCGCGGCGTGGATGAACCGTGGCGTCATCAGGTGGAGGGCGCCACCTCCGCCCACGACGGGCAGCACACGATCATCGCGACGGGCACCGCGTCCGGGAAGTCGCTCTGCTATCAGCTGCCCGTCCTCGACGAGATCCACCGCAGCGAACTGCTGGACCGCGCGACGCTCGCCCCCAACGGCTCCGTGGCCCTCTACCTCGCTCCGACGAAGGCCCTGGCCGCTGACCAGCTCGCCGCCATCAATGCTCTGGGACTCCCCACGGTGCGGGCGGAGACGTACGACGGCGACACCGAGCCCGGTGCGCGGCGGTGGATCCGCGACCACGCCAACCTGGTGCTGGCGAACCCGGACATGCTCCACTACGGCATCCTGCCGAACCACACGTGGTGGGCCCGGTTCTTCCGGCGCCTCAAGTACGTCATCATCGACGAGGCCCACAGTTACCGAGGCGTCTTCGGATCTCATGTGGCGAACCTCCTGCGGCGCCTGCGGCTCGTCTGCGCGAGCTATGGGGCGCATCCGGTGTTCATCGGGGCGTCCGCGACGTCGGCCGAGCCCGCAGCCTCCTTCGGCCGGCTGATCGGCGCTCCGGCCCGGGCCGTGGACCGGGACAGCTCGCCACACGGCTCCACCACCGTCGCCTTCTGGGAGCCGGAGCTCACGGGGATGAAGGGCGAGAACGGCGCGGCCACGCGACGGACGGTGATCGCCGAGACCTCCGGCCTGCTCGCCAACCTCGTGTCCTCCCATGTGCGGACCATCGCCTTCATCAAATCGCGGCGCGGCGCGGAGAGCATCGCGCAGACCTCCCGGCGGATGCTCGAGGACGTTCATCCGAACCTCCCCCACCGCATCGCCGCCTACCGCTCGGGATACCTGCCCGAGGAACGCAGGGCCCTCGAGGCAGACCTGCGCAGCGGCGAGCTGCTCGGTGTCGCGAGCACCTCGGCGCTGGAGCTCGGCATCGACATCTCCGGTCTCGACGCCGTGCTCGTGGCCGGCTGGCCCGGCACCCGGGCCTCGCTGATGCAGCAGATCGGCCGTGCCGGCCGCTCCGGGCAGGACGCCATCGCCGCATTCGTGGCCAGCGACGACCCTCTGGACACGTACCTCGTGCACCACCCCGAGGCCGTCTTCGACCTTGCCGTCGAAGCCACGGTCTTCGACCCCTCCAATCCGTATGTGCTCGGGCCGCACCTGTGCGCCGCAGCCGCCGAGCTCCCGCTGACCGACGCCGACCTCGACCTGTTCGGCGCGACGTCGGAGGAACTGCTCGGCACCCTGTGCGACCAGGGCTTCCTGCGGCGCCGTCCCGCCGGATGGTTCTGGACGCATCCCCAGAGTGCCGCCTCCATGGTGAACCTGCGCGCCGACGGAGGTGGGCCGATCAACATCGTGGAGGCGGACTCGGGCGCACTCCTCGGAACCATGGATTCGCCGCAGAGCCACTACCAGGCGCACCGCGGGGCGGTGTACGTCCATCAGGGTCGGACCTACGTGGTGCAGGAGCTCAACGAGCAGGACCACTGCGCCGTTGTCGCACGCGCCCATCCCGACTACTACACGCAGGCACGGGACGTCACGCAGATCGAGGTGATCGGCCGGGACATCAGCCAGCTCTGGGGTGGAGTCCTCGCCAACTTCGGCGATGTGAAGGTGACGACCCAGGTGGTGTCCTTCCAGCGCAAGGCCTTCTCCTCCAATGAGATCCTCGGCGAGGAACCGCTCGAGCTCGAGGCACGGGACCTTTTCACGAAGAGCGTGTGGTTCGAGATCAGCCCGGAGTTGCTGGAGGCGGAGGGCATCCTCGCGGAGGAGCTCCCCGGGGCGCTCCACGCAGCGGAGCACGCAGCGATCGGCCTGCTGCCGCTCGTCGCGTCCAGCGACCGCTGGGACATCGGCGGGGTGTCCACCGCACTGCACGCCGACACCGGGATGCCAACCATCTTCGTGTACGACGGCCACCCCGGTGGCGCCGGTTTCGCCGAACGGGGCTACGAGGCGGCGCGCACCTGGTTGTCGGCGACCCGCGACGCGATCGAGGCGTGCGAGTGCGAGTCGGGGTGCCCCTCCTGTGTCCAGTCCCCGAAATGCGGCAACCGGAACAATCCGCTCAGCAAGGGCGGTGCCGTCGCGGTCCTCTCCCTCATCCTGAACCAGGCCGGTTCCGTTCCCGGCGCCGGTCCCGGTCCGGTTCGCGCATCGGACCCCGTCCACGACCCGGATCCGGCCACCAGCGGCGGACCCGTCCCCGCAGCGACGTCCCCGGTGTCCGCGTCCGCGCCTGGGGTGTCCGATGGAGAGGGTCAGCGGACGGACGCCGGATAGTCCCTGCGCGACGCTCGCGGCGGCGGCCCGGCCCGGGCCGCGCCGAGGGCGTCGGGGAGCGGACCGGCGACATCGACCGAGACCCGGACCAGCGCGGTTCCGGGGCCCGTTCCGCCGATCGTGCAGTCCTGCACCCTGGCCCCGTGGCGTTCCGCGACGCTCGAGGCCGCCGTGCAGGGGTCTCCGGTGGCGAGTCCTCGCGCGACGTCCGCGGCTGCGAGCGCCGCGAGATCGGCCGCGGTCGCCGCCTTCGATGCAGCTGACGCCGCCTGGAGCAACAGGGCTGCTGCTGCGATCAGGAGGACTGCCACCAGTGCGAGGCCCGCCATCAGCAGCGTCCCGGCTCCGCTCTCGGCATCGAGGCTCCGCCCTGCGCCGGCGACCGCCCGGCTCCTACCCATCGTGTTCCTCCTTCCCCGAAGCAGTGGCTGTGAGTTCGATCCCCATCAGATCGATGACGGGTCCCTCGACCTGCGCGCTCACGTCGACGGTGGTCCATCCCGAGCCTGTCGACACCCGGACCCTCGCGGTGGTCCCGGCGAGACGGTGCACCGTCTGCTCGACGGATCCGATGCTTTCGCCCCGCATCGCCTCGCGTGCGCCCGCACGCGCGGCTTCCTCCAGCCGTAGCTGGACGGTGCCGATGTGGGCCGTCCCGAGCAGCAGTGCGAGGAGGACGACCAGGGCGGGAAGCACGACGGCGACCTCCGCCGTGACCGAGCCGCGCTGACCTCCGTCGGCAGCCTCGCAGTCCTTGCCAGGCCGCGCGTTCCGACGAGCACTCCGCGCTCCCGATGTCGCATCCACGGGGTGTGGTGCACGCGGTTCATGCAGGCCGTACGGCTCATACGGCGCGTGCCGACCTCGCGGTGTGCGCGTGTCGCGTAGCCCGTGGGCACCGCGCATCAGGCGCCGTTTGCGACGATGCTCTTCCGGTGGTCCTGCAGGGTCGCGTCCCGGCCCGCCCTGGCCGGTCGCCATCAGCCGAAGTTCAGGGCCGACGTGATCAGGGACATCAGCAGTCCCTTGATCTCGCCGCTCGACAGGACGGCGACGAGAAGCGCCGCGAAAGCGACGGCCGCGAGCGTTGCGATGGCGTACTCAGCGGTTGCCATCCCGGCTTCCTGGCCTGTCACCCGATCCTTGCGACGGCGGATGATCCGCTCGTTCGACCGCCGGCGTCGGGCTTCCGCCCGACGGCTCATCCGGTCGACCGGCATCGGAGCCGGTGCGCCGGCCCTATGCTCGTTCCTCTCGCGCTCCGGCTCCCCTTCGGCCTCCATCAGCGGACGATACGGTGCCGATGGTGCCGCCTGCCAGGACCCGGACGGCGAAGAACGTACCGGCGTGCCGCAGTCTGCCGCACCGGCCGGAGGGACGACAGCGCTCCGGAACGCTGTCCCGGGCACCGCCCTGAGCTGGGTTTCCTCTGACATGGACTGTCCTTTCCTCGACGAGGGACACGGGTCCCGCGTGCTGTGCGCGACGATCGCCGCAGGACCAACTCTCGTCACCGGCCGGTGCTCGCTGGACGACAGAACGGGCTAAGTGGATAACACCTGCGCCCGACGGAGTGCAGCCATCCTGCTCCCGAACGCACTCCCCGGCGCGGCGGAACGAACACCCGACCGGCGCAGCGGGACGCACGTCCGGATCCTGCAGCAGGAAGCACGGGATGCACGGAACGCACTCGCGAACGCTCCGCGGAACGCCGGCACTCCTATCGGAGCGAGGGCAGGAGCCCCAGGACGACAGGCACGACGCCGAGGCAGATGAAGGCCGGCAGGGAGCACAGGCCGAGGGGCAGGACGAGCTGCACGCCCAGGGCTGCTGCCTTCCTGTCGATCTCACGGTTGTACCGTCGCCGCAGCTGCGCTGCATGGGCGTGGAGGAGCGCAGCCGAGGGCGCACCCGTCGATGTGGCGAAGCGCAGACCACGCCGTACGTCCTCCACGGTGCGGTCCCGATCGCGGACGGACCGCCGGCCGACCTGGCGCAGGAACCCCGGGGACGGCGTATCCTCCCGGCTCCCCGCTCCGGCTTCCCAGGCCGCCTCCCACGACGCACCGAGGAGCCGTGCCGTGTGCACGCGGGCCAGCTGCGAGCGGATACCGGGCTCGCAGGATCCGGCGACGAGCGCCAGCGCATGCTCCACCGATGCTCCGGCGGACAACAGCGCTGCCAGCAGGTCGAGGAGCAGCGGGCCGTCGCGGATCCCGGGGCCCTGCTCCACGCCCCGTCGCTCCGCGCGGGCCGCTCGGAGCCGGCCCGACGGCGTCGTCATCGCGAAGGACGCAGCAGCCAGCAGGGCGAACACCAGGAGACCGGGCATCACGGTGATCCCCTTCCCGCCCGCTGTACCAGCCACCGGGACCACAGCCGCGATGCGATCATCAGCAGGGCGCCGACGACCAGGGCGAGGCGCCCCGGCGGTGACGCGGTGAAGACCTCCAGCGGGTTGGTGCCCAGTGCGAAACCGAGGACCAGGCCGATGGCCGGCAACCAGGCGAGGAGCACCACCGTCGCCCGCGGACCCGCCAGTGCCGTATCCCTGGCGGACAGTCCATCGAGGTGCGCGTCCAGTTGCGCGGCGTAGCGCTCGAGGATCCCAGCCAGTGGCGCGCCGCTGCGCTGCGCCACCTCGAAGCATCCCGCGAGGTCGATCCACAGCCGGTCGACGTGCGCGGCGGACGATGACGCCCCGGCGTCACCGCCGCCGTGAGGCGTCCCCTGGCGGAGAGCATCGGGTACACCCAGGCCGAGGTCCGCGGCACGCCGTGCTGCAGCGATCATCGGGCGCGCTGCGGCCGCGAAGGTGCTGCTCCCGTCGGCGTAGACGGCCTCGATATCCGCCCAGAGGACGTGCGCAGGCCGCCCTGCCCGGAGGAGCCCGGCCAGTTGATGGACGAACAGCGGGAGCTCGTGAAGGTCGACTGCCGGACGCCGGGACCCCAAGGGCCGATCCGTCCGGGAGGCCCCCGCTTCCGCAGGCGTACTGCCGTCCCGGGCAGGACGTGTCGTACGACCCGACGCCCGTCCGCCGCTCCGGCTCGTAGCCGGCACCACCAGCACCGTGCCGGCCACCGCCAGGAGGAATGCCACGACGACTCCGGTCATGGCCCGTCCCCGGTCCAGCCCACCCGCAGGGCGAAATCGTCCCATCCGGAGGCTCGTCGGCATTCCCCGCCTGCATCGACGAGGACCGGCCGCACCAGGAGACCGCCGCCCGGGCCGAGCTCCAGGAGCCCGATGCTCTCCACCCGGCGGCCGACCACGTCGCGCACGACGTGTACCAGCACATCGAGTGCGCTCGCTGCCTGCAGGGCGAGGGCTTCGGGCGACAGGCCGGCGAGCGCTGCGAGCGCCGCCAGGCGCGCCGGGACGGCGTCGGCCGAATTCGCGTGGATCGTCCCCCCACCGCCGTCGTGCCCGGTGTTCATCGCGGCCAGCAGCTCCCGGACCTCGGCGCCCCGGCACTCCCCCACGACCAGCCGGTCCGGTCGCATGCGCAGGGCCTGTCGCACGAGCTCGGTGAGGTCCAGGACGCCGGCGCCCTCGAGGTTGCCGTGGCGGGACTGGAGTCCGACGGTATGCGGGTGTGCAGGGTCGAGCTCTGCGGCGTCCTCGACCAGCACCACACGCTCCCGCTCACCGGCCAGTCCGAGGAGCGTCGAGAGGAGGGTGGTCTTTCCCGTCCCCGTCGCGCCGCTGATGAGGAAGTTGAGGCGGCGCCGCATCATCAGGGTCAGCGCCAGCGCCATCATGGGGGCCACGGTCCGGCGGTCGACGAGTTCCGGGAGCGAGAACTGGAGCGGCCTCCTGATCCTGATGGACAGGAGCGTTCCCGCCGTCGAGATGGGCGGGAGCACCGCATGGATCCGGAGCCCGTCCAGCCGCACGTCGACGGCAGGACTGCCGTCGTCCAGCCGCCGCCCACCCGCGGCGACGAGGCGCACAGCGAGCGCACGGACCTCCGCGTCGTCGGCGAAGACGGGGCCCACCCGCTGCAGCCCCGCCGCGCCGTCCACCCACACGTCCGAGGGCCCGTTGACGAGGATGTCGGTCGTGGATTCCTGGGCGAGGAGGTACTCGAGCGGTCCGAGTCCCTTGAGTTCCGCACGAACCTGGTCGAGGGCCGACAGGGTGCCCTCCGATCCGAGGAGCCTGCCGCTCGATCCCACGGCGTCGGCGAGGGCCGCACCGGTAGCCTGCACGTTCCCGGCGAGAACCGCCCTGCGCACCGACTCCACCATCGATGCTGCAGCCGGATCCCGGTCGCGCGTCCCGTCGGCAGCCGGCCGGGGTGGCGCACCCCGGTGAAGGGTGGCGGCTCCGAGACCGGCGCGTAGCTCGCGCCGGGTCGGCTGCCCCTGGAGGTCCGGCTCCTTCATGCGTCCGCATCCCCCTCGGCCACGACGGACTCGACGGTCCTGCGTGCCTTCCTGGGCAGGGCGAAGTCGAGCATCCTGCCGCTCGCCTCGGCAGTGGCGGCCCCCCGGACGAAGGGGAGGTACGGGAGCGGACCCGGGCGTCCCGCCAGCTCGGCGACCGCCCAGGCGTCGAGGCCGTCGAGGACCGGCCCACGCAACACCACGGTCACCGGGATGGACCCGCACTCCTGGAGGACGGCGGACGCTGCAGCGACGCCGCGCGGCCTCGACGGCACCAGGAGGACCAGACGGTCGCATGCGGACGCCAGGGCCCGGCTACCTGTCCCGGTGCTGCCGAGGTCGATAAAGCTCGTGTCGAACGCGCCGCGCGCGGCTTCCATGACAGCTCCCGCCGGTCCCGGAGCGTCCCCCTGCCGGACGCCGGGCGCTCCGGGTCGCATGCCGTGCGACAGCACGGAGAGGTCGCCCACGGAGGGCAACGCGGAGGCGAGTTGCTCGGCACTGAGCGTCCCGCGGATCTCTTCGAGGTCGTTCCACCGCACGCCGGGGAGCTCCTCGATCCCGAGGGCACGATCGAGGCCGCCGCCGAGGGGATGCGCGTCCACCAGCAGCACGGACCTACCCTGGTCCGCGGTGCGTCGGGCACACCAGAAGGCGAAGGTACTCACGCCGCAGCCGCCGGCGGTACCGAGGAAACCGACCACCGCGCCGGTGGCGGCGGGATGAACCCGCCGTCCGAGGTGTTCGGCGAGCCAGCCCGCGCCCTGCGGCAGGATCACGACGCGGGACGAGGCGAGGGCCGCAGCGCTTCCCCAGGTCCGTTGCTCGTCGTCGGCGGTCCCCACGACGATGACCTCGCGCTGGCCGTGCACTCCCGCTGCGGCCTGGTCCTGGGCGACGAGCAGCACCAGCGGATCGTGGGGAAGTGCTTCGGCGACGGTGGGAACGAACAGGGCTGCGATCCCGGCGGCAGCACATGCGCGTGCCACCTGATCCAGGACGAACTGCGTCCCGCCGGCGAGGACCACGGGCTGCCGTCGTTCCACCCGCGTCCGCGTCTGCTGAGTCATGCGGCAAGCCTCGCTGCACCGGGCGGGCGTCGCCGCAGGGTTCCCCCCTATGTGGACAAGCACCAGGATTGAAGGAATGACAGCGCGACCGCCGACAATATGCTCATGTACATAGCCGTGGCGTCCCTGCCGTCGGGTCGCGGTGGCGACGCCGCCGCGGCGTTGCAGCGCCTCGATGCGGAGGGCGGGCCCGTCGGTGAGCCGGACGTGGTCCGCCGCGACGGACTCGGCGACGCCGTCGCCCGCCTGGAGGGCGCGCGCCCGCGCTGGGTGTGGAGCAGCACCCGGGACTGGTATCCCGCTCTCCTGACCGCGGGCGTCGCGGTGGACCGCTGCTGGGATCTCGCACTGACCCGGGACATCCTGGCCTGCTCGGCGTCCTGCCGGCCCTCCCCCTACATCGATGCGCTAAGGTCGGCGGCCCCGAAGGACGACGGCACGGAGCCGCCCCGACTCCTGATGCCACCCCCTCCGCCGCCGAACCAGCACTCGCTGTTCGACGAGCCCCGGAAGCCCTCCGGGCCGCCCCTGGACGAGGTCCTCGGGACGTTCCGCGACCAGCTCGCCGCCATCTCCGATGCCATGGAGCCGGGACGCCTCACCCTGCTGGTCGCCGCCGAGTCCGCGGGCTCGCTCATCGCCGCCGAGATGGAACACTGGGGACTCCCGTGGCGCAGGGACGTGCATGAGGAGCTGCTCGAGCGGATGCTGGGGCCACGGCCCGCGGAGGGTGCGCGGCCTGACGAACTCGAGCGGCTCGCCGCGGTGCTGCGCGCCGAGCTGGGTAGCCCGGCGCTCAATCCGGACTCCCCGCAGGAGGTGCTGCGGGCCCTGCACCGGGCCGGTATCGAGGTCAGGACCACGCGCTCGTGGGAACTCGAGCGGCAGCAGCACCCCGCCATCGAACCGCTCCTGGCCTACAAGAAACTGTCGCGGCTGCTGACGGCCAACGGCTGGAACTGGCTCGACACCTGGGTCCACGCGGGACGCTTCAGGCCGGAGTACGTCGTGGGCGGCGTCGTCTCCGGGCGGTGGGCGTCCCGGGGCGGTGGTGCGCTGCAGATCCCTCGGCAGGTGCGCGATGCCGTCCGGCCCGACGAGGGTCATGTCTTCCTCGTCGCCGACGCGGCGCAGCTGGAGCCCCGGGTACTGGCGGCGCTCGGCCAGGACTCGGCGCTGGCCGCCGCGGCGCGCGGCAGGGACCTCTACCAGGGCATCGCCGACCAGGGGTTCGGGGGCGACCGCGCGAAGGCGAAGCTCGCGATGCTCGGCGCGATGTACGGTGCGACGAGCGGTGAGTCCGGGCGGCTCATGCCGCAGCTGACCCGCGCCTACCCGCGCGCCATCGGCGTCGTCGAGGCGGCCGCGAGGGCGGGGGAAGCCGGGGAGGGTGTCTCGAGCTACCTCGGCCGGGGCTGCCCGCCCGCGTCCGAGGAGTGGCGCGCGAGGCAACGGACGACGACGGCGGAGGAGCAGCGCCGCGCGGACGCGGCGGCGCGGGCCCGGGGCCGCTTCACGCGGAATTTCGTGGTGCAGGCCTCGGCCGCGGAATGGGCCCTGTGCTGGCTGGCGGAGATCCGGCGGCGGTTGACCGCGAGCAGCATCCCGCAGCCGCGGAGCCGCATCGCCTTCTTCCTGCACGACGAGGTGGTCCTGCATGTCCCGGTGGAGTGTGCCGCCGAGGCGGAGGCCCTCCTCGGCGACGCCGCGCGGGCCGCGACGCGGCTGATCTTCGGTGCCATCCCGATCGAGTTCTCCATCACCACGGTCACCGTGACGTCGTACGCGGACGCGAAGTAGTCCGCGCGGCCTCCGGTCACGCTCCCGCGCGAGGCCCGGCGATCGTCCTCCGGGCTCGGCACCTCACAGGGGTGCGGGGATCTCCTGCGACCGGTCCCACGGCTCCGTCCAGCCGAGACCGTCGAACACCGCATCCAGCAGCATGGCCGTGAAGCCCCAGATCACGGCCTCCGGCGCCAGAAAGGCGGGCGTCCGGCTGACGAATCCGTCGCGCCGGACGACCGCCGTCCTGCGGCGAGACGGGTCGAGGAGCGTGTCCACGGGACACCGGAAGACCAGCTCGGACTCGGCAGTGTCCACGACGCGGATCGGGGACTGCTCGACCCACCAGCCGAGCACCGGGGTGACCATGAAATTGCTGACGGGGAGTCCCACGTCGGGCAGGGTCCCCAGGACCTCGATGCCCTGAGGGTCCGCACCCGTCTCCTCCTCTGCCTCACGCAGGGCTGCCGCGCCCTCGTCCGCGTCCCCTGCATCGATCGCGCCGCCGGGGAACGCCACCTGGCCCGGGTGGTTGGCGAGTGAACTCGCCCGCATCACGAACAGGACGTCGAGTTCGTCGCGGCCGAGATCCCTGCCGGATCGTCCGGACCGGCCCTCGTCCCTGGCTCCGAAGAGGATCAGCACCGCAGCACGACGGCTCCTGGTGGGATCGAAGGTCGCGAACTGCCAGCCGTGCGGCTGCAGCAGCGTGGCGCCGGGACGGTCCATCGACCTGAGCCACCGGGTCAGCTCGTCGTACGCCGTCACCGCCGGATCTCCCGGATCCCCCGGGTCCCTCCCGGCACGGGCCGGGTCCTAGGCACCCAGGCCGTGCCCGGCCTCGCGAAGCTCCGCACGGGTCCGGCCGGCCCGCATCAGCTCCAGCAGCTCCTCCCGGCCCGGCGCGAGCTCGTACTTGAGCAACTTGGCCGCCTTCATCGGGTCCGTCTCACCCTCCCCGTAGGACGGGCACAGCGCGGCGACGGGACAGACCCCGCACGCCGGCTTCTTGGCGTGGCAGATGCGGCGACCGTGGAACACGACGTGGTGGGACAGCATCGTCCAGTCCTTGCGGTCGAACAGCGCGCCGACGTCGAGTTCCACCTTCACGGGGTCCTCCGACGTCGTCCAGCGGAACCGGCGCGACAGCCGCCCGAAGTGCGTGTCCACGGTGATGCCGTGCACTCCGAATGCGTTGCCGAGGACGACATTCGCGGTCTTGCGCCCCACCCCCGGCAGGGTCACGAGGTCCTCGAGCCTGCCCGGCACCTCGCCGTCGAAGTCGTCGACGAGCCGTCGGGAGAGCGCAAGGAGGCTGTTGGCCTTCGCGCGGTAGAACCCGGTGGGGCGGATGATCTCCTGCAGCTCGAGCTCCTCGGCCTCGGACATGGTCCGCGCGTCGGGGTACCGCTCGAAGAGGGCGGGGGTGGTGAGGTTGACCCTCACATCGGTGGTCTGCGCGGACAGTACGGTCGCCACCAGCAGTTCGAACGCGTTCCGGAAGTCGAGCTCCGCCACCGCGTAGGGGTAGGTCTCACCCAGGATCTTGTTGATCCGGCGGGCCCGGCGCTTGAGGGCGACGGGCGATTCCTCCTCGATCTTCGCTTTCCTGCCTGCCACTCGTGTCTCCTCTCGGTGGTGCTGCTCGAGCCACCGGCCACCACGGGCGGGGGCGGACTGCGTCAGTCGCGGGGAGCGCGTTCGATGTTGCGCAGGTCCCGCAGGATGCCGATCGATCCCGTGCGCTTGTCCTGGACCAGGAACTCGCTCCCGCGATCCTCGATGCCCACTTCCCAGTCGCCCGGCTGGAGCGTGAAGACCTCTCGGCCCGTCTGTTCGTCGACGACGGGACGCGGCGAGCCGACCGCGAACCAGAAGGCCTCGACGACGGGCTCCTCCTCCGCGAAGCGCGTGGCGGTGATGGGCTCCTGGTGGCTCCGCTCCTCCGGGACCTCCGCCGAGGAGGACCCCGGGAGGTCGTCGCGGACGACCTCGTGGACCCGCGTCACATCCGTCGCGGACTGCGACGGGATGGCATGGGAGGCGTTCGGATCCGAGGAACCGGCCGCACGCAGGCCCGCATTCTCCACGGTGGCCTCCGAACCCTGCCCGACCGCGGAGGAACCGGACGGGTCGGCCGCCGGAGTCGTGCCGGTGACCGGGGCGTCGTCCGTCGACGTGCCCTGCGACGCTCCCCGCTCCATCCCGGACTGGCCCGATGCGGCAGCACCGGCACCGACCGCGCCGGCCCCTCCCGCACCGTACAGGCCCGCGCCGTTCTGCAGCACTGCGGCAGCGGCAGGATTGACGCCCGCCTTGCCCGTACCGGATGTCGTCGAGGCCTGCCGGGTCTTCGCTCCGGCCTCGGGCTGCTTGGCCGGACGGGGGCGGGCTGCGGTGATGGGGCGGGCCGCGGCGTGCGCGGGTACCTCCGGCCGCTCCGCGAAGTCGTTGCGGAAGACCGGGAGGAAGGGACCGGTGACGGTCGCGGCCAGCATGGCCAGGGACCCGATGAGGGCGAGCAGGGGTCCGGGGTGGAAGTCGGTCACGGTCTGGAGGAAGAAGTACGTCGCGGCCAGGACGGCGGTGACCGATGCGAACTGGTCGACGGAGAGGGACCCGACGCGGAGCCCCGTGCTTCCCAGGCGTCGTCCGGCCAGGAGGGCGAGGGCGATCACGGGCAGCAGGATGCCGATGCCGATGAAGAAGAGCGGGCCGCTGTTCCAGAAATTCGCGTAGCGCACCATGCCGTCGATGAACGGCAGGAGCGTCCCGATGAACACGAGCACCACGCCTCCGCCGAAGACGGCCTCGCGCAGGGTGAAGGGACCGAGCACGGCCTCGCTCGGTCCTGTGGCGCCGGCCTGCCCGGTCGCCGTCGTCGTGCCGGACGGGCCGGCCGTGCCCGAGGCTTTCCCGGCCGCCTGCACGCCCGTGTCCCCCGCGTCGGGCCGGGATGCCGTCGCCTCCTGCCCGAAGGCGAGTCGCCCCTCGGTTGCTTCCGTCATCTCAAACTCCCGTTTCTAGCGCTGGTCACCGGCTGCCATCGGCGACCGGGATCACTTACCTCCTTCCACCCTAGCCATCGGCCCGCGCCTTCTCCACCGAAGGCGATGCCGGGCGGACCGCCACTCACCGCACAATCGCCGCATCTCGGCTAGGCCCTGTGACGTCGCGCACACACCGGCCGGGAGAACTCGATAGTGTTCCACTGGAGCACGTTGCGGTGCGGCGAGCCTTCGCGGCACCCTGCGTCCTGTCCGTCATTGAACACGTCACAAAGGGGTAGAACATGACTGCCGAACGACAAGGCGATGCCTTCGAGAACCTGCTGCACGAGGAACGGCGCTTCCCGCCCAGCGACGCGTTCGCCGCGAACGCCGTCGCCCAGCCGTCCCTCTACGACGAGGCACGCGAGCAGGGCACGGAGTTCTGGGCCCGGCAGGCGCGGGAGCTCCTCACCTGGGACCAGGACTTCACCGAGACGCTCGACTGGTCGGACGCGCCCTTCGCGAAGTGGTTCGTGGGCGGCACGGTCAACGCGGCCTACAACGCCCTGGACCGCCACGTCGAAGCCGGCCTCGGCGACCGCGTCGCCATCCACTTCGAGGGCGAGCCCGGTGATACACGCACCATCACGTACGCGGAACTGACCCGGGAGGTCAAGAAGGCGGCGAACGCCTTCGAGTCGCTCGGCGTCGGGAAGGGCGACCGCGTCGCCGTCTACCTGCCCATGATCCCCGAGGCGGTCGTCACGATGCTCGCCTGCGCCCGGATCGGCGCCGTCCACTCCGTCGTCTTCGGCGGCTTCTCGGCGGACGCCCTGCGCAGCCGCATCGACGACGCCGAGGCCAAGCTCGTGGTCACCTCCGACGGCACCTACCGCCGCGGCAAGCCGAGCCCCCTCAAGCCGGCGGTCGACGGGGCCCTCGAGAAGGAAGGCCACACCGTCACGAGCGTGGTCGTGGTCCGCCGCAACAACGAGCCGGTCGAATGGACCGAGGGGCGCGACACCTGGTGGCACGACGTCGTCGACGGCGCCCCGGAGGAGCACGTCGCCGTGGCGCACGACTCGGAGCACCCGCTGTTCATCCTCTACACCTCGGGCACCACGGGGAAGCCGAAGGGCATCCTGCACACGACCGGCGGTTACCTCACCCAGACAGCATTCACCCACAGGAACACCTTCGACCTGCGACCCGAGACCGACGTCTTCTGGTGTACGGCGGACATCGGCTGGGTCACCGGGCACAGCTACGTCACCTACGCGCCCCTCGTGAACGGCGCCACCCAGCTGATGTACGAGGGCACGCCGGACACCCCGCACCAGGGCCGCTGGTGGGAGCTGATCGAGAAGTACAGGGTATCCATCCTCTACACGGCACCGACGGCCATCCGCACGTTCATGAAGTGGGGCCGGGACATCCCGCAGAAGTACGACCTCTCGTCGATCCGCGTGCTCGGATCCGTCGGGGAACCGATCAACCCCGAGGCCTGGATGTGGTACCGGGAGGTGATCGGCGGCGGACAGGCGCCGATCGTGGATACGTGGTGGCAGACGGAGACCGGCGCGCACATGATCGCGCCGATGCCCGGGGTGACCGCGACCAAGCCGGGTTCCGCGCAGGTCGCCGTACCGGGCATCGCCGTCGACGTCGTCGACGAGATGGGGGTGTCGGTGCCGGACGGCTCCGGCGGCTACCTGGTGATCCGCGAGCCGTGGCCGGCCATGCTTCGGGGTATCTGGGGCGACCCGCAGCGGTTCAAGGACACCTACTGGTCCCGCTTCGACGGCATGTACTTCGCCGGGGACGGCGCCAAGAAGGACGGCGACGGGGACATCTGGCTCCTCGGCCGGGTCGACGACGTCATGAACATCTCCGGCCACCGCCTGTCCACCACCGAGATCGAATCGGCGCTGGTGAGCCACCCGTCGGTCGCGGAGGCCGCCGTCGTCGGCGCCAGTGACGAGACGACGGGCGAGGCCGTGGTCGCGTTCGTCATCCTGCGGGGCTCGGCGAAGGACGACGACGACATCGTCACCACCCTGCGCAACCACGTGGGCAAGGAGATCGGACCCATCGCCAAGCCGCGGAACATCCTGGTGGTGCCCGAACTGCCGAAGACCCGCAGCGGGAAGATCATGCGGCGCCTGCTCAAGGACGTCGCCGAGGGCCGCGAGGTGGGCGACGCCACGACGCTGTCCGATCCCACGATCATGCAGCAGATCGCCGTCTCGCTCCGGAAGTAGTGCTCGACACGATACGGAGAGGCCCCCGCGCCCGCGGGGGCCTCTCCGCGTATCGGCCGGAACGGATCAGCCGATCGTGGCGTCGACCGTGACCTCGATGTTGCCGCGCGTCGCGTTCGAGTAGGGGCACACCTGGTGAGCCTGCTCGACGAGTGCGTCCGCCGTCTCCTGGTCCACGCCGCCGATCTCGGCGTGCAGGGCGACGGCGAGCTGGAAGGCGCCGCCGTCGACCGCGTCGATACTCACCTCGGCGGTGACCGCCGTGTCGCTGATCCTGGCCTTGGTGCGGCTCGCGACGAGCTTCAGCGCACTGTGGAAGCAGGCGGCGTAGCCGACGGCGAAGAGCTGCTCGGGGTTCGTGGCGCCACCGGCGCCGCCCATCTCCTTGGGGACCGCCAGGTCGACGACGAGCTGCCCGTCGTCCGTGTGCGCCTTGCCGTTGCGTCCGTCGCCCGTGGCTGTTGCGACCGCGGTGTAGAGAGCACTCATGTGGGGAGATCCTTCCGTCGTGGGGGCCGGAGTGGCCCCCTACTCCTTCCGGTAGACTAACTAGTAACTCCACCTGACCCAAATCCTCCCCTTCCCACTGGAGCATCCATGAACGCCCCGCTCTCCGTCCGGGACCGCATCCTCGCGTCCGCGACCCGACTGTTCGACGCCGACAGCATCCGCTCGGTCAGTGCGGACAGGGTGATCGCCGACGCCGGGACCACGAAGGTGACCTTCTACCGGCATTTCCGGTCCAAGGAGCACCTCGTGGTGGCCTACCTCGAGCACCAGCTGGAGCAGCTGCGGACCGCCGTCGACAGGGAGCGTGCTGCGGGCCCGGATGCCTGCAGCGTCCTGCTCGCACTGGCCGCCGCCAACGGCAGTGCGGCCTGCCGGCCGGGATTCCGCGGATGCACCTTCATCAATGCGGCCGCAGAGTACCCGGCGGCCGGCAACGTGGTCCGCGCCACCGTCGAGCGGTACCGCGCGTGGTTGCACTCCGTCGTCACGGAACTGCTGTCCGAGCTCGGGGTGGAGCGGCCCGAGGCCGTCGCGGACCAGCTCATCATGCTGCGCGACGGCGCCATGGTGCAGGGCTACATGGGCGACCCGACGGCGATCACGGAGTCGCTCATCGCCACGGGACGTGCCATCATCACCGCCCGCACCGGCTCCGCCCTGCCCGCCTGAGCGGCCCCGGCCGCGTCCGCAACGGGGGCGGCCCGCCCGGGATGTGACGTTCGTCCGAAAAGATGGCCCCTACGCCGGAGCGAGAGGATGATTTCAGCGTGTCCACTACCGTGCAGCAACCCCCCGTATCGAATCCGCGCATGGCCCGCCGCGTCGCCGGAGCCTCCTTCGTCGGAACAGCCCTCGAGTCCTACGACTTCTACGTGTTCGGCACCGCCGCCGCGCTCGTCTTCAACACCGTGTTCTTCACCGAGCAGGATCCGCTCGCGGGGACGCTCTCGGCGTTCCTGGTCTTCGCGATGGGATTCGTCGCACGCCCGCTCGGCGCGATCCTCTTCGGACACCTCGGTGACCGGATCGGGCGCAAGCGCACCCTGATCTGGACCATCACCCTGATGGGGCTGGCCACCGGCACCGTCGGGCTGCTGCCCGACTACAACACCATCGGTGTGTGGGCGCCGATCATCCTGACCGTGCTGCGACTGCTGCAGGGCCTCTCCCTCGGCGGTGAGTGGGGCGGCTCGATCCTCATCGCCACCGAGCACGCCGAACCCCGCAAGCGCGCGCTCTACGCCTCGATCCCCCAGCTCGGGTCCCCCGTCGGCACCATGCTGATCTCCGCCATCTTCCTCGTCCTCGCCGTCGTCGCCCCGGACGTCATGACGACCTGGGGCTGGCGCATCCCGTTCCTGCTCGCCTTCCCGTTCCTCGCCATCGCGATCTACCTCCGGCTCGCCATCGACGAGACGCCCGTCTTCCAGGAGACGAGCCGGCAGCACGCCCTCCCCCGCGTCCCCTTCCTCGAGGTCCTGAAGTCCCAGCCCACCGCGATCGTGGTCGCCATCGCCTCCGCGGTCCTGGGCATCGGCTCCTACTTCCTCATGGTCACCTACACCCAGGCCTACGGCACCGGGACCCTCGGCCTGTCCCAGGCGACGGTGCTGAACGCGGCCCTCGTGGGGTCGATCCTCCAGCTCGTCACCATCCCGGCCTTCGGCTACCTGGCGATGCGCATCGGGTCCGCGAAGGTGGTCGCCGGCGGGGCGCTCGGGACCGCGCTGATCGCCTTCCCGCTGTACTGGACCATCAGCATCGCGACGGAACCCCTGTACATCGCCGCGATCATCCTCGGCGGGATCCTGCCGACCGCCAGCTGGGCAGCCCTCGGCGGCTTGATGGCGGACATCTTCCGGCCGGCGACGGCGTTCACCGCCCTGTCCTTCGCCTACAGCATCGCCGCGATCGTCGCAGGCTTCGCCCCGTCGATCACCCAGCAGTTCGGCATCGCGACGGACGGTGCCTGGTGGCACCCGGGCGTCGTCCTCGCCGCCATGAGCCTCGTGACGGTGGCCGGCGCGGTGGGCGCGGTGCGGTTGCGCTCGCGCCTCCCGGTTCCGTCGGCCGGCGCCGGGAGTGCGGCATAGTTAGGGCATGACCCCGGCACGTACCCCCAGCATCCTCGTGATCAACGGCCCGAACCTGAACCTGCTCGGCACCAGGGAACCGGCCGTGTACGGGACGGCGACGCTCGACGACGTCGTCCGCCTCGCGTCGGACGCCGCGCGGGAGCGCGGGTGCACCACGACGGCGATGCAGTCCAACCACGAGGGCGAGATCATCGACGCCATCCACGCCGCACGCACAACGTCGGACGGGATCGTCATCAACGCCGGCGCCTTCACGCACACCTCGATCGCCATCCGGGACGCCCTCGCCGGGGTGGGCCTCCCGGTCGTCGAGGTGCACATCAGCAACGTGCACCGGCGCGAGGAGTTCCGGCACCACTCCTTCCTCTCGGGCGTCGCGGACGCCGTGATCGTCGGCGCGGGCGTCGACGGCTACCGCCTGGCGGTGGACCACCTCGCGGCCCGACTCACCGCTGCGGCCGGCGGCGCCGCATCGTTCCCGAAAAGTTAGCCGGGGCGCCGTCCGGTGGACGGCGACGGCCGCGGACATAGGGCACGATGGTGCTATGACGGACATCACTCCCGCCGGAAGCGCGGCCGCCCAGCCAGAGAACCTCGACGCACCCCTGCTCGAGGTGCGCAACCTGGCGGTGAGCTTCCGGACCACCCACGGCGAGGTCCGGGCGGTCGAGGACGCGAGTTTCACGCTCGAGCGCGGCAGTGCCCTGGCGATCGTCGGAGAATCGGGGTCGGGCAAGTCGACGACGGCGATGGCGTGCATCGGTCTCCTGCCCGGCAACGGCCGGGTCACCTCCGGCAGCATCCTCTTCGAGGGCCAGAACCTGGTGGACCTGCCGGAAGCGAAGATGCGCTCCGTCCGCGGCAGGGCGATCGGCCTCGTACCGCAGGACCCGATGTCCAACCTGAACCCGGTGACGAAGATCGGCACGCAGGTCGCCGAGACACTCCTCGTCCACGGCATGGCGACCAAGAAGGACGTCAAGCAGCGCGTCATCGACGTGCTGACCGCCGCGGGCCTGCCCGACGCCGGCGAGCGCGCCAAGCAGTACCCGCACGAGTTCTCGGGCGGCATGCGGCAGCGGGCCCTGATCGCGATCGGCCTCGCCTGCCAGCCCCGCCTGCTCATCGCCGACGAACCGACGTCGGCCCTGGACGTCACCGTGCAGCGCACCATCCTCGACCAGATCGAGACGATGACCGAACAGCTCGGTACATCGGTCCTCCTCATCACCCACGACCTCGGGCTCGCTGCCGAGCGCGCCTCGCAGCTCGTGGTGATGCATCGCGGCCGCGTGGTCGAGACCGGCCCGGCCGAGCAGCTGCTCAACGATCCACAGCACCCTTACACGCAGTCCCTCGTCCGGGCGGCTCCGAGCGTCGCCGCCGTACGCCTGCGCCCCGGTGCCTTCACGGCGGACGCCGCCAGCAGACTCAAGCTCGCCGAGGCCGTCTTCGCCGAGCACGAGGCGGGACACGACGGCGCGGGTCCTACCGGGCACGCCGCCGGCCACGCCGTGGACCACCTCTCCACGTCGATCGATGGGGATGCCCAGGACGCACCCCGCGCTGCTGCCGGAGCGCACGCTGCGACGACGTCGTCGGACCGTCCGGCCGAACCCGGCATTCACACGGCTCCCGCCGGCCCCGCCGCTCCCGCGAACATCGTCGAGATCCGCGACCTCACGAAGATCTACAAGCGCCGCGGCAGCAAGGAGGACTTCTACGCGGCGAAGAACGTCACGCTCGATGTCCCGCGCGGGCAGACCGTGGCGATCGTCGGCGAGTCCGGCTCGGGCAAGACCACCACGGCCCGCATGCTCCTCAAGCTGATCGAGCCGACCTCGGGGACCATGACGTTCGACGGCATGGACGTGGCCACCCTCGACAAGGCGCAGCTCAACGACTTCCGCCAGCGCGTGCAGCCGATCTTCCAGGACCCCTACTCCTCGCTGAACCCGATGTTCACGATCGAGCGCATCGTCGAAGAACCCCTCAACGCCTACAAGCGCGGGTCCCGCAAGGAGCGTGCGGCGCGCGTCCGCGAGCTGATGGACCAGGTGTCCTTCCCGCAGAACGCCCTGCGCCGCTACCCGGCGGAACTCTCCGGGGGGCAGCGGCAGCGTGTGGCGATCGCACGGGCCCTCGCCCTGCAGCCCGAGCTGATCGTCTGCGACGAGCCCGTCTCCGCGCTCGACGTCCTGGTGCAGGCGCAGATCCTGAAGCTCCTCGGCGACCTGCAGTCCGAACTGGGTCTCAGCTACCTCTTCATCTCCCACGACCTCGCCGTCGTCCGCCTCATCTCGGACTACGTGTGCGTGATGAAGGACGGCGAGCTCGTGGAGGCCGCCAGCTCCGAGGAGGTCTTCCAGAATCCACGCCACCCCTACACCCGGAGGCTGCTCGCCTCCATCCCGGGCAACGAGCTCAACATCGACGAGGACCTCGCCTCCTAGCGGCCGTCACCAGCTGATGCGGTCGAAGGCCTCCCGGAGCTTGCGGCCGCGCAGCGGGTTCAGGGACTCCACCCAGGAGATGCGCCCGCCGAGGTGTGCACGGAAGTCGGCCTGCCCGCGTCGCTGCGACTCCGGGCCGTGGACGAGGCAGTTGTGCAGGGTCGCCTTGAGGGCGTCGTAGTCGGCCCGTGCCACGTTCGGATGCGCATTGACGACGACGCCCGTCACGGTCTGCCGCGTCGCCGCGCCGCGCACGCGGGTCTTGCGCCTGTTCACCAGGTGGCCCTCGGCCGCGACGATGCGCTCCACGCCCCGGAGGAAAGCGTCCGCCCGGCGGGCGAGGCCGGCCGGGCCGCTGAAGGCGAGGTCGTCCGCGTAGCGCGTGTACGAGCCACCGGCTGCCTCCGCCCAGCCCGCCAGCCGGGAGTCGAGCCGCCGCACCGCGAGGTTGGCGAGGCCGGGTGACGACGGCGCGCCCTGCGGGAGATGCGCGGCACGCAGCGCCTGGACGAGTGCGAAGCGCTCCTCCGCAGTGCCGCCGCCGGGCATGGCTCGCAGCACCGCCTCGGGAACGGAGTGGGTGCAGAGCCCGGTGAGGACATGCGCGGTGGCCTCGGGGCAGCCCGCCTGCCGCAGCACGCCGAAGATCCGACCCGGTGACACACGCGCGAAGAAGGAGACGAGGTCCAGGGAGATGACGACGTCGGTCCCGGCGTGGACAGCCGCACCCGTCCTCGCGCTGCGCCCCGGGACGAACCCATGGGCGGCGGGGTGCAGGGGGATCGGGGCGAGGACGAGATCGAGCACCCGGCGCTGCACGGTGCGCAGGCGGATCCCGGGGACCTCCAGGAGCCGCGGAACTCGTCCCGGGCGGGAGCGCCACTCGTAGCGGTAGTGCCGCAGCGCCTGGTTCGGTGCACGCCGGTTCCAGGACCGGGTGTCGGCGAACCAGTCGAGCTCGCCCGGGGTCAGCCTGAGCTCCTGCGCGAGCCGGCCCGGATCCCCGGCGCCCGGTGGTGCCGGTGCCCCCGTCCCGGGGTCCACGAGGGATAGGCGGCGCCCCTCCTCCGGGCCTCCTGCGGTCAGGTACCGGGCCGGAGTGACCGGGACGCCTCTCGCGGCCGCTCTCCCGATCGCGTCCGTGAACACCGGTTGGGCGCTGATCCAGCGGCCCAGCTCACGCGGCGCGCCGCCGGGCCGCCGCGGGTAGCCGGCGAGCACGGCGCGGACGAGTGGCCCGAGCCAGCGCCGCCGGCCCCGAGGATGGTGGCACCGGCGTCCAGGAGGTCCTCGCGCTGCCAGACGGGCGCGTCAGGAACGCCCCGCGAGGAGGAACGCGAGCCCCGGGCCGCCGGGCGCAGGCGTCCGGGCGAGCGTCCTGGCCGCCGCCGTCGCACGACGGGCCCGGTCCGGGCCGCCCCGGGCAGGGAGGAGTCCGCGGTCGTCCGCCAGGGATCCGGTGTCGTCCATGGCTCCCCTTCGCCTGGGCATCGCCGCACCGGTGTGGGACAGCGCGACGGATCCCGGCCGACCTGTCCCTCTGTTCGGGCGCTGAGCTGCGCGGAGCGCAGTCAGGCGCCTGAGGCGCCCTGTGCTGGTCGGTCTGCGTGCCCCGGGGTGACCCCGGAGAGGAACGCGCACTGCGTACGTGTTCCGCCTCGGCCGGGATCCGTCGGATGCCACCCTAGCAAGCGCCACGAATCGTCATGGCCTGTACCAGCGCGGGAAGGGCGCATAGATTGGCCGCACACGACGAGGCGGAGGAACAGGATGAGCGACCAGGTGATCACGGGGACGACGACGGGCTGGCCGGCGCTACGCGTCGCGGACTGGCAGGACACACAGGCGACGCTGCACATGTGGCTCCAGGTGGTCGGCAAGATCCGCATGGCGCACGCTCCGCTGGTCAACCACTGGTGGCAGGTGCCGCTCTACGTGACACCGCGCGGGCTCGGCACCTCCGCCATCCCCTATGGGGACGGGATGTTCGACATCGAGGTCGACGTCGTGGCGCACCGCCTGGTGGTGCGCAGCAGTTCCGGAGAGGACCGCAGCGTGCCCCTCGAGCCGCAGTCGGTGGCCGAGTTCCACGCACGGACCATGACGGCACTGGCCGAGCTCGGCATCGACGCACCGATCCGGGCCGTGCCCACGGAGGTGGATCCCGCCGTGCCCTTCGCCGAGGACCACCACCATGCGTCCTACGACGCAGTGGCCGTCACGGCGTTCTGGCGGCAGCTCATCCAGGCGGAGCGGGTCCTCACGCGCTTTCGCGCCGAGTTCCTCGGCAAGGTGAGCCCCGTGCACTTCTTCTGGGGCGCCATGGACCTCGCGTGCACGCGCTTCACCGGACGCCCTGCCCCCACCCATCCGGGCGGTGCCCCGAACTGCGCCGACTGGGTCATGGAGGAGGGTTACTCGCACGAGCTCTCCAGCTGCGGGTTCTGGCCCGGCGGCGGCGACGAGGGCGCCTTCTACTCCTATGCCTACCCCGAGCCCGACGGATACCGCGATGCCGTCATCGACGTCGAGGGCGCCTACTACAGCACCGAGTTCCGCCAGTTCCTGCTGCCCTACGAGGCCGTGCGGAACAGCGAGGATCCGGATGCGACGCTGCTGCGGTTCCTGCGGGCCACCTACCGGGCCGCGGCGACCGCGGGTGGCTGGGACCCCGCCCTGCTCATCGATCCGCACCGGCTGGACCGGCACGCCCGGTAGGAGGACGTCCGGCCCTCGGGCCTCCTGCACCTGACCCCGTCACCAGCAGCGGCCACCACCCCGAGGGGTGGTGGCCGCTGCTGCACCGGAGCGCCGGTCGCTACTTCCTGCGGGTCTTCGGATCGAGTGCCTCGCGCAGCGACTCCCCCAGGAGGGTGAAGCCCAGCGCCGTGATCGCGATGCACGCTCCGGGCAGGAAGGCGAGCTGCGGAGCGACCGCGAGTTCCGCCTGCGCGTAGGTGAGCATGCGCCCCCACTCCGCAGCCTGGGGCAGCCCGCCGCCGAGGCCCAGGAACGACAGCGCCGCCGCGTCGATCACGGCGGTGGCGAGCGTGAGGGTCGCCTGCACGATCACCGGCCCCATGCTGTTCGGCAGCAGGTGGCTCATGGTGATGGTCCGGCGGCTGAGCCCGAGTGTCTGGGCCGCCAGGATGTAGTCCGCTCCCCGCTGCGACAGCATGGAGGACCGCAGGAGCCTCGCGAAGATCGGGATCTGCGAGACGCCGATCGCGATCATGATGGCGTACGAACTCTGGCCGAGGACCGCTGCGATGCTGACGGCGAGCAGGAGGTTGGGGACGGACAGCAGGATGTCCACGAAACGCATGATGAGGTTGTCCACCCAGCCACCGAGCCCGCCGGCCAGGACGCCGAGCAGCATGCCGCCCGCCAGGCCGAGCGCCGTCGAGACGACACCGATCAGCAGTGACGCCTGGGCGCCCCAGATGAGCTTGCTGAGCACGTCCCCGCCGAACCGGTCCAGACCCAGCGGGAACCCGTCGATCTCACCGGGACCGGGGATGGTGGTGGGCGTGATGGAGGTGCGGCCCGGGAGCTCGTTGCCGCCGTACGGCGCCAGGATGGGCGCGAGGACGGCCACGAGCAGGAAGAGGCCGATGATGACGGCACCGACGATCGCCTGGGGGTTTCTGCGCAGGCGGAGGAAGGCGTCCTTCCAGAGGCCGGTGCCCCGACCGCTGTCGATGGCGGGATCGTTCGGAGCCGCTGAACCGCCGGCGGCGGGAGGCAGGATGGTACTCATTGCACACGCACCCTCGGGTCGATGACGGAGTAGGACAGGTCGACGATCAGGTTGATCAGGGCGTACAGGATCGCGATGAAGATGATGAAGCCCTGGAGCACGGGGTAGTCCAGGCCGAAGATCGCGTCGCGCAGGAACCGGCCGATGCCGTTGAAGGCGAAGACCGTCTCCGTCAGGACCGCCCCCGAGATGAGCAGGCCCAGCTGCAGGCCGATGGTCGTGACGACGGGGAGCATGGCGTTCCGCAGGATGAAGCTGCCGCGGATGGTGCGTTCCATCAGGCCCTTGGCGCGGGCCGTGCGGACGTAGTCGGCGTTCTGCACCTCGAGGACCGAGGCGCGCGTGATGCGGACGATGATCGCGAGCGGGATGGTCCCGAGGGCGAGGCCCGGCAGGATGAGGTGCAGGAACGCGTCCCACGCGGCGTCGTACTCGCCCGTGAGCAGTCCGTCGAGCACGTAGAACTGCGTGTAGTGGGTCGCGTCGATGCGGGGGTTCTGCCGGCCGTCGGGCGGCAGCAGGGACCACTGGATGGCGAACAGGTACTTGAGGATGAACGCCAGGAAGAAGACGGGCACGGTGATGCCGATGAGGCTCAGCACCACGGAGCTGTGGTCGAGGAACCGGCCGTAGTACCGCGCGGCCAGGTAGCCGAGCGGGACACCGACGCCGATCGCGAAGATCAGGGCGACGACGGTGAGCTCGAGGGTCGCGGGGAAGCGGGTGGCGAACTCCTCGAGCACCGGGCGCCCGGTGTTGATCGAGACGCCGAAGTCGCCCCGGAGCAGCCGGCCCATGTAGGTGAGGTACTGGGTGAGCAGGGGTCGGTCGAAACCGTACAGCTCGTTGACGCGGGCGATCGCCTCGGGTGTCGCCTTCTCCCCGAGCAGGGCGGTCGCCGGACCGCCGGGGAGGCTGCGGACCCAGAGGAACAGCAGGATGGACAGTCCGAACAGGGTGGGGATGAGCAGGGCTAGCCGCTTGCCGATGACGCGTAACACTCGGGGGATCCTTCCGGGTCGACCGGCGCGAGCCGGACAGGGGGCCTACAGCGCGATGGAGCCGGTCCCGACCGGGACCGGCTCCACACGGGTACTGCTGCTACTCGCTCAGCTCGATGTCGGTGAAGACCTCGTCGTTGACGGGGCTCGCCGGGTACGAGGTGACGCGGGGCGCGAAGGCCAGCGAGGGAGCCGGGTGGGCGAGCGGGATGGCCGGGTTGAACTCGGCGATCTGCTCGTTGATCTCCTTGTACATCTCCGTCTGCTGCTCCCGGTCGCTCATGCCACGGGCCTCGTCGAGGGCCGCGAACAGCTCGGGGTTGTCGAAGCCGAATTCCAGCTTCTCCTGGCCGAAGAAGACGCCGATGAAGTTGTCGGTGTCGTTGTAGTCGCCGGTCCAGCCGAGCAGGTGCAGGCCGTGGTCCGGGGTGCCCTGCACCTGGTTCAGGTAGTCGGGCGACCAGGCGGCGGGAGCCGGCGTGACCGTGATGCCCACCTCGTCGAGCTGCGCCTGGAGGTTGGTGAAGACCTGCTCGGGCGTCGGCATGTACGGACGGGAGACGTTCGTCGGGTAGTTGAAGGTGACCTCGAAGCCGTCCGGGTAGCCGGCTTCGGTCAGCAGTTCCTTCGCACGCTCGGGATCGTAGTCGTACGTCGTGACGTCCTCGTTGTAGCCGTCGACGACGTCGGGGATGAACTGGGTGGCGACCTTCGTGCCCTCGGGCAGCGTCTGGGAGACGAGCGCGTCCTTGTCGATCGCGTGGGCGATGGCCTCGCGGACCTTCGGGTCCTTGAGTTCGGGGATGGCCTGGTTCATGCCCAGGTAGAGGATGGTGAACGGATCGCGCGGGGTGATGTTGTAGCCGGCGTCCTTGAGCGACTGCGTGTCGGCGGGAGCCACGAGGTCGTAGCCGTCGATGTCCCCGGCCTCGAGGGCCTGGCGGCGTGCCTGCGGGTCGTCGATGATGCGGAAGATCGTGGTGGTGATCTGGCCCTTCTCGCCCCAGTAGTCGTCGAAGATCGAGAGCTCGAGCTGCTGCCCGACGTCCCAGGAGTCGAACTTGAACGGCCCGGTGCCCACGGGGTGGCCGAGGGCGTACTCGCTCAGCGAGGGGGCTTCCGCGGTGCCGCCGATCTCGTCGGCGGCGAACTCCTCGAGGGCCGTCGGGCTCTGCATGGCGAAGGCCGGCAGGGAGAGCGCGGCGATGAATCCGGCGAAGGGCTTGGCGAGGTTGACGGTGACTTCGTTGTCCCCGTTGGCCTCGCAGGACTCGTAGACGGCATTCTCGGGGCTGTCCGCGAAGCCGCGGAACAGGGAGCCGTAGTAGTACGACGTCGTCTCGGCCTGCTGGATGCCGGTCCAGTTGTACCAGCGGTCGAAGTTGAAGCAGACGGCTTCCGCGTTGAAGGGCGTGCCGTCGTGGAAGGTGACGCCTTCCTTGAGCTGGAAGACCGTGGACAGGCCGTCCTCGGCCGTCTCCCAGGACTCGGCGAGCAGCGGCGCGGGGTCGGCGGTGCCGGGCTCGACGCCGACGAGGCCCTCGAAGATCTGGCGGCTGACGCGGAAGGACTCGCCATCGCTGGCGAAGGCGGGATCGAGCGACTTCGGGTCGGACGACGCGGCGAAGACGAAGGTGGAGTCGACGGCGGCTTCGCCCTCGGTGCCGGTGCTCTCCTCGCGCTGGCTCTGGACGCAGCCGGTCAGGAGGAGTGCTGCGATGGAGAATCCTGCAGTGAGCGCAGCGCGTTTCCTCGCGAAACCTGCGCCGCGCACGGATGTGCCTCGGTTGGACATGTGTTGCTCCCTGGTGAACGAGTGATTCCTACCGGATGTGACCGGTATCCATGGGGACCACAGCGGCGAACGCGCTGATCCGTGTGACGAGCCTAACTTCCGGCGGGGCCGCCGGCGGCATTTCGGGAGCATCAGTGGTTACGATTTGGCATCGCGCGCGACGGATCGGGCCGGCGACATCCGCGCGAAACGTTCCTGAAACCGGAGGACCGATGACTGAAACAGACACTGCGACATCCGTGCGCTATCGCAGCTTCGCCGAGGTCGAGACGCGGGGCTATTCACCGCTGTACGACGAGTGGTGCATGGGCGTCAGCGGCGACGACGAGCTCCTCGCCCTGCTGGACACGCTCCCCGCGGCACGCCGCCAGCCCGTCCTGTTCCTCGGAGCAGCGCGTTTCGTCGGGGTCCCGCTCGGGGACTACGCCGCCTTCCGGTCCTTCGTGCTCGACTCCTGGGAGACCATCCGGCATGTGATGGAGACGCGAGCCACCCAGACCAACGAGGCCGGCAGGTGCGCGGTCCTGCTGCCGTCCCTGGCGGCGATCAGCGCCGACGAAGGCAGGCCGCTCGCGCTGGTCGAGGTCGGCGCTTCCGCCGGGGCCTGCCTGTACCCCGACCGCTACGCCTATTCCTACTCCCCCGGCCCCTCCCTGCACCCGCCCGGCGGGTCCCCGGTACCGCCGCTGGGCTGTGCGGTGGAAGGCCGCGTGCCCGTGCCGTCGTCGCTGCCCGAGGTGGTCTGGCGGGCGGGCATCGACCTGAACCCGCTCGATGCGGGGAACGACGACGACGTCCGCTGGCTCGAGTCACTCGTCTGGCCCGAGCACCGCTTCCGAGCGGAACGCCTCCGCGCGGCCCTCGGCGTCGTCCGCGCGGAACCGCCGCTGCTCATCCGCGGGGACCTGAACGAGCAGATCCTGCCGCTCGTCGCCCGTGCGCCCTCCGACGCCGTCGTCGTCGTGTTCCACAGCGCCGTGCTCGCCTACCTCGACCGGGCGGGGCGGGACCGCTTCCGGGACACGATGATGCGGCTCGCCACGGACCGGCAGCGCCCGGTGCACTGGCTTTCGCACGAGGGCCACGGCACGCTGGCCGGTGTGGCCGGCGCGATGGAGAAGGCGCCCGGGGAGGAGGACGGGCGGTTCGTGCTGCAGCACAACGGCGTCACGGTCGCACGTACCGGGCCGCACGGACAGTCCATCGAGTGGCTGTAGCCCGGACGGACGCGGGCAGTCGTCAGCGCAGGCGCACCGCGTGCCGCGCCATGCGTGCCACCAGGTGCGCGCTCGTGTCGCGAGGACTGACGTAGCAGCGCGGCAGGGTGAACCGGTCGCCCGGGTCGTAGTCGCCGATCACGCAGCCGTGGTCGTACCCGGCTGCACGGACGGCATCCGCGGCCGCCTCGTCGAACTCGCCGTAGGGATAGCAGAAACTCGGGACCTCCGTCTGCAGGATGTCCTGCAGGACCGTCCGGCTGCCGCCGATCTCCGCGGCCAGGAACTCCGCATCGGCACCGGGCAGGTGGGGATGGGTCAGAGTGTGGCTGCCGACCTCCTGGCCGGCGGCGGCGACGGCGCGGAGCCCGTCGGCATCCATCAGGCCGAGCCGCGGGCCGTCGTCCCACTCGTTGCCGCCCCCGAGGCGTCCGGCCACCGCATAGAGCGTGCTGGTCATCCCGTGCCTCTGCAGGATCGGGAGGGCGTGCTCCAGGTAGTCGGTGTAGCCGTCGTCGAAGGTGAGCCCGACAAGACCGCGCGCCTCGCCCCGTTCCGCCGCCCGCAGCAGCTCCGACAGGGACACTCCACGCAGGCCCAGCCGCCGCAGCAACCGCAGGTGCCGGTCCAGTCGGTCCGGGTGCACCCGCAGCCGGTACGGATCCGGCTGGTCCGACGGGCTGATGGAGTGGTACATGAACACCGGTGGTGTCTTCGTGCGCACCGGCCCGGTGCGGGCACCCCGTTCGCGGGCCATACCGGTTCCCCCTGGTCGAAGAGCGACGTGTGGCTGTCAGCGTATCAGCGGGCCTGGTCCGCCCTCGTGCACTGCCCGGCGGAGACGGCGTCCTGCAGCCCTTCGGCGCTCTCGACGATGGGACGCAGCTCCGCGAGCGAGAGCGCATAGCCGACGGGCGCGTCGGCGGTGGACTTCGCGAAGACCACGCCGGCGACCCGGCCCTGCAGGTCCAGCAGCGGACCGCCCGAATTCCCCTGCTGGACGTTCGCGGCGAGGCTGTACACC
This sequence comes from Arthrobacter sp. MN05-02, assembly GCA_004001285.1. NCBI lineage: Bacteria > Bacillati > Actinomycetota > Actinomycetes > Micrococcales > Micrococcaceae > Arthrobacter > Arthrobacter sp. MN05-02. The sequence continues at coordinate 2,940,772 of AP018697.1, forward strand.
TGCAGCGGCCGCGGGTTCGCGCCGTAGATGTCGTTCACCAGCACGGGGGTGAGTCCCTGGACGCTCGCGGGCTGGATCCGGTACGGGCCACCTGCCGGGTAGCCCGCGAATGCCGCCGTCGTCCCGTTCGCCAGGTCGTCGCCGAGCGGCAGCGGAACGGCGTCGAGGCCGTCGACCGCGATCACGGCGATGTCGCGGGCCGTGTCGAGCTGCACCACCCGACCGGGCAGCGCTACCGCACCCGGAACCTCGACGACGGGCTCGTCCACCCCGGCGACGACATGCGCGTTGGTGACCACCCGGTCGGGCGCGACGACGAAACCCGATCCGGTCTGGTTCTGGCCGCACTGGAAGGCCGTGCCGGTGATCCGGACTACCGAATCGGCCGCTGCTGCGAGCTCGGGAGTGTCCACGGACTCGTCCGGCACGTCGGCCGGCGTCACGGGCCCGACGCTCTCCAGGATGGTGGGGATCCCGTCGTCGACCGCGATGGTCCGCAGCTGCGCCAGCCACGAGCGCACCGGCCCCGGCGTCGCCGTGTCGATGCCGCGGATCACCTGGGAGGACGCCAGCTGCTGGGACAGGAACGGGACGCCGAGCGTCCCGACGCTGAAGGCCAGCATCGACAGGACCAGCGCGGCGACGACCACGTTGACGACGCCGCCGAGGAGACGGTCGACGACCCGCAGCGGAGGAAAGTCGGACCAGCGGCGGATCGAGGCGCCGAGGGCGGAACCGACGGCCTGGCCCACGATGATGAGGACGATCACGGTGGCGATGACCGCGATCAGGCGCCAGGGGTTGTCCGGCACCCAGGCGCTGACGAGGGGTACGGCGAAGAAGGCCGCCACCGCACCCGCGACGAACCCGGCGATGCCGCCCAGCGTGACGAGGAACCCGTTCCGGAGCCCTGTCACGAGGTATCCGAGGAGGACCAGCGCCAGGACGAGGTCGAGGAGGGTGAACTCGGCGAGGCTGAAGTCCGGCACGTATATTCTCCCCTGGCTATGGTGGACGGAGGGCTACGTTCCTCACGACGCTTCGAGCGATTCTAGCGGCGCAGCATGGGAGGAGTGTGGGAACGAGGGTGCTGCACCCGGAATAGGGCCACCGGAGCGTGTATCAGTCGTCACAACCGCTTCGGTACGGCAAGATGGAGGGCGGAGGACAGCGCGGACCGCCGCATGGACGACGTACTAGAGACGCATCAGGAGAATCAATGGATATCGAGGTACTGCGCAGGGCGCCCCTCTTCGCTTCGCTGGGGGACGACGTCTTCGCCGCACTCACGGACGAGCTGATCGAGGTGGACCTCCCCCGCGGGTCGTCGGTGTTCCGCGAGGGCGACCAGGGCGACCAGCTGTACTTCATCGTCTCCGGCAAGATCAAGCTCGGCCGCACCGCGCAGGACGGCCGGGAGAACCTCCTCGCGATCCTCGGCCCGGGCGAGCTGTTCGGCGAGATGGCCCTCTTCGATCCGAGCCCGCGCACCGCGACGGCGACGGCCGTCTCGGAGACGCGCCTCGCCGGCCTGAAGAACGAGAACCTCCGCACGCTGCTCGAGACCCGTCCCGAGGTCTCGGCCCAGCTCCTGCAGGCCCTTGCGCGCCGCCTCCGCCGCACCAACGAATCGCTCGCGGACCTCGTGTTCTCCGATGTCCCCGGTCGTGTGGCCAAGGCCCTGCTCGACCTCGCGGACCGTTTCGGCCGGCCGGCGACCGACGGCATCCTCGTGGCGCACGAACTCACGCAGGAGGAACTGGCACAGCTCGTCGGGGCTTCGCGTGAGACCGTCAACAAGGCCCTGGCGGAGTTCGTCCAGCGCGGTTGGCTCCGCCTCGAGGCGCGCGCCGTCGTCATCCTGGACATCCAGCGGCTGCGCCAGCGCAGCCGCTGATCCCTCTCAGCACGGAAAAGGCACCTGCCCGTGGGCAGGTGCCTTTTCCGTCGTCGGGCGGGGTGGTCAGCGGCCGCGCTGCACGGACCCGCCCTCGCTGAGCTTGGGGCACTCGACCTGCAGCATGAGGTCGCCGTCGTGTTCGGCGAGCTGCGGATGGTAGATCTTCACCGGGCGCTTGTGCGACAGGTAGGCGATACAGCCGCGGGAGGAGCCGATCTTCTCGAGGATGATCTCCACCGCGGGGACCGCGAGTTCGCTGAGCGTGCGGCCCACCGTATTGGGCTGGCCCACCTCGTCGCCGAGCCTCGTGGTGCCGCGGTCCGCGACCTCCTGGGCGGCCCAGCGCCACTGGCCCCAGACGCCCTTGCTCGCGAGGATGCTCGGCTCCTGGTTCACCGGCTGGGCCGCGGCGAAGTAGTGGGTGTCGAAGCGCCGATGGGCGAAGTCCGGCGTGAGCCAGTGCGAGAGCGGCTTGATGAGGTCCGTGCGCACGCCCAGTCCCCGCCGGGTGAGGATCTCCGAGAAGCGGCACTCACCCTCGTTGATCGCCTCGCGCGCCTTCATCCACTCCTTGGCCTGCGTGCCCTCCACCATGGACGAGGCATCCGGCCCGGCGAGCAGCACCCCGGTCTCCTCGAAGAGTTCACGGATGGCGCACAGCACGTGCCGGCGGGCCGTCCGGTGGTCGTCGACGCCGAGGGTCTTCGCCCACATCGAGGGGGTCGGGCCGAACCACGGGAGGTCGTCGTCGTCGGACTCCTCGATGCTTCCACCCGGGAACCCGATGACGCCCAGGGGCGACTGCCCGCGACGGTAGGAGAGGTAGGTCTCCGTACCGATCGCGCTGTCGCGCAGGAGGACGACCGACGACGCCGGCCGGGCTTTCAGCGGCGTGCGCTCCCCGTGTTCGATCCAGCTCTGCGCCGCGGTGCGCTGGTCCGGATGGACGGGGAAGAGCCGGGTGCTGAGACGGTCCACGGCCTAGACGAACTCCGCGATGACCTCGACCTCGACGGGCGAGTCGAGAGGGAGGACCGCCACGCCGACGGCGGAGCGGGCGTGGACGCCCGCGTCGCCGAGAACTGCTCCGAGCAGCTCCGAGGCGCCGTTGATGACGCCGGGCTGGCCTGTGAAGGACGGGTCGGACGCCACGAACCCCACGACCTTGACGATCCGCGTGATGCGGTCGAGGTCGCCGATCTGGCTCTTGATGGCGGCCAGGGCGTTGACCGCGCAGGTGGCGGCGAGGGAGGCGGCGGTCGCCGCATCGACGCCGTCGGCAGCGCCGACCTTGCCCGAAGCTGTGAGTTTGCCCCCAATGAAGGGCAGCTGGCCGGAGGTGTACACATGGCTGCCCGTGACGACGGCAGGAACGTAGGAGGCCACTGGCGGGACCACGTCGGGAAGGGTGATGCCGAGGTCCGCCAGGCGCGCCTCGACCACTGAAATCGCGGTATCTCCAGCGGACACTGCTAGTTCTTCTCCCTCTTGAGGTACGCCACGAGACCGTTTCCGTCGGGTCCGGGAACCACCTGCACGAGCTCCCATCCGTCATCGCCCCACTGGTCGAGGATCTGCTTCGTTGCGTGGATGATGAGCGGAATCGTAGAGTACTCCCATTTCTTCATGAGGAAAGCCTAGCGCGTGCTTGTAAACTGGAATAATGGCTGCGCGCAAATCACCCCTGTTCGACACGGCAACCACCCTCGGCAAGATCATTGCATTCCTCGGGATCAGTGCGCTCGCCGGTGTGCTCGCCGCGGGCCTCCTCGTGCCCGTGGCCGCCGCCGCAGGAACGGGGGCTTCCGCGTCCATCCAGTTCTTCGAGGAACTGCCGGCCGAGCTCGAGCGCGAGGCGCTCGCCCAGCCGACGAAGATCGTGGCGGCCGACGGCTCCCTCATCGCGACGCTGTACGAGGAGAACCGCCAGCCGGTCACGCTCGACCAGGTCTCCCCGACCATGCGGGACGCGCTGGTCGCGATCGAGGACTACCGGTACTACGAGCACGGCGGTGTCGACCTCGAGGGCATCCTGGGTGCGATCGCCAGCAACGTCTCGAACGGTACCTCCCGTGGTGCGTCGACCATCACCCAGCAGTTCGTCAACAACGTCCTGATCGACACGGCCCGCCAGAACGGTGGAGCCATCACGCTGAGCGGTGGCGGGAAGACCGTGGGCGACAAGCTGCGCGAGATGAAGCTCGCCATCGCCGTCGAGAAGGAGCTCAGCAAGGACGAGATCCTCGAGGGCTACCTCAACATCGTGCCCTTCAGCGGCACCACGTACGGCGTGCAGGCGGCGTCGCGGTACTTCTTCAACGTGGATGCCAAGGACCTGAACATCCCGCAGAGCGCGATGCTGGCCGGCCTCGTCAACGGTCCGAGCGCGTACAGCCCGGAGTCCAACCCGGAGGGTGCGCTGCAGCGCCGGAACCTCGTCATCGACGCCATGCTGACCCGCGGGAAGATCACGCAGGAGGAACACGACGCCGCCATCGCCACGGACCTCGGCCTCGCCATCTCCCCGACCCTCAGCGGTTGCGTCGGCGCCGCGCAGGCTCCGTACTTCTGCGACTACGTCACGCACCTGATCCTCAACGATCCTGCCTACGGCGACACGGAAGACGCGCGCCGGAAGGTCCTGTACCGCTCCGGCCTGACCATCAAGACCACGCTGGACCCCCGCGTGCAGAGCGCCGCGCAGACCGCCGTGACCGAGACCGCGAATCCCGACACCACGGACGGCAAGGTGGGCCACACCATGCTCAGCCTGGATCCGAAGACCGGCAACATCCTGTCCATGGCGCAGAACACCCGCTACAACCCCGAGGCAGCCCAGGGCAACACGGTGCTCAACTTCAACGTCGACCAGTTCGACGGCGGGGACCCGAGCAAGAGCCTGGGCGGCGGCGGCGGCTTCCAGCCCGGTTCGACCTACAAGCCCTTCACGGTCGCGGCCTGGGTCGAGGACGGCAAGAGCCTCAACCAGGTCCTCGACGGCACCAAGAAGACCTACCGCCAGTTCGACAAGTGGGAGGCGAGCTGCGCGCAGGGCGGGGAGTTCTTGATCCAGGAGGAGGACGGGTACACGCCGCAGAACTACGGCGACATCAACTACCGGTTCACCACCGTACTGGACGGTCTCGCCCAGTCGCTGAACACCATCACCATGGCGAGCGCCAAGCAGCTGGACCTCTGCCGCATCCGGGACATCGGCTACGACATGGGAGTCCACCAGGCGAAGAGCTCCGAAGGCGAAGAGGTCCCGTTCGGCTTCGGCCCGTCCTCGCTCATCGGTGGTGGCGGTGAAGCCGCCCCCATGTCCATGGCCAAGGCCTACTCCGGTTTCGCCAACGAAGGCGTGGTCTGCGATCCCCGCGCCCTCACCGAGGTGACGGCCATCGACGGGACGAGCTACCCCGTCCCCGCCGTGTCCTGCGAACGCAAGATCGCCGCGGACGTGGCCCGTGGCGTGAACTACGCGACGCAGCGCGTCATGACCAACGGCTCCGGGCAGCTCCTGGAGTACGGGGACATCCCCATGGCGGGCAAGACCGGCACCAACGACGCGCGTTCCCAGACCTGGTTCATGGGCTACAACTCCGGGATGGTGACGGCGAGCTGGGTCGGCAACTGGCAGGGCGAGGGAGACACCAGTTCGCTCGGCGGGCTCGAGATCGGCGGGCAGGTGTACCCGGAGATCGACGGCTCGCTCATCGCCGCTCCGTCCTGGGCGCGTTTCATGCAGCAGATCCCCGGCCTGTACGTCGGGGCGCCGTTCGCCAACCCTCCCGCCGGCATGATCGCCGGCCAGCGCTCGACGAATCCCGGCCGGAACTCGGGCAACAACACCGGGACCAACACGGGTGGCACTGGCACTGGCGGCACCACCGGTGGTACCACTGGAGGACAAGCGGGCAACAGCGGCAACGGAGGCAACGGCTAGCGTGGAATCGACTCAGACAACCCGGAGCGGGGCACCGCTCGGCTGGATGGCAGGCCTCACCCTGACCGCCGCGGCCGCAACCCTCGCCTACGCCTCGGCTGTCGAGCGCACGCTGTACCAGCTGCGGGAGGAGACAGTGCCCATCCTGCCGCCGGGCGCCGCCCCCCTGCGGGTCCTCCATCTCTCGGACATCCACATGGTGCCCGGCCAGACGTCGAAGGCCGACTGGCTGCACAGCCTGGCCAGCCTGAATCCCGATCTCGTGGTCAACACGGGCGACAACCTCAGTTCCAAGAAGGCCGTCGGCCCGTTGCTGGAGGCGCTCGAGCCCCTCCTGAAGGTCCCGGGCGTCTTCGTCCCCGGATCCAACGACTACTACGCGCCGGTCTTCAAGAACCCGCTGCGGTACTTCGCAGGGCCGTCGATCCTTCCGAAGAAGTCGAAGGCGCAGGACCTGCCCTGGGCCGACATGTTCAGCGCCTTCGGCGCAGCCGGCTGGGTGGACCTCACCAACAGGTCACAGTCCGTCGGCTTCGGGAATCTGCGGATCGACTTCACGGGGGTCGACGATCCGCACCTCGACCGGGACAGGTACGCGCCCTACCCTCCGGGCAGCAGCACCTCGGCAGATGCTCCCCACATCCGCATCGCCGTCGCGCACTCGCCCTACCAGCGCGTCCTCGACTACTTCACCGCCGGTGGGGCGGACCTCATGCTGGCCGGCCATACGCACGGCGGCCAGGTGTGCATCCCGGGCTACGGGGCGCTCGTCAGCAACTGCGACCTGCCGACCTGGCGTGCCCGCGGACTGACGCAGTGGGACTCCGACGGCCGTACCGTGCCGCTGAACGTGTCGGCCGGTATCGGGACCTCACGCTTCGCTCCGATCCGGTTCGCCTGCAAGCCGGAAGCCGTGCTGCTGACGCTGACTCCCCGGACGGCCCGCTAGTCGGCTTCCTGCCCGCTTCTCCGGAACTGTGATCTTCTCCGGACCTGTGATCGGGGTTACAGCCCTCCTGACCTAGGATGGTTGCTGAAGGACACCAACACGCATCGATCACCGAAGAGTTGGCATGAAGAACCAGAACACCCTGTGGGAATCGCTCGGACGGCTCTATCCGCACGTCCGGCCCATCATCCCCCGCCTGCTCCTCGGACTCCTCTGCGCCCTCGGGGCGAGCGTCATGGCGCTCGCCATCCCCCAGGTGCTGCGCGTCCTCATCAATGACGCGCTGGCGGAGGAAGGATCGGCCCGGACCGTCTGGATCGCCTCCGGCGTCGTCCTGCTCCTGGGCGTCCTGGAAGCCACGTTCGTCGCGCTGCGCCGGCAGTTCGTCATCGCCCCGGCGACGACGGTCGAGACGAACATGCGGACGTCCTTCTACCGCCACCTGCAGGACCTGACCATCGAGTTCCACGACCGGTGGGGCAGCGGACAGCTGCTCTCCCGCGCGATGAGCGACCTCAACCTGATGCGCCGGTGGATGGCCTTCGGCCTGATCATGCTGGTGGTCACCTCCCTGACCGTGGTCATGGGCGTGGTCGTCATGTTCCTGACCAGCTGGGCCCTGGCCCTGATCTTCGTCGCAGCCGCCGTGCCGCTCATGGTGTACGGCTACCGCTTCCGCACCTCCTACAGCCGCGTCTCCCGCAAGAGCCAGGACCAGGCCGGGGACCTCGCGACGACGGTCGAGGAATCCGTCCACGGCATCCGCGTCCTGAAGGCCTTCGGACGCAGCCGCGAAGCGCTGGAGGACTTCGAGGAGCAGGCCGAGGAGCTGCGCCGGACGGAGATCTTCAAGGCGAAGTCGCTCGCCAACTTCTCCATGGTGGTCACCCTGCTGCCCGAGCTCGCCCTCGGCGCCTCCCTCACGGTCGGCGTGACGCTGGCCGCGAGCGGCGACGTGTCCATCGGCGCGCTCGTCGCCTTCTTCGCGACGGCGGCCGCCGTGGCCGGACCCGTCGAGTTCATCGGTCCGCTGCTCGCCATGACCTTCACCGCCAAGACGGCGATCGACCGGCACTACGAGGTCATGGAGTCCGAGAACACCATCACCGATCCCGCCGAGCCGGTTCACCTCGAGGCACCGAGGGGTGACGTCGTGTTCGACGCCGTCCACTTCCGCTACCCCGACGCGCAGGACGACACCGGTGACGTCCTGGACGGTATCGACCTCACGCTGCGGGCCGGTGAGACGATGGCACTGGTCGGCGTCACGGGCTGCGGCAAGAGCACCCTCCTCCAGCTCGTCCCCCGGCTCTACGACGTCACGGGCGGCAGTATCAGCATCGACGGTGTCGACCTCCGCGAGCTCACCCTCGCCGAGCTGCGCACCCTCGTGGCCGTCGCCTTCGAGGACACGACGCTCTTCTCGAACTCCGTCCGCGACAACGTCCTGATGGGCTCCGACACCACGGGCGCGGAGGCGGACCGGGTGCTCGCCGAGGCACTCGAGGTCGCCCAGGCGCAGTTCGCCCACGACCTGCCCGAGGGGCTCGACACGCTCATCGGCGAGGAGGGCCTCAGCCTGTCCGGTGGCCAGCGCCAGCGGATCGCCCTCGCCCGCGCCATCGCGGCCCGGCCCACGGTGCTGGTGCTCGACGATCCGCTCTCGGCGCTCGACGTCGCGACGGAGGAACGCGTCGAGGAGGGGCTGCGCGCCGTCCTCGGCTCCACCACGACGCTCATCGTCGCGCACCGGCCCTCGACGGTCGCGCTGGCGGACCGTGTGGCCCTGTTGCAGGACGGACGCATCACCGACGTCGGCACCCACTCGGAGCTGCTCGCGCGCAGCGACCACTACCGCTACGTCATCGCCAGCCTCGACGACGAGGAGATCGCGCAGCTCGGGCGTTCGGTCCAGTCCGAGCACGACGACGAGGAGGCACTGGCATGAGCCGCACCACGACGACACCCGGGGGCGATCCGCCCAGGGACGGGCAGGGCGCCACCTCCACCGGAGTGCTCAATGAGGACGACGTCCTCCTCGACCGGGCCCGGAGCAGATCGGTCCGCTCGAGGTCCTTCCGGCTGCTCGGGTCCCTGATCAGGCCGAACCGACGCCAGTTCGTCTGGACCGTGCTGCTGGTGGTCATCTCGCAGGCCGCCCGGGTGGCCGGCCCTGCCATCATCGCCTTCGGCATCGACCGGGCGCTGCCGGCCCTGATCGACGGCGACCCGCTCATGCTCTGGGTGGCCGGTGGCACCTACCTGCTCGCTGCAGTCCTCGCCTCCGTCCTCACGGCCGGTTACGTGCGGGCCACCGCGCAGCTCAGCCAGGCCATGCTGCTGGACCTCCGCGTGCGCGTGTTCCGCCACACCCAGCGGCTGAGCCTCGAGTTCCACGAGAAGTACACGTCGGGACGCATCATCTCGCGGCAGACCTCCGATCTCGAGGCGCTGCGCGAACTGCTCGACTCGGGCGTCAGCTCCCTCGCCTCGGGCGCCATCTTCATGCTGTTCACCGCGGCCACGATCTTCGCCCTCGACTGGCGGACGGGCTTCCTGATCCTGGCGGCCGCCGTCCCCATGTTCTTCCTGGCCCGCTGGTACCAGAGACACTCCCAGATCGCGTACCGGGAGTCCCGGGTGGTCTCGGCGAAGCTGATCGTCCACTTCATCGAGACCATGACCGGCATCCGCGCCGTCAAGGCCTTCCGCCGCGAAGCGGTCAACGGGAGGCGCTACGACGAACTGGCCGAGGACTATCGCAGGGTCACCGTCCGGTCCATCAACCTCAACGGCGTCTTCCAGCCCGGACTCGTGCTGATCGGCAACGTGACGGTCGCCGTCGTGCTGGTGTTCGGCGGTTTCCGGGTGCTCGACGGCACCCTCGAGGTGGGTGCCCTGCTCGCCCTGCTGCTCTACAGCAAGCGGTTCTTCCAGCCGGTGGACCAGATGGCCATGTTCTACAACTCCTTCCAGTCGGCCGCAGCGGCGCTCGAGAAGGTCTCCGGCCTGCTCGAGGAGGTACCGACCGTCCGCCCGCCGAAGAACCCCGTGGCCTTCCCGCACCCGCGCGGTGCGATCGACTTCCAGAAGGTCGGGTTCCGGTACGGGAACGGACCCGTGGTGCTGCCCACCATGGACCTGTCCATCGGTGCCGGGCAGACGGTCGCGCTCGTCGGGCAGACCGGCGCGGGCAAGTCCACGCTGGCGAAGCTCATCGCCCGCTTCTACGACGTGTCCGAGGGCAGACTCACGCTCGACGGCGTGGACCTCCGGGACCTCGCACCGAAGGACCTGCGGCGCGCCGTCGTCATGGTGACGCAGGAGGCGTTCCTCTTCAGCGGCTCCGTGGCGGACAACATCGCCCTCGGCAAGCCCGAGGCCACACGGGAGGAGATCGTCGCGGCAGCACGGGCCGTCGGCGCGGAGGACTTCATCCTCGAACTCCCCGAGGGCTTCGACACCGACGTCAACAAGCGGGGCGGACGCGTGTCCGCGGGCCAGCGCCAGCTCATCAGCTTCGCCCGGGCGTTCCTCGCCGATCCCGCGGTCCTCATCCTCGACGAGGCGACGTCCTCGCTGGACATCCCGAGCGAGCGCCTGGTGCAGGAGGGCCTCCAGAAGCTTCTCGGCAACCGGACGGCGCTGATCATCGCGCACCGTCTGTCCACCGTGGCGATCGCCGACCGCGTGCTCGTGGTGCACGACGGCCGGGTCGTGGAGGACGGGACACCCGCGGAGCTGATCGGCGGTACGGGGCGGTTCGCGACCCTGCATGCGGCCTGGAAGGACTCGCTCGTCTGAGGAGCCGGCCCCCATCGCGGTCCCGGTTTTCCTCGCCGCGCATCCTCGGCTATTCTTGGACAGTTGCTGTTCGGGAGGTTTCCGCCTTCCGTCCGTGACACCGGGGTGTGGCGCAGCTTGGTAGCGCGCGTCGTTCGGGACGACGAGGTCGCAGGTTCAAATCCTGTCACCCCGACCAGAGTCGCCAGAGAAGGGCCCGCCGGCAAAAGCCGGCGGGCCCTTCTCGTCGTGGTCCAGGTTCAGCGTGCGTCGACCGTCACGACCTCGTACCCGTCGGGGTCCACCGCCCCGAACTTGGCGTTGGCCAGCGCCAGCGTGTTGCCGAAGAGCGCCACCGTGGTGGGAACGTCGAACAGCGGACTCGTGATGACGTCCTCGACCTCGCCGGCCGAGAGGTCCCTCGCCAGATCGATCCTGCTGACCTGGTTGATCCGGTTCTGGACGGCGTAGACGGTGTCGCCCTTCGCGAGGATGCCGTCGACGTTCGGCAGCGGTGCTGTCGCGATGACGGCGCTGGCCCCGGTTCCCGGGTCCACGGTGTAGAGCGCCTGATCGGCCGAGTGCGCCACGATCAGGGTCCTGCCGCGGTCCACCGAGGTGATGCCGTTGAGGTTGAAGGCCGGTGCCGGTGCGACCTCCGCTGCCGGGCCGCTGAGCCGTATGGTGCGTGGCTCTCCGAGCGCTCCCTTCTTCCCCACCGGGAGGAAGTACAGTTCGGCGCTGCGAGAGTTCGTGAAGTAGGCGCCGTCCTTCGTGAGTGTGACGTCGTTGATGAACGCGCCGCCCGTGGCCAGCTCGATGTCGGCCACCGTGGCTCCGGACCGCGTGTCGTAGACGTACGCATGCCCGGTTCCGCCACCCGCGACGAACAGCAGGTCGTTCCTGACATCCGCCTTCAGGCCGACGGCCGCCCTGCCCTCCGGCGCGTCGATGAACAGCTCCGCCGTTCCCCGGCGGAGGTCGCCGCGGAAGATGTCCCCGCGGCCGAGGTCGCCCGCGTAGAACGTGGATCCCCTGCCCGCCGCGATCCCCTCGGCCGACGACGCGCCGGGCAACGGGATGCTGAGGCCCTGCTGCCTGTGCGACGCATCCTGCGACGACGGTACGGGCGATGGCGGTGCAGCGACGGCTCCCGCAGCCGGCAGCAGGAGACCGCCGATCGCGAGGACGGCGGCGGTGGCAAGTACGGCGCCCCGCCGGGCGGCCGACGGGTGGGGTGTGGTCCTGGTGGTGGTTCTCACTGTGTGCTCCTCGATGGTTCGGCGCTGGAGCGGCCCTCCGCGGGTTCCGCACAGCGCTGTGTCGGAAGGGATTGTCGATCATCGTGAACTGCGGCCGGGGCCCGGTGCCGGTCTGTACCGACCGGACCGTAACCATAACGCTCCGGTTCCGACCATCGTCCCCGGATCGACCGATGGAGGACCGGCGTGGCCTGTCTCCCGGCACTGGGTAGTCTGGTCTACCAGCGGGGAGCAGCTGGGGCTCGTCACCGCGGTGCACGTCGCCCCGCCGATCGAAGGGAAGTGGCGTGCACGAGGCATACCCGGAGTACGTGGCGGCCGCGGCATCGCCGGCCGGGAGCATCGTCCAGGAGGCGGACGCCCTGTGAACCGGAACCGCCTCGTCGGCCTCGGTGCGATCACCGCCACCTCCCTGCTATGGGGGACCACGGGAACCGCGGCGACCTTCGCCCCGTCGGCCGGCCCGTTGGCCATCGGGGCTGCCGCCCTGGGCATCGGCGGCCTGCTGCAGGCCCTGATCGCCGTCCCGGCGCTGACGGCGGCCCGCGCGCTGCGGGCGAACCTGCCCGCAGTCCTCCTCGGCGCGGTCGCCGTCGGGATCTACCCTCGCGTTCTACAGCTCCATGCACCATGCCGGTGTCGCCGTCGGCTCCGTGGTGTCCCTCGCCTCGGCGCCCCTTGCCTCCGGAGTCCTCGAACGGCTCATCGACCGCCACCCGTTGAGCAGGTGGTGGATGCTCGCCGCCGGTCTCGGCGTGCTGGGCAGCGTCCTGCTGTGCCTGTCGAAGCTGCAGGGCCCGGCCGCCGACGCCGCCTCGACCGTCCTCGGCACGGGCCTCGGCCTGGTGGCAGGGGCACCTACGCCACGTACTCGTGGGCCGTCCACCGCCTCATGGCCCGCCGGATCAGCCGGGCAGCCTCGATGGGGTCGGTGTTCGGCGGGGCGGGCTGCTCATGCCGGTCCTCCTCATCACCGGAGCCCCGCTCGTCGCCACCCGCGAAACGTTCCTGGTCGCCGCCTACATGGCGCTCGTGCCCATGTTCCTCGGCTACCTGCTGTTCGGCTTCGGCCTCGCACGGGTCTCGGCGAGCACCGCGACCACGGTCACCCTCACGGAACCCGCGGTCGCCGCGATCCTCGCCGTGGTCGTCGTCGGGGAACGGCTCTCGGCCCCGGGCTGGACGGGCCTGGGCATCATCGGCGCAGCGCTGCTCGTCCTCGCCGTGGCTCCGGCGAATGCGACGGCTCCCGGGCACGGCCGGGCGCGGACGACGCCGGCCGGTCCGTCCCCGGCGCGCGGGGCGTCGACGGGGAGCGGTCCGGCGCGGCGCTGAGCTCCGGGCGGAGCGGAAGCGTCAGGCGAAGGTGCGGCCGGTCAGGCGTTCGTAGGCCTCGATGTAGCGGGTGCGCGTGCGCCCGACGACGTCGTCGGGCAGGGCCGGTGGTGCGGACCGCCGGTCCCAGCCCGAGGCGTCCGAGGTCAGCCAGTCGCGCACGAACTGCTTGTCGAAGGACGGCTGCGCCTGCCCCGGCGCATAGAGGGCGGCGTCCCAGAAGCGCGAGGAGTCGGGCGTCAGCACCTCGTCGCCCAGCGTGATGCGGCCCGTCGCCGGATCGAGTCCGAACTCCACCTTGGTGTCCGCGAGGATGATCCCGCGCTCCCGGGCGATCGCCTCGGCGCGGCTGTAGATGTCGAGCGTGAGCGACCGCAGTTCCGCTGCGGCGTCGTCGCCCACGGTCATGACCACGGCGTCGTACGTGATGTTCTCGTCGTGCTCGCCCACCTCGGCCTTGGCGGACGGCGTGAACAGGGCCGGTTCCAGGCGTGATCCGTCCACGAGTCCGGCGGGCAGCGGCAGGGAGCAGACCGTCTGCGACTGCCGGTACTCGAGCAGCCCGCTCCCGGTCAGGTAGCCGCGGGCGATGCACTCGATCGGGTACATGGCGAGTCTCCGGCAGATCATGGCCCGGCCCTCGACGGCCGCGGGGACGCCACCTGCCACATCGGACGCGATCACGTGGTTGGGGATACCGGCGAGGCGGTCGAACCACCACAGGCTGAGCTGCGTCAGGACGCGACCCTTGTCCGGGATCTCGGAGGAGAGGACGTGGTCGTAGGCGCTGATGCGGTCGCTCGCGACCACGAGGACGACGTCGTCGCGTCCGTCCTCCGGTTCGTAGAGGTCCCGGACCTTGCCGGAGTAGACGTGCCGCCAGCCCGGCAGCTCCGCGTGCGCGGGGGCGAAGGTGCTCATGCCGGTGCCGCCGCGGGTCCCGTGACGGTGACTTCGGAGCGGGAGGCCCTGAGCGCGATGTCCGTGCGGAACTGGCCGCCCTCGAGTCCGATCAGCGAGAGGCTCTCGTAGGCGGTGGTCCGCGCGTCTCCCAGTGAGTCCCCGAGCCCGACGACGGCGAGCACGCGGCCGCCGGCGCTGACCACCTTCCCGTCGCGGAGCGCGGTGCCCGCGTGCAGCACGTGCGCGCCGTCGATCTTCGCGGCCTTCCTGAGGCCGCGGACGCGGCGACCGGTTGCGGGAGCATCGGGGTAGTTCTCGGACGCGAGCACGACGGCGACGGCGGTCCTGGGCGACCACTTGAGCTGGTCCACCTGGTCGAGGGTGCCCTTCGCGGCGGCGAGCAGGACCCCCCCGAGGGGTGTCGACAGCCGGGCGAGCACCGCCTGCGTCTCGGGGTCGCCGAACCGTGCGTTGAATTCGATGACCCGCATGCCGCGCGAGGTGAGGGCGAGGCCGACGTAGAGGACGCCCGCGAAGGGCGTGCCGCGGTGTGCCATCTCGTCGATCACGGGTTGCGCGACGCGGGAGACGACCTCGTCCACGAGGCCGGCGGGGGCCCATTCGAGCGGCGAGTAGGCGCCCATGCCACCGGTGTTCGGACCCTGGTCGCCGTCGGCGATGCGCTTGAAGTCCTGCGCCGGCGCGAGCGGGACCACGGTGCGCCCGTCGGACAGGACGAACAGGGAGACCTCGGGCCCGTCGAGGTACTCCTCGACGACCACGGTGCCGCCGGCCCGGAAGCACGCCGCGGCGTGCGCGCGGGCCTCGTCGAGGTCGTCCGTGACGACGACGCCCTTGCCTGCGGCGAGTCCGTCGTCCTTCACCACGTAGGGAGCCCCGAAGGTGCAGAGCGCCTCGTTCGCCTCCTCGTCCGTGGCGGCGACCCGTGCCATCGCCGTCGGGACCCCGGCGGACGCCATGACCTGCTTGGCGAAGGCCTTGGACGCCTCGAGCTGGGCCGCAGCCTTCGTCGGCCCGAAGACCGGGATCCCGGCCTCGAGCAGGGCGTCGGCGACGCCGGCTGCGAGCGGGGCCTCGGGACCGATCACCACGAGGTCCGAGCCGAGCCGTCGGGCCAGGTCCGTCACGGCGGCGGGATCGTTCGCGTCGATGTCGTGGGTCGGCACGTCCTCCGCGATGCCGGCGTTGCCGGGGGCCGCATGCACCTCGCCGACGAACGGGTCGGCCAGCAAGGCCCGGACGATGGCATGTTCGCGGCCTCCGGGGCCCAGCACAAGTACCTTCACAGTAGGACAGCGTACTGGAGGGGCCCGCGCCCTCCCAGCGTGCGGGCCCTGTTACGCGGGGGTCCACCCATACCCTTCGGAGCCCTCTCCGAATACTTCGCATGAGCAACTCGACCGGGCCCCGCCGCGGCATCGCCCTCCTCGCCGCCCTCGCCGGGATCATCGCCGCCGGCGTGGTGCTCGGTGTCGCCGAACTCGCCGGTGCCTTCTTCCGGGCGAGCGCGACCCCCGTGATCGCGATGGGCTCCACCTTCATCGACTTCACCCCGCCGTGGCTGAAGGACTTCGCGATCACCACCTTCGGCACCCATGACAAGCAGGCGCTGCTCGTGGGCATGGCTGTCACCATCGCGATCCTGGCCGCCGTCCTCGGCGTCGTCGCCTACCGGCGCTGGGCACTCGGTGCCGCCGGGGTGATCCTCATGGGCGCGATCATCGTGGCGTGTGTCCTCACCCGCGCCGGTGCCTCCCTCCCGGACGCCGTCCCCTCGGTGCTCGGCACCGCCGCAGGGCTGCTCGCCCTGCGCCTGCTCATCGCCCGGCTCCGCCACGCCGCTGTCGTCCCCGCCGGTGCCGGGACACCGGCTCCTGCCGGGATCACGAGAACCGGATCCGGCACCGATACGACGGACGGCGTCGTCCACCCGTCCGGTAGCCGGTCGGCGGCCACGGCCGCGCACCGCAGCGGTACCACCTCCCGCCGCGGCTTCTTCGCCGCCGCCGGGGCCACCGCCGTCGTCGCTGCGGCCGCCGCCGGCGGTGGGCGGCTGCTGTCCGGAGCGCGCAACAACATCGCCGCCCTCCGCGACGGCCTGCAGTTCCCCGCGCCCGCCGGCCCCGCGCCGGCCCTGCCTGCCGGGGTGCAGTCCCCCGTTCCGGGCGTGACACCGTTCGTCACCCCGAACGGCGACTTCTACCGCATCGACACCGCGCTCAGCGTCCCGCAGCTCACCACGGACGACTGGGTGCTCCGCGTGCACGGCATGGTCGAGGAGGAGTTCGAGCTGTCCTTCCAGGACCTCCTCGACGCCGACCTGATCGAACGCCACATCACCCTGACCTGCGTGTCCAATCCCGTGGGCGGCTACCTCGCCGGCACGGCCAAGTGGCTGGGCTACCCGCTGCGGGAGGTGCTGGCGCGGGCCAGGCCGCTCGACGGCGCCGACATGGTCCTGTCCACCAGTTCGGACGGTTTCAGTGCCTCCACTCCCCTGCCCGTCCTCCAGGACGACCGCGACGCCATCCTCGCCGTCGCCATGAACGGCGAGCCGCTGCCGGTGGAACACGGATTCCCCGTCCGCATGGTGGTCCCCGGCCTCTACGGCTACGTCTCCGCGACCAAGTGGGTGGTGGACCTGGAGGTCACCCGCTTCGCCGACAGGACCGCCTACTGGACGGACCGCGGCTGGTCCGAGGAGAGGCCCCATCAAGACGATGGCCCGCGTGGAGGTGCCGCAGTCCTTCGCCTCGGTCGACGCCGGCACGGTCATGATCGGCGGCGTGGCCTGGTCGCAGCAGCGGGGCATCACGAAGGTGGAGGTCTCCGTGGACGGCGGTGACTGGGAGGCCGTGACCCTCGCGGCCGAGGCGTCCGTGGACACCTGGCGCCAGTGGTCCCACGGACTGGACCTCGAGCCCGGCCTGCACACCGTCCGGGCGAGGGCGACGGACGCGGCCGACGGCCTCCAGACCGACCAGCGCGCGGACACCGTGCCGAACGGGGCCTCGGGCTGGCAGTCGGTGCAGTTCACGGTCACGTAGCCGCCCCTGCGCGGAACCTCAGAACCTGTGCCCACCGGATGACCGTCCTCTCCGGTGGGCACAGCCTTACCGGAGCACCGGCCCCTGATGGGGAATACTGGGACCATGCCCTCCACCTTCTCCACGGCTGACGCCGTCGACTTCGCCGTCCTCGAACGCAACGGCTTCATCGAATCCCGCCACGTCGGTGCCGCCGTCGTCCTCGCGGCGGACGGCTCCGTGGTGACGGAACTCGGCGACATCGACAGACCGGTCTTCCCCCGCTCGACGCTCAAGCCGTTCCAGGCGCTCGCCAGCATGAAGGCCGGCGTCCCGCTGCGCGGCCCTCAGGTGGCCCTCGCCGCCGCGAGCCACGTCGCGAGCAATGAACACATGGACGTGGTGCGGACCATGCTCGACGCCGCCGGCGTCACCGAGGACGACCTCCAGTGCCCCGAGGACTGGCCGCAGGACGAGGGTGCCCGCAACGACCTCGTGCGCAGCGGCAAGGGCAAGCAGCGCATCGCCTTCAACTGCTCGGGGAAGCACGCGGCCTTCCTGTGGGCCTGCACCGAGAACGGCTGGGACACGGCCACCTACCTCGAGCCCACGCACCCGCTCCAGCGCTCCGTGGCGTCGGTCATCGAGGAGTACACGGAGGAGTCCGTGGCTGCCTGGGGCGTCGACGGCTGCGGCGCGCCCGTCGCCGCGGTGTCCCTGAAGGGGCTCGCCCGCGGCATCGGCAGGATCGCGAAGGCGCCGTCGGACAAGCACGCCGACGCGCGTGCGGCGACGATCGCCACGGCGATGCTCGACTACCCGTGGGCCGTGCACGGCACCGGCATGGAGAACTCGGTGGTCATGGAGGACCTCGGCGTCCTCGCCAAGAGCGGGGCCGAGGGTGTCCTCGTCCTCGGCGCGCAAAACGGTGCGTCCCTGGCCCTGAAGGTCCTGGACGGCAACGCCCGTGCGGCGACCCTCGTGGGCCTGACGCTGTTCGCCGCATCGGGGGCGATCGACGCCGAGAAGGTGGGCGCGGTCCTCGAGAAGGTCGTCCCGCCGGTCCTCGGCGGCGGACGTCCGGTCGGCAGCCTCCGGCTCGCCGCCCCGGTCCTGGCCCTGCTCGACTAGGCCCAGCCCGACCATGGCGCGACGACGCATTCGAGCAGAGGACGGCCACCGGGCCCTCGCGCGCGTGGCCGACGGCTCGGCCGGCCGACCCGAGCTCGCGACCGCCGTCCGGTTCACGCTGGAGGAGCTCGCCGAACTGGCGCCCGGCAACAGCGTCGAGGTCCGCGTGCCGCCCTTCGGCGTCACCCAGTGCGTCGAAGGCCCGCGTCACACCCGCGGCACGCCGCCCAACGTCGTCGAGACGGACGCCACCACCTGGCTCGCCCTCGTGACGGGCACGACGACCTGGCCGGAAGCCGTCGCCGCGGGCAGGGTCGCGGCGTCGGGCCAGCGCGCCGACCTCGGCGCCTGGCTCCCGCTCTTCGGGCGACGCACGTGAGCAGGGACGGCACGGGCACGACGGCGTCGACCGCGAGGGACGAGCCTCCCCGTGCCGCGGACCGCCTGGGTGCCCTGCGTGGGAAGGTCGTCGCGGCAGTCCGGAGCCAGCCCGCCGGGGCGTGGGCGGCCGGCCTGGCGGCCACCCTCCTCTACACCCTGTTCTCCGTCACGCAGTGGTACCGGCTGGACTCGCCGTCGTGGGACCTCGGGATCTTCACACAGCTCGCCAAGGCCTACGCAGCGCCCGGCGCACCGATCGTCCCGATCAAGGGCGAGGACTTCAACCTGCTGGGCGACCATTTCCATCCGCTGCTCGTGCTGCTCGGACCGGCCTACGCCCTCGCGCCGTCGGGCCTCACCCTCCTGATCGTGCAGGACCTGCTGTTCGGCCTGTCGGTGGCCGTGGTGGCTCGGACGGGGATGACGCTGCTCGGGCGCGCCGCCGGGATCGGGGTGGGGATCGCCTACGCCCTGTCCTGGGGCCTGCAGTCCGCGGTCGCGGCGCAGTTCCACGAGATCGCGTTCGCCGTCCCCCTCCTTGCGCTCAGCCTCGAGGCGGTGCTGCGGCGCCGCGTGCTGCCCGCCGTGGCGTGGGCCGGGCTCCTCGTCTTCGTCAAGGAGGACCTGGGGCTCACCGTCATCGCCCTGGGACTCGTCCTCGCATGGCGCCTGCGCACCGTCGCCGGACTGTGGCTCTCCCTGTGGGGAGCCCTGTGGCTCATCATCTCGGTACGCCTGATCCTCCCGGCACTCAACGCCTCCGGCCAGTACGACTACTCGGACCGCATCGACGTGGGGGGCATGATCGCGGATCCCGCCGGCGCCGTCGTCGACCTCGTCTCCGGGACCGCGAAACACGAGACGCTGCTGCTGCTCCTGCTCGCCGGTGGTGTCCTGTTCCTCCGATCCTCGATCGGCCTGGTCCTGCTGCCGACGATCCTGTGGCGGTTCGCCTCCGGCCAGGAGGGGTACTGGGGGCCGGAGTGGCACTACAGCGCCGTCCTGATGCCCGTGCTCTTCCTCGCACTCGTGGACGGCGTGCGGACCCTGCGGAGGAACCGCCGTCCCTGGGTGCGCTCCACCGCCCTGGTCGGCGTCCCCGCCGCGCTGCTGGCCTGCCTGGTGCTGCTGCCCGCCCAGAAGTTCGCCGCCCTCGCCGATCCGGAGACGTACCGCCCGTCGGAGCGCTGGAACGCAGCCCACCGCATGATGGACCTCATCCCCGCAGGGTCCAGCGTGGAGAGCGGGGTGGTGCTGATGGCCTACCTCGTCCCCGAGACCCGTGTGTACTGGCTCGGCAACGCCAATCCGGCGCCGGACTACCTCGTCGTCGACGCGGAGGACTGGAGCTGGGGCCCTGTCCGGCCGAGCGACGCGGAGGCCCATGCCGAGCAGCGCTTCCCCGGAACCGACTACACCCTGGTGTTCGACGAGGCGGGCTACCAGCTCGTCGAGCTGGACGCTGACGCCCGGTAGCCTTAAACCATGACCGCCGAGCAGCCCCCGCCGAACAGCACCTCCGAGCAGCCCGACACGCGCGGCGCCGTGCCTGCGGACGGGCAGCCGGCGCCCGTCGACCGGGACGGCACGCAGGACCCCGGCGCTGCGGTCCCCGCACCCGACGCCCCGGCCGTCCGGGAGGTGACCGTCCGGAGGGCTCCGAAGTTCGTCCCCTTCATGGCCATCGGGGCGATCCTCGGCTTCCTCGCGGCACTCGTGGTCGCCTACACCGGACCCGAGGATCCCACCCTCACGCGCGAGTCCGTCCTCGGCTTCTTCACCGTGGCGTTCGCCCTGCCCGGACTGCTCCTCGCGGCCCTGGTGGTGCTCATCGTGGACCGCCGCAGCGTCCGGCGTGCCGAGCGCGCGCGCGCCGAGCGCACGTACGACGACGACTCCGCCTAGGCCGGCGTCACCACCGCTCCCGATCGGATGCGACGGTTCGGCTAACGATGTCTCCCGACCTGACGACAGTAGGGGTGGGGGCAATCGATGAGGCCGGTCCGAGGGCCGCGGAAGAGGGAGTTTTCCATGAAGGCATTCGCATGCGGAGATGTCGTACCGGGGTGTGAAGCCCGCTGGGTCTGCAGTTCGGAGGACGAGATCCTCGCCCGCGTCGGCGAGCATGCCGCGTCCGTCCACGGACTGACCGACCTCGCACCCGAGCTCGTCGGGGCCGTGCGCACCCGCATCGTCGCCGCCTGACCCCGCCGGCTCCGATGCACGCCCCCGGGAACGACCAGGCTTCCCGCGAGGCCGCCGAACTGGACGGCGCATGCCGCGGCGAGGGCATCTCCTCGGCGTACCAGCCCATCATCGACACCGTCCGCGGCTCGGTGGCCGGCTACGAAGCCCTCGTGCGCTTCCCCGGCTACGAGGAGAAGAACCCCGAGGCATGGTTCGCCCGGGCACGCCGGGAGGGCCGGGACGCCGACCTCGAGGCGGCAGCCCTGCGCAGTGCCTTCGCGCACCGCGCAGACCTGACGGGGAACTGCTTCCTCACCGTCAACGTGTCACCCCACCTGCTGCCCTCCCCCGTGGTCCGGGACGTCTGGGCGGAGCAGGGGAACCTGGGCGGCGTGATCGTGGAGCTCACGGAACAGACCCCCATCGACTCCTATCTGCAGCTGGAACCCCACCTGGACGCGCTGCGCTCCGCAGGCGCCCTGATCGCGGTCGACGACGCCGGGTCGGGGTACGCGGGCCTGCAGCACCTCCTCGCGCTCCGGCCCGCCATGATCAAGGTGGACCGGGAACTGGTCCGCGGCATCGACACGGACGAGGCCAAGCGCGCCCTGATCGAGATGCTCGGGCTCTTCGCGGGAAGGGTCGATGCGTGGCTCCTCGCGGAGGGCATCGAGAGGGTCGAGGAACTCGACGCGCTGGCCGCCCTCGGGGTACCCCTCGTCAAGGGGTACCTGCTGGGCCGACCGGCACCCCCGTGGTCCACCCTCGACGTGGATCTGGCGCTGCGGCTGTCCTCCTCCCCGCGCTCGACGTCGTCGCAGACCGTGCGCGGCGTCATCGAGCCCGCCGCCACGGCCCCGTCACCGGCGCGGGCCGCAGCACTGTTCGCAGCGGACCCGTTCCTCGCCGACGTCGTGCTCCTCGACGGCCGACGTCCCGTCGCCGTCCTGCCCGAGGAGGCCGCCCGGCTCGGCGTCGTCACGTCGGGCCTGGTGGTCAACGTGGACACCCCCATCGGCGAGGCGCTGTCCCGCGCCATCACCCGGGACAGCAGTGCACGCTTCGCTCCCCTGCTCGTGACGGACAACGCGGGCCGCTTCGTGGGCCTCGCACGGATGGAGCGGCTGATCGGAAGGATCGCCGGTACGCACGTCCCGGCCGTCTGACGCGGCGTCGTCGCGGCGGACCGCTGCGCGGCCCGGGCCGTCGGCCCTGCGCCGCCGATCGCGCGGGCGGCATTGCCTGCCGTGAGAGAATGAGCGCATGGTGCGCGGCGACGGACAACTCTCCCACGATCTTCTCCCCGGCGAGAAAGGACCCCAGGACGCATGCGGCGTCTTCGGCGTCTGGGCGCCCGGTGAGGAAGTAGCCAAGCTCACCTACTACGGGCTGTACGCGCTGCAGCACCGGGGCCAGGAATCGGCCGGTATCGCCACGAGCGACGGACACCGGATCAACGTCTACAAGGACATGGGCCTCGTGTCCCAGGTCTTCGACGAGGCGACGCTCAACACCCTGACCGGCCACATCGCCGTCGGGCACTGCCGCTACTCCACCACCGGGTCCTCGCACTGGGCAAATGCGCAGCCCACCCTCGGCGCCACCTCCGCCGGCACCGTCGCCCTCGCGCACAACGGCAACCTCACGAACTCCGCCGAGCTGTACCAGATGGTCCTCGACCGCCACGGCAAGCCCCGCGCCGGCGAGCTCGCGCAGGGCAACACCACCGACACGGCCCTCGTGACCGCGCTGCTCGCCGGGAACGACGGCCGCTCGCTCGAGCAGACGGCCATGGACCTGCTGCCGAGCATCCGCGGCGCCTTCTGCTTCGTGTTCATGGACGAGGGCACCCTCTACGCCGCGCGCGACGCCTACGGCGTCCGTCCGCTCGTCCTCGGCCGCCTCGAGCGCGGGTGGGTGGTCGCCTCGGAGCAGGCCGCCCTCGCCACCGTCGGGGCGAGCTACATCCGCGAGATCGAGCCCGGCGAGTTCATCGCCATCGACGAGGACGGCGTGCGCAGCAGCCGCTTCGCCGCCCCGACCGCCGCGGGCTGCGTCTTCGAATACGTCTACCTCGCGCGGCCCGACGCCGCGATCGCCGGCCGCTCCGTGTACGAGTCCCGCGTGGAGATGGGCCGGCAGCTCGCCCGCGAGAACTCCGCCGCCGCGGACATCGTGATCCCGGTCCCCGAGTCCGGCACCCCGGCCGCCGTGGGCTTCGCGGAGGAGTCCGGCATCCCCTTCGCCCACGGCTTCGTGAAGAACGCCTACGTGGGCCGCACGTTCATCCAGCCCAGCCAGACACTGCGCCAGCTCGGCATCCGGCTCAAGCTCAACGCCCTCGAGTCGGTCATCCGGGGCAGGCGCATCATCGTCGTCGACGACTCGATCGTGCGCGGCAACACGCAGCGCGCCGTCGTCCGGATGCTGCGCGAGGCGGGCGCCGCCGAGGTGCACGTCAAGATCTCCTCGCCGCCCGTGCGCTGGCCCTGCTTCTACGGGATCGACTTCGCCTCCCGTGCGGAGCTCATCGCCAACGGCGCCGCGATCGACGAGATCAGCAAGTCCATCGGCGCCGACAGCCTCGCGTACATCTCCGAGGACGGCATGATCGACGCCACGCAGCAGCCCCGCGAGCGCCTCTGCACGGCATGCTTCACCGGCACGTACCCGATCGAACTGCCCGACGACGACCGCCTGGGCAAGAACCTGCTCGAGCGCACCAACCCCGCCGACAAGTCCGGAGCCACGGGATGCGATCCCGGACCGGACGCCGAGTTCGAAGCCGTACTGACCGACGAAGACAAGAAAGAGCGGGTATGAGCGCGTCCAACCCCATCACGTACGCCAGCGCAGGAGTGGACGTCGAAGCGGGTGACCGCGCCGTCGAGCTCATGAAGGACGCCGTGCGGGCCACGCACGGCGAGCAGGTTCTCGGCGGGGTGGGCGGTTTCGCCGGGCTCTTCGACGTGTCCCGCCTCCTCACCTACACGCGGCCGCTGCTCTCGACGTCCACCGACGGCGTGGGCACCAAGGTTGCCATCGCGCAGGCCATGGACATCCACGACACCATCGGGTTCGACCTGGTGGGCATGGTGGTCGACGACATCGTGGTGGTCGGCGCGGAGCCGCTCTTCATGACCGACTACATCGCGTGCGGGAAGGTGGTCCCCGAGCGCATCGCGGACATCGTGCGTGGCATCGCGGCCGGCTGCTCGGCCGCCGGCACGGCCCTGGTGGGCGGCGAGACCGCCGAGCACCCCGGCCTGCTCGGTGAGCACGAGTACGACGTCGCGGGCGCCGCGACCGGCGTGGTCGAGGCGGACCGCGTCCTCGGCCCCGAACGCGTCCGCGCGGGCGACGTCGTGATCGGCATGGCGTCGTCGGGCCTGCACTCGAACGGGTACTCGCTGGTTCGGCGCGTCATCAACCAGGCCGGCTGGGCCCTGGACCGCCAGGTCTCCGAGCTCGGGCGGACGCTCGGCGAGGAGCTGCTCGAGCCGACCCGGATCTACGCGGCCGACTGCCTGGCACTGGCCCGCAACGACGCCGCGCAGGTCCACGGCTTCAGCCATGTCACCGGCGGCGGGCTCGCGGCGAACCTCGCCCGCGTGCTGCCCCGTGGGCTGGAAGCAACGGTGGACCGCTCCACGTGGGAACTGCCTCCGGTCTTCACGCTCGTCGCGCAGCTCGGCTCCGTCCCGCTGCCGGACCTCGAGCGCACCCTCAACCTCGGGGTCGGGATGGTCGCGATCGTCGGCGCCGAGGGCGCGGACGCCGCGCTCGCCCAGCTCGCCGCGGCAGGTGTCCCCTCCTGGGTCATGGGCAGCGTGCAGGTGGCCGGGAACGGGAGCACCGACGGGCCGGACTACGTCCAGGGCGCCAAGGGCGTGGACGGCGGATCGGTGCGGCTGCTCGGCGCCTACGCCTGACCGACTCCCCGCAGTCCCCGGGTCCCGCAGTCCCGCTCTACCGGCGTCGGGCCCGCTACGGGCGGGTCCTCCCACTGATCGGGGCCCGACGGTGGGCAGGTTCGAACATCCCCGCCGACCGGCAGCGATCAGTGGGAGCGAGCGCGCCCGCGGGTGGGCCCGGCCAGGGACTGCGCGGCGAAGCCCCTGCCCTCGGGAGAGGGCAGGGGCTTCGCCGTGTTCAGCTGCGTCCGGCGCGGCCTCGTCAGTGCTTGCCCGCCTGCTTGCGCGTCACGACGACGTCGAACGAGCTGGTCCGGGTATTGCCGGCCTCATCCGTTGCCGTGCACGTGACCGTCGTGGTGCCGACGGGGAACCGGCCGCCCGGTGCGGGGAGGCACGTGATCGGCACGACGCCGTCGAGGGTGTCGATGGCCGACGGCGACACGTAGCTGACCTTGGCACCGCTGGCTCCGTTGGAGACGGCGGTCACGTCCGACTGGTCGGCGATCCGCGGTGGCAGCACATCGGCGGGCCGGGCGGGCAGCTCGGCCGGATCCACGATGCCCCAGTAGGCCGGCGTGACCTGCAGTTCGTCGTCGAAGGGCAGCGGCTGCTCCCAGGGACGTGCCATGGGCCAGGTCCGCAGCCAGGTGCGGGCGTTGCTGATCCCCCAGAAGGTCACCGAGTCCACGGACGCGTTGTGCTCGCGGAGCATCGCGAAGAGGTCCCGGTAGTAGTAGCCCACCTCCGCCGCCGCGTCCGCGTCGTCCTCGAACGCCGGGCTGTACGGTTCCGCCGGAGCGCCGCTGACGTCGGCCCCCTGGTTCTCCGTGGAGGCGTTGACGTCGAGTTCCGTGATGGCCTGCAGGAGAGCGGGGTCCAGTGCCTCGACGGCCTCGATGGAGTCCTCGAGCCACTGCACGGGGCGGGCGACGTCCACGTGGGCCTGGTGACCCACGCCGTCGATCGGCACCGCCCGGGCCTTCAGTGCGCGGATCAGGTCGAGGTAGTCCGCCCGTTTCTCCGGCATCTCCGTGTTGTAGTCGTTGATGAACAGGGCTGCCTCGGGGAAGTAGCGGTCCGCCAGGCGGAAGGCCTCGTCCACGAAGCCCTCGCCGAGGACCTGGAACCACCGGCTGTCGCGCATGTCGTGCGGGTTCGCCGTGTCACCGTCCGCGATGACCTCGTTCACCACGTCCCAGGCCCAGATGGGGCTGTTCCCCTCGGGGTAGCGGGCGTCGATGTGGTCGGCGATACCCTTGATGTGCGCTTCCATGCGTGCCTTGAGCAGCGCCTGGTCGGCGGGGCTGTCGGTGAGGTCGCGGGCGCCGTCCTTGAAGAACCAGGCCGGGGTCTGCGAGTGCCAGGCGAGGACGTGCCCGTAGACCTGCACGTCGTTGGCGTCCGCGAAGTCCAGCAGCTGGTCCAGCTGCTGGAAGGCGAACTGGCCCTCGACCGGCTGGACGCTCTCCGGCTTGCCCGCGTTCTCCGGTGTGAAGGCGTTGAAGTGTTTCCGCACGAGGTCCGCGGCCGTTCCCACGGTCTCACGGGCATCGATCGCGACGCCGACGTGCTCGATCCCGTCCGCGCCGAGCACGTCCTTCAGCCCGGGGACGTCCGCCTGGATGGGCTTCTCGACGATCGGGGCGAGGCTGAAGTCGTCCAGTAGGAAGTCCGCTCCCACCGGTCCCTCGACGTACACCTGGGCCTTGTCCGCGGCCGCACCGAGCGTGTAGGTGCCTTTGAGCTGGACCCACCCGTCGGCCGTCACGGAGGCACTGGCGCCGGCGACGCCGTCGTACGCGCTTCCGCCGCCGTTGTCGCGCTGCACGGACACCTTGAGCGAGGCCGGGGACTGGCCCGGAGCGAGCTTCGCCCACCGACACCTGCACGGCGGTCCCGACGGGCAGGCCCGCCGTGACGTCGAGCGCGGCACCGTGCCAGGGCTGGGTGCGGTTCGTGACGAGCAGGCTGCCGGTGCCGGTGCGGGCATCGCTGCTCGTGGCGACGGAGACGCCGTCGCCACGGGCCGTCCAGCCGTCGGTGCCGGTCTCGAAGCCGGAGGTGACCTCGACGGGTGCGGCTCCGACGCCGCCCTGCGGCAGGGTGAAGGTCCATCCCTCGGCGAGCTTCTCGCTCACCACCGTCGTGACGGCCCGGACCGTGTTCGAGCGGTCGCCGCCGCCGTCGTGGGCGAGGACCACGGCGCCGGGGGTGAAGGCCGCGCGGAGGTTGGCGGTCAGGGTCGCCTCGCTGAGGTCGTTGCCGTCCCAGTCGAAGATGACGTTGCCGAGGCCGAGCGGCTGCATGCCGAGCGCGGCGGCCACCCCACCGGTGGCGCCCCAGCTGCCGTTCGGTGCACGGAAGTAGGGCACCTGCAGGGACGGATCACCGACGGCGGTCCGGATGATGCGTAGGTTCTCCTTCAGGTCGGTCTCCACCTGGGCCTGCGACCAGGAGCCCATGTCCGCGTAGGACGTGCCGTGGTTGCACAGCGTGTGGCCGTCGGCGACGATCCGCCGCAGCAGGTCGGCGCCGCCGGGAGCCTGGACGTTCTGCCCGATGATGCAGAACGTCGCGGTGATGCCCCTGTCCCGCAGGAGGTCGAGGACCGCTGCGGTCTCCCCCGGGTTCGGCCCGTCGTCGAACGTCAGGGCGACGGTGTTCCCGGTGCCCCGCGCCGCGGCGAGGGGTGTGCTCGTGGGGTTCGCTGCGCCGCCCGGGACGAAGGACGCGTCGGGGGTGGGCTGCCAGGCTCCACCGGACCCGGCCGTCCCGGTGATCACGACGTCGTCCACGAGGTAGTCGTAGGGTGCACCCAGGTCTCCCGTTCCGAGGTAGGCCCGCAGGGTCGCCGGGCTGGCTCCGGCCGGGGCGTTGAAGGTACCGGTCACCGTGGTCCAGGCATCCGCGGACACCGTGGTGTCACCCACCCAGCTGTAGGCGGGTTCCACGACGAAGTGAGCCGACGTCGTCGTTCCTGCCGGCGCCGAGAGTCTCACCTGTGCGGAGAACGTGTAGGTCCCGCCGGCCTGCAGGAGGCCGGCCGGCGTCTTGATGCCGTCGTAGTCGTTGACCCGGCCCTTCACCAGCAGGGCCTTGTCGCCGTCGGCGTCGACGACCGACAGGGTGGGCCCGCCGTTCTGCGCCAGCGGGCTGAAGCTGCCGTCCTCGAAATCCTCGTTCAGCAGCACCGACGGCTCGTCCGCCTGGGCGGTCGGCAGCGTCAGCACGCCGGCTCCCGTGATCAGGCCGAATGCCGTGGCGCCTGCGATCAGACGTCCTTGTCTCATGGTTCTCCTTGATGGTGTGGCCCGCCCGTGGAGGGGCGGGCCACCGACTGCTGGGGGGTTGTCGTGCTGCTTGTCGTGCTGGTGCTGCCTAGCGGTTACCGCGCCCCGGGGACGCCTGCTCGAGGCTCTCCTGCAGTGCGTAGTAGGCCGGCTTGCGGGTGAAGTCGTTCCACATGACGGTCGCCTCGCCCTCACCGGAGAAGAACACCGGGACCCAGGAGTACTTGTCGGTGAAGCCCCAGATCGTGAAGGAGTTGCACTCCTCCACCGCGATGCAGGCGTCGAGTGCCCGCTGGTAGTAGCTCGCCTGCTTCTCGAGCTGCGCGGCGGTAGGTTCGGTCCCCGCTGCCACGTCCATCCGGACGTCGATCTCGGTGATCGCCGTCTCCAGCCCGAGGTCGTCGAAGCGCTGGAGGTTGGTCCGGAGGTCACCCGGGAAGCCGTAGCGTGTGCTCAGGTGTCCCTGAATGGCGAAGCCGTCCACGGGGACGCCCTGGGCCTGCAGCCGCGGGATGAGCTCGAGGTAGGCGTTGCTCTTCGCGTTGACGCTCTCCACGCCGTAGTCGTTGAAGAAGAGCTTCGCCTTCGGATCCGCCTCGTGGGCCCAGCGGAACGCGTCGGCGATGATCTCCGGGCCGAGTTCGCGGATCCAGATGTTGTCCGTGGTGCGCAGGGTGCCGTTGTCGTTGAAGATCTCGTTGGCCACGTCCCACTGCTGGATCTTGCCGGCGTACCGGCCGACGACGGTCTGGATGTGGTCCTTGAGGATGGCGCGCAGCTCCTCCTCGGAAAAATCGCCCTCCTCCAGCCAGGCGGGGTTCTGGCTGTGCCAGAACAGGGTATGGCCGCGGACCACCTGCTTGTTCTCCTGCGCGAACTCGACGATGGCGTCCATCTCGGCGAAGCGGTAGGTGCCGCGCTCCGGGTGCACGAACTCCCACTTGAGCTGGTTCTCGGGCGAGACGGAGCTGAACTCGGCGGCGAGGTGCTGCAGGTATTCCCGGTCGTTGGGGAAGGGGGCCGGGTAGGGCTGGGTCTCGTGGTGGCCGCCGCCGGCGACGGCGGTGCCGATCTTGAGATCGTTCGGGGCGACCCAGCGGAGGGTGTCCTGCTTCTGGATCCCGGGCGGACGAGGGGCCTGGTGCTGTGCTGCGAGCGCGGGGGCCGCGGTGGGAAGGATCATCGCCGAAGCGAGGACTGCGGCAGCGAGTGAGTGGTGGACCTTCATGAGCTCTCCTTTGAGGTACCTGAGGTGCGGTCGTCCGAAACTTTCCTCGGAACTTTTCCGGAACTTTCCGGAAATACCGTTGCTGTAGGTTAGGAACACGGCGCAGGAGAGGTCAAGGGCGGAAGCGAAAACAGTTCCGGAAGGCCTCGACCTTGCTCCAGGCGCCCCGAGGAGGATTTGTGCACGACAACACCCAACCCGCCGTGACGATCTCGGCGATCGCCTCGGCCGCCGGAGTCTCGGTCCCCACGGTGTCGCGCGTCCTCAACGGCCGGTCCGACGTCGCCCCCGCGACGCGCGAACGCGTGGAGGCACTCCTCCGCGACTACGGGTACCGCCGCCGCGGCGCGGCCCAGGCGGCCCCCTCCGGGCTGGTGGACCTCGTCTTCAACGACCTCGACAGCCCCTGGGCGGTGGAGATCATCCGCGGCGTCGAGGAGGCCCTGAACGCCGAGGGCATGTCCGTGGTGGTGTCCGCCATCCATCGGCGGGGCAGCGCGGACTCCACGCGCAAGTGGCTCGACACCCTCGGCGCCAGGACCAGCGACGGCGCCATCCTCGTCACGACGGACCTCGACTCCTTCCTCCACGCCGAGCTGCAGCGGCTCAACGTCCCCGTGGTGGTCGTCGATCCTGCGGGTGTGCCGGATCTCCAGGTGCCGACGATCGGGGCGACCAACTGGACCGGTGCGGTCACCGCCACGGAGCACCTCACCCAGCAGAACCACCGCCGCATCGGATTCGTCGCCGGACGCCCGGGGCTGTGGTGCAGCCGTGCGCGCCTCGACGGCTACCGGGCGGGGCTCGACGCCGCGGGCATCGCCTTCGACCCAGCCCTCGTGATCAGCGGGGACTTCGACTACGCCTCGGGGTTCGCGGCAGGGAAGGAACTCCTCGGGCACCCCGACCGGCCCACCGCGATCTTCGCAGCCAGCGACCAGATGGCCCTCGGCGTGTACGAGGCGGCCCGCCAGCAGGGCCTGCGCATCCCGGACGACCTCAGCGTCATCGGCTTCGACGACCTGCCCGAGGCGGGGTGGGCATCCCCTCCGCTGACGACGGTCCGACAGCCGCTCTCGGAGATGGGAGCGCTCGCGGCCCGCACCCTCGTGCGGCTGATCGCCGGTGACGCCGTCGAGAGTCCACGGATCGAGCTGTCCACCCGCCTGGTCACCCGGGCGAGCGTGGGAGCACTCGGCGCCTGAAGCGTGTCCAGCAGATCCGCCGTATCCACCGACTCGCGATCCGGGCTTGACTCTGGCGGCAAACCTAATATGTTTGTAACGGCAACATATTAATCACACACACTTCCTGGAGCACTCAATGGCGATCGAGCCCACCCGCGACGACAAATTCTCCTTCGGACTCTGGACGGTGGGCTGGGAAGCCCAGGACCAGTTCGGATCCGCGACCCGTGCACCCCTCGATGTCGTCGAGGCGGTCAACCGCCTGAGCGACCTCGGCGCGTACGGCATCACCTTCCACGACGACGACCTCTTCCCCTTCGGCTCCTCCCCCGCGGACCGCCAGCGCGAGATCGACCGCCTGAAGGGCGCGCTGAAGTCCACCGGGCTGATCGTGCCCATGGTCACCACCAACCTCTTCAGCCACCCGGTCTTCAAGGACGGCGGCTTCACGAGCAACGACCGCGGCGTCCGCCGGTTCGCCCTGCGCAAGGTGCTGGACAACATCGACCTCGCGGCAGAGCTCGGCGCGAAGACGTTCGTCATGTGGGGCGGACGCGAAGGCAGCGAGTACGACGCCGCCAAGGACATCCGCGGCGCCCTCGAGCGCTACCGCGAGGCCGTCAACCTGCTCGGCGACTACGTCACCGACAAGGGGTACGACATCCGCTTCGCGATCGAGCCCAAGCCCAACGAGCCGCGCGGCGACATCCTCCTGCCGACCCTCGGTCACGCGATGGCGTTCATCGAGACGCTGGAACGCCCCGAACTCGTGGGCATCAACCCGGAGACGGGCCACGAGCAGATGGCCGGGCTGAACTTCACCCACGGCATCGCGCAGGCCCTCTACCAGGGCAAGCTGTTCCACATCGACCTCAACGGCCAGCGCAGCATCAAGTTCGACCAGGACCTCGTGTTCGGGCACGGCGACCTGCAGAACGCCTTCTCGCTCGTGGACCTGCTGGAGAACGGCGGCCCCGCGGGCGGTCCGTCCTACGACGGCCCCCGCCACTTCGACTACAAGCCGAGCCGCACCGAGGACATGGACGGCGTCTGGGACTCGGCCGCAGCGAACATGCAGACCTACCTGCTGCTCAAGGAGCGTGCCGCCGCCTTCCGCGCGGACCCCGAGGTCCAGGCCGCACTGGAAGCATCACGGGTCTCCGAGATCAACGTGCCCACGCTCGACGAGGGCGAGGGCTACACGACGCGCTCCGCGCGGACCGCGCGTCCTACGAGGAGTTCGACACGGACGCCTACTTCAACGGCAAGGGCTTCGGCTTCGTGAAGCTGCAGCAGCTCTTCATCGAGCACCTGCTCGGCGCCCGCTGATCCATGGCCCTCGTTGCCGGCGTCGACTCGTCGACGCAGAGTTGCAAGGTCGTCGTCGTCGACACCGGGACGGGCGCGGAAGTCCGGACCGGCCGTGCCCTCCACCCGGAGGGCACGGAGGTCGACCCCGGCGCCTGGTGGAAGGCCCTGCTGTCAGCGCTCGACGCCGCTGACGGACTCGGCGACGACGTCGACGGGCTCGCCGTCGCGGGCCAGCAGCACGGGATGGTGCTGCTGGACCGTGACGGGCGAATCCTCCGCGACGCCCTGCTGTGGAACGACACCCGATCCGCCGGTGCCGCCCGGGACCTGATCGGTGAACTGGGCGTCGACGGCCTCGTGGAGCGGACGGGCTCCGCCCCGGTGGCGTCCTTCACCAGCACCAAGGTGCGCTGGGTGCGCGACGCCGAACCGGACGTCGTCCCGGCCATCGCGGCCGTGGCACTGCCGCACGACTGGCTGACGTGGCGCCTGCGCGGCTTCGGACCCGAGGGGGAGGCTCCGCTCGGGCCGGTGCTGGAGGAACTCGTCACGGACCGCTCGGACGCGAGCGGCACGGGCTACTGGGAGTCCTGCCGCGGACGCGTACGATCTCGCCCTCTTCGAGGACATCCTCGGCCGTCCGGCACGTGAAGCCGGACAGCCGGGGCGCGAGCCGGACCAGGTCGTCCTCCCCCGGGTCCTCCCGGCGGAGGCCTCCGCGGGCACCGTGCATCCCTCGTTCCTGGCGGGAGACCGCCGGATCGTCCTGGGCTCCGGCGCCGGTGACAATGCGGGTGCCGCCCTCGGACTGGGTGCGGAAGAGGGGGACGTCGTCGTGTCCCTCGGGACGAGCGGTACCGTCTTCGCCGTCGCCCCGCAGGCGGTGGCCGACCGCTCCGGGACGGTGGCGGGGTTCGCCGACGCCAGCGGGCTGTTCCTGCCGCTGGTGGCGACCCTCAACGCCGCCCGCGTGCTGTCGTCGGTGGCCGGCATCCTCGGCGTGGACCACGACGGCTTCGCCGACCTGGCCCGCGAGGCAACACCGGGCTCGGATGGTGTGGTCCTGGTGCCCTATTTCGAGGGCGAGCGCACACACCCAACCTGCCGACGGCGAAGGCCAGCTTCCACAATCTCAGCATCGCCTCCTCGACGCGCGCCAACATCGCCCGTGCCGCGATCGAGGGCATGCTGTGCGGACTGGCCGACGCCCTCGACGCGGTGCGGGCTGCCGGTGTCACGCCGCGCCACCTGCTGCTGATCGGCGGGGCCGCACAGAACGCGGCGGTCCAGGAGGTCGCCGCCCAGGTGTTCGACCTGCCCGTGCGCATCCCCGGCCCGGGCGAGTACGTCGCGCGGGGCGCCGCGGTACAGGCCGCGTGGGCCGTGGCGGGATCCCGGCCGCAGTGGTCGGTGGAGACGCTCGAGGATCGCGCGTCCGACCATCGGCCGGTCATCCGGGAGCAGTACCGGGCCGCGGTGGCATCCGTGGCGTTCTGACCGGTCCTGCACCGACGACGAGAGGCACCACCCCACGGGTGGTGCCTCTCGTCGTCGGTGGATGGTGCGGCGTCGTCCGGTCAGAGGCCGGTCTGGTGGTCGATGCCGACCTGGTCGACCTTGCGGTGGAAGCGCATCCCGGCCTTGCCCCCGAGGATCGCGCCGAGAAGGGGCACGAGGATCGCGATGGCCAGTCCGATGAGTCCGCCGGCCGTCAGGGCGCTGCCGTCGACGGGGATGTTGGGCTGGCCCTGCACCTGCGCGAGGACGTTGAACCGGCTGCCCGCGACGGCGGCGAGGATCGCCAGGACGATCGCGACGATGATGCCCCACAGCCAGACGGCGAGGCCCTGCTTGACGCCGTCGAACCGTGCCATGCGCCCGGCGACGTACCCGCCGCAGTAGTAGGCGACGAACAGGATGACGGCCAGGACGATACCGCTGGCGATGCCGATTCTCTGGGCGTTCTCCTGTGCCTGGTTCGCGGCGTCGGACGCGGTGCCCGTGGTGGCCGCTCCGATGCCGACGCCGATCGCCGTCGCCAGGGCACTGAGGATGACGGTGAGGCCGATCGCCGTCAGCCACCCGAAGAACGCCGATCCCCACTTGATGCCGCCGAACCGCTCCTTCTCCCGCGGCGACGACGTCGTTGCGCCGACTCCTCGGTGTGCTCGCGCCCGATGATGTGTTCTCTGGTGCCATGGTGTCGATTCTCCTTGGTAGGTGGAAGGAACCCCTCGGGCTGCAGCACCGCAGTACCGCCGCCGGATTGCTCAGCCTACTTACTACCGTGGGGGAATCCGCCGGCTGACGCAACCGGCTTATGTTGCCCTCCGTGCAAGAAAGCGGCAAGCTGCGGCCGGATAGGCCCTACTCCCCTGCTCTGCCGCGGAAGTTCACCGCGACCCCAGGGTCCCGGACCGGGGCATCCCCGGAGAAGGGAGTACTGCACCGGCTCGTGATCGAATCGCCGCTTGCCGGAACGCGATGTCCGGGTACACGGTGCCTCCAGCGCGGCAACCCGCCCCCATGGACGGGAGCGGGTTGCCGGTGGTGCGGTGAGGGCGGATCTCAGGTGACGTCCACCTGCACGTCGCAGTGCAGCCGGCGCGTGTGGTCCACGGGCCGCACGCCGCCGGTCAGGGTGAGGGGCAGGGCAGCGCGGATGTCACTGCTCGAGGCCCCCAACCGCAGCTCGAGCGCACCCGGCTCGACGATCCGCAGTCCGTCCCGTCCCGTGAAGGACGTGACGTCCGCCGGGACGGTGAACGCGACCCGCGCCGAGGCTCCTGCGGCCAGCGGCACGCGGGCGTAGGCGACGAGGCGCTGCACGGGCCGCACGACGGACGCCACGGGATCGTGCAGGTAGAGCTGCACCACCTCGACGCCGTCGCGCTCCCCCGCATTGGTGACCGTCACGTGCACGGTGACCTCGCCGTCGGTGGGTGCCGATTCCGCGGTGGATCCCGCACCCGTCCAGGTGAAGTCCGTGTACCCGAGGCCGTGGCCGAAAGCGAACGCCGCCGTCGGATCGATATTGGACACTCCACTGGCCTGCGCCAGGGGCGCCGCGAGGTAGGTGGAGGGCTGGGCTCCCGGCGTCCCGGGGATACTGACGGGCAGGCGTCCGCCGGGGTTGATCCGTCCGCTGAGGACGCCGGCCACGGCGGCTGCACCCTCCTCGCCGGGAAAGAACCCCTGCACGATCGCGGCGGCGTCCGTGGTCGCGGACCCGAGCGCGTACGGGCGGCCGGTCAGCAGCACGACGACGACGGGCTTGCCGGTGGCGAGCAGTTCGTCGAGGAGCTGCTGCTGCACACCCGGGAGCGCCAGTGATTCGGCGTCGCATCCTTCGCCGCTGGTGCCGCGCCCGAAGAGTCCCGCCCGGTCGCCGAGGACCGCGACGACGACGTCGGCTCCGCCGGCGACCGCGAGGGCCTCGTCGAATCCGGTGGTCGCGGTGCCGTCGATCGTGCACCCGGCCGCGACGGTGATGTCGCTCGCGCCGAACTCGCGCTGGAGGGCTTCGGCGACCGTCGGGATGGCGAGGCCGATCTCGACGTCGGGGTGCTGCTCGCCGACGTGCGCGGGGAAGGAGTAGCAGCCCAGGAACGCGCGGTGCGTGTCCGCGTTGGGGCCGATGAGGGCGATGCGCGGTGCGGTGGCGAGCGGCAGGATCCCGCTGTTCCTGACGAGGACGATCGACTGCTCCGCGAGCTCGCGGGCGATCTCGCGGTTGCCCGGGGAATCGAGGTCGACGACGGGTGTCCCGGCGCCGGCCCGGTCGAGGGCCGGCGGGACCGGGGACCACCCGGGATCGAGCAGGCCCAGGTCCAGCTTCTGCCGGAGGACGCGGCGGAGCGCACGGTCCACGAGGCCTTCGTCCAGCCGCCCGCCGTCGATCTCGGCGAGGAGGTGCTCGCCGAAGGTGTGCACGGTCGGCAGTTCGACGTCGACCCCGGCGGTCAGGGCCGCGGCCGCCGCCTCACCGAGCGTCGCGGCCACGCGGTGCAGTTCCTGGAGGAAGGCGATGCCGAAGTAGTCGGCCACGACCGTGCCGTCGAAGCCCCAGGTGTCCCGCAGGAGCGAGGTGAGGAGCGAGGCGTCCGCCGCTGTCGGCACGCCGTCGATGTCGGTGTAGGCATGCATGACCGACCGTACGCCGGACTCCCGGATCGCCATCTCGAACGGCGGCAGGAGCACGTCCGCCCGCTCGCGTTCCCCGATGGAGACGGGCGCGAGGTTGCGACCGGCCTTCGACGCCGAGTACCCGACGAAGTGCTTGAGCGTGGCGACGATCCCGCTGCTCTCGAGTCCCTGCACGTACGCCGTCGCGATGGTCCCGATCAGGTACGGGTCCTCGCCGATGGTCTCTTCCACCCGCCCCCACCGGGCGTCGCGTACGACGTCGAGCACCGGGGCGAGACCCTGGTGGACGCCGACGGAGCGGAGGTCCGCGCCGATGGCCGAGGACATGGTCCGGACGAGGTCGGGGTTGAAGGTGGCCCCCCAGGCGAGGGGGACCGGGTAGGCCGTGGCCTTCCACGCCGCGAACCCGGCGAGGCATTCCTCGTGGACGAGGGCGGGGATGCCGAAGCGGTTGGCCGCCGTGATGCGCTCCTGGGTGCGCTGCAGCGACAGGGCCCCGAGTCCCGGCTCCACGGGGGCGGTGCCGAAGGGACGGGTCAGCTGGCCGAGTCCGTGCGGCAGGAGTTCGTCGAGGTCCACGGCCTCGTTCATCTCGTGCTGGTGCGGGGCCACCTCCCCGCCCTCGGTGTTGGCGCCGACCCAGACGCCGACCAGCTGGGCGACCTTCTCGCGCAGCGTCATCGCCTGGATGAGGGTCTCGACCCGGTCCTCGGGTGCGGCGGCGGTGTCCCGCCAGGGGGCGTCGTTCAGTGTTGTCTCAGTCATGGTTACTTTCCGCCAGCGCCCATGAGGCCCTGGACAAGCGCGCGGCGCGCGAACAGGTAGACGAGCAGGACGGGCACCATCGAGAGGGTGACCGCGGCGAGCAGGCCCGGGATGTTGATGCCGTACTGCGTCTGGAAGTTGAAGAGGCCGAGGGTCACCACGCGGGTGCTCTCGGACTGCGTGAGGATCAGGGGGAAGAGGAATCCGTTCCACGCCTGGAGGGCGGAGAAGACGGCGATCGTGGAGATGCCACCCTTGGACAGCGGCAGGACCAGCCGGAAGAAGGCGCGCGCCGGGCTCGCTCCGTCCATGGCCATCGCCTCGTACAGCTCCCCCGTGATGTCGCGCATGGTGCCACTGAGGATCAGCGTGCAGATGGGCAGCGCGAAGGCCGCTGTGGGCAGGATGACGCCGATCAGGTTGTCGTACAGGCCGACGGTGTTGATCAGGTAGAACACGGGCACGATCACGGCCTGCGCCGGGATCGCGAGGCCCAGCAGGAAGAAGCGGAACACGAACGACGCCGCCCGGCTCTGGCTGCGCACGATCGCGTAGCTGAGCGGGGGCACGAGCAGGAGCACGATCGCGACGACGCCGACCGTCACGACGACGGTGTTGAGGAAGTACCGGCCGAAGCCGCTCGTGATCGCGTCCACGTAGTTCTGCAGCGTGAAGCTCGTGGGGAGGGACAGCGGGCCGTTGTCCCCGAACTCCTCACGCGTCTGGAAGGTGCCCGACAGCATCACGTACAGCGGGATCGCGACGATCAGCAGCCAGACGAAGGAGCCGATACCGGCGAAGTAATTGGGACGGGTCTTCATCACAGTCCTTCCAGCGAGCTGTTCATCTTGTCGTAGCCGGACACCTTGACCACCACGAGGGAGATCAGGGTGGCGACGACGACGAGCACCAGGGCGATTGCGCTGCCGACGCCGAAGTCGAAGCTCTGGAACGCCTCCTGGTACATGTAGAAGGCGGTGATGGTGGTGTCGGTGCCCGGTCCGCCGTTGGTCAGGATGAGCACCGTCTCGAATGTCGTCAGGCCGCCGACCACCATCAGGATGATCGAGGTGATGGCCGTGTTGCGCAGCTGGGGCAGCGTGATGGAGAAGAACTGGCGCACCATGCCCGCGCCGTCGATCGACGCCGCCTGGTACAGCACGTTCGGGATGCCCTTGGCCGCGCCCTGGTAGATCAGGGTGTGGAACGGGGTGAACTGCCACATGCCCACGAAGATGAGGACACCGATCGCGCCGGACTGGCTGCCGAGCAGGTTGCCGTCACCGAAGAGCCACGAGAGCTGGCCCGGGATGCCGAAGTTCGGATCCAGCAGGGCGCGCCACAGCACGGAGATGGCGGCCGAGGACAGCAGCAGGGGGATGAAGTAGATGGCGCTGAGGACGGCGCGGTTGCGCTGGTTGCCTGCGGCCCAGACGCCGAGCAGGATGCTCAGCGGAGTCTGGGTGACCACCCCGAGGACGATGAAGAGCAGGCTGAGCCAGAGGCTCTTGGCCATCACCGGATCGGCGATGAGCGTCTTCCAGTTCTCGAGTCCCACGAACTCCGGATCACCGAGCCCGCTCCACGAGGTGAAGGACAGGACGGCGACCGCGGCCAGCGGCACGAGGGCGAAGAGCGCGAAGAAGATGGTGGCGGGCAGGGCCCAGGCGAAGCCCGGACGCCCCACGGAGGAGGCGCCCGAGCGGGCCGGGCGGCTCGGGGTGGAGCCGCCCGGCGCTGCCTGCCTGCGCGTTGCAAGCGTTGTCATGGGAATGTCCTAGAGACTCTGCATGGCCTTGATGAAGCCGTCTTCATCGATCTGGCCGCTGAAGAACTGGGCCACGGCGGTGTGGATGGTCACCGTCGCCTCGGGCGGGTACGCCTGGTCCCAGGAGAGCTGGAAGTGGGGCGCTTCCTTCACGAGGTCGAACTGGTACTTCGCGTACTCGGGGTTGGAGGCCTCGCCGAGGAACTCCTCCGTGTTGGTGGTGGTGGGCAGGTTGCCGATGGCGATCTGCTCCTGCACGAACTCGTCCGAGTACATGAGCTTCAGGAATTCGCCGGCCTCTTCGGGGTAGCGGGTGTCCTTGTGGACCGAGTAGAAGTTGTTGGTGTTGCCGGCGAGGTTGTCGGGATCTCCCTCGCCGCCCTCGATGGCGGGGAACTCGCTGTAGCCGAGCACGTTCTCGGCGAACTCGGGATCGGCGTCCAGGTGCGTCGCGTAGGCCCATGAGCCCATGAGCTCGAAGCCTGCCCGGCCGCTGGAGAGCAGCGTGGGCGACCCGCCGTCGGTGAACTTGACCGAGTCGAAGTTGGTGCCGAAGGCACCTGCATCGATCAGTTCGCGCAGCTTGCCGAGGGCCTCACGGCTCTCCTCGGAGTCCCACACGTCCGTGTCGCCGTCGAGCGCGGACTGGAACAGGTCCTCACCGGCGACGCGGTCGAAGACGTACTGGAACCACATCTGGGTGGGCCACTGGTCGGCGCCGCCGAGCGCGATCGGGGTCACCCCGGCCGCCTTCAGCTTCTCGACGTCCGCCAGCAGTTCGTCCCAGGTGGCGGGGGGAGCATCGATGCCGGCCTGCTCGAGCACCTCGGAGTTGTTGAAGAGCATCACGGGCTGCGTACCGCGCATCGGGATGCCGTAGCTCTTGTCGTCGATGACGGCCGTCTCGAAGACCGAGGGCAGGAAGGCGTCCTTCAGTTGCGGGTCCTCCTCGATGAAATCGTCGAGGGGCATCAGCAGATCGGCCTTCACGAAGTTCGCGATGCTGCCACCACCCCAGTTGAAGAAGATGTCCGGAGCGGAATCGGTGTCGATGATGGTCTGCAGCTTGGTCTGGTAGTCCGCGCCGGGGATCGTGTCGAGCACGACCTTGACGTCGGAGGTCTCGTTGAACTTGTCCACCATGGCCTGCTCGACCTTGTTGCTGGCATCGCCGTAGACGGCCAGGTGCAGCTCGTTCTCGGGCCGGCTCGACGCGTCGCCGCCTCCGCCACCGCACCCTGCCAGGGTGAGGCCCAGCATCATGACCGCGGTGCCTGCAAGACTGCGGGACATCCAGGTTCGGTTGTTCATCGTTGAACGCCTCTCGAAAGTTTCGATAATTACATCGAAAGTTATGTAGTGGGATGAGTGTATGTAGCGCTCGTCCGCTTTTGCAACATTCCATGTGCGGGTCGTCACACATCGCGTCCGACGCACGCCGCTGCTCAAGAGCCCGCATGTAAGCTGGCCGCATGTCGATTCCGGCGGAAGAACCGCGTGTCACCCTCGCCCAGCTCGCGACGGCGGCGGGCGTATCCCTCTCAACGATATCCAAGGTGCTCAACGGCCGCGCCGACGTGTCTCCGAAAACCCGGGCGAAAGTTGAGGAGCTCCTGGAGGAGCACGGGTACCGCCGGCGCAAGGTGTCGGCGGCCCGGGCGGCCCTCGTGGAACTCGTCTTCCACGAGCTGGAGAGCGCCTGGGCGCTCGAGCTCATCCGCGGGGTCGAGAACGTGGCACGGGAGCACGGGATGAGCGTGGTGCTGACCGAGACCGGCACGCGGCATGCCCCTGGCTCGGAGTGGATCGAAGGCGTCATGGCCAGGCGGCCCGCCGGGGTGGTCCTGGTCTTCTCGGACCTGCCGCAGGACTTCCGCCAGAAGCTCGACGCGCGCGCCATCCCGTTCGTCATCATCGATCCCGCCGGGGATCCCGCACCGGACGTCCCGTCCGTCGGGTCGGCGAACTGGGCGGGCGGCATGATGGCCACGCGGCACCTCATCGACCTCGGTCACACCCGCATCGCAGCCATCAGCGGGCCCGAGGACATGATGTGTTCCCTCGCGCGCATCGACGGCTACCGATCGGCGATGAACATGGCGAACCTGTCCATCGACCCGGAGTTCATCCGGTACGGCAACTTCCACGTCGACGGCGGGCGCGACCACGCCTTCTCGCTGCTGCGCAGCGCCGAACCCCCCACGGCGATCTTCGCGGGCAGCGACCTGCAGGCGCTCGGCGTCCTCGACGCGGCCCGCCAGATCGGCCTGCGGGTCCCCGACGAACTCTCGATCGTGGGGTACGACGACCTCCAGCTCGCGCAATGGTCCAGCCCCCGCCCTGACCACCGTCCACCAGCCGCTCATCCAGATGGCGGAAGAGGCCACGCGCATGGTCCTGCGCCTGCGCGACGGCGAGCGGCCCAACAACCTCCGGCTCGACCTCGCCACCAGCCTGGTGGTGCGCCAGAGCACGTCCGCGCCGTCCACCCCTGCCGAGACGGCCCCGAGTCCCGCAGGACAGCGGGCCTGACGGCAGCCCGGCCCACCCGGCACTTCTGGATACGATAGGGCCACACCAGGCGCACAGAGGGCTCCTGCAGGACGAAGGAGAACCCAGGGCCGTGCGCACACTACCCGGAGCGGTCAACGGCACCGAAGGCCTTCGCGCGCAGAACCTGTCCCAGATCCTGACGATGGTGCACCGAGACGGTCCGCTGTCCCGTTCGGAGCTCACGCGGCGCAGCGGCTTCAACCGCTCCACCGTCGGAGCCCTCGTGTCCGCCCTGGCCGAGAAGCAGCTCGTCCGCGAGACGGAACCGGCGATCGGCGGCAAGGTCGGGCGCCCCAGCCCGATCGTGCAGGCCAACCCCGGGATCGCCGTGATCGCGGTGAACCCCGACATCGACGCACTGACGGCCGGCGTCGTCGGACTCGGCGGTCACGTCCACCGGAGGGTACGCCGCGAGACCCACGGGGTACCCTCCCCTCGACGACGCCGTGCGGCTCACCCGCGACATCGTGGCCGACCTCCACCCCGTCCTGGCGGGGCTCGACCGGGTGCTCGGTGTCGGGATCGCGCTGCCGGGACTCGTCAACGCCGGGACGGGCCGCGTCCTCGTGGCACCGCACCTCGGCTGGCGCGCGGCCGACCTCACCGGGCCCTTCAGCAGGGCACTCGGTCTGCCTGCCGTCGCCGCGAACGACGCCTCACTCGGCTCGATGGCCGAGAGCATCTTCGGTGCGGCGCTCGGCGTGGAGGACGCCGTGTACCTGAACGGCAGCGCGAGCGGTATCGGTGGCGGCATCGTGACAGGAGGCGCCCAACTGGTCGGCAGCCGCGGCTACGCCGGGGAACTGGGCCACACCCTGGTCCGCGCCGAAGGGTCGCCCTGCCACTGCGGACGGTCCGGGTGCCTGGACGCGGAGGTTCGCCTCGAGCGCCTGCTCGACGCGGCCGGCCTCGCGGGCGGTGGGATCGAGGCACTCGAGGACGTGCTGTCCGACGATCCCGGGCCCGCCGTACGGCAGGAGGCCGAGCGCCAGCTCGACCTGCTGGCCGTGGCACTGGTGAACTTCGTCAACATCTTCGATCCCACTCGGATCGTGCTCGGCGGCTTCCTCGGCTCTCTGTTCGGCTTCCGGGGTGACCGGCTGACCTCTGCCGTGAATTCCGGATCCCTCGCGGGCGGCGTCGACGTGCGGCGGGCGATGCTCGGGCCGGAGCTCCTGCTGGTCGGGGCGGCAGAACTCGCCCTGCAGCCGCTCCTCGCCTCCCCGCACTAGGAACGGGCGGTCCGCGGACGGGCAGTTCCTACCCGTTACCCGGCCGGCCCGGGATGCAGCGGGTGCGGCGGCACGGCAGTCCGGGATCCGGGCACACGAAACGGCGCATCGTCCCGCAAGGGGCCTGATGCGCCGGATGTGGTGCCCAGAGGACGGCGGACCGGGTGGTCAGCCGGTGCGGCGGGAGCCGCTCTCCTCGCCGTCGTCGTCGAGATCGTCGGCGTACTTGTCCGCGTACTCCGAGTAGTCGGGTTCGACCGGCTCGAGAGGTTCGGTACGTCGAGTGGAAGCACGACTACCCGGGCCTGTGAGCTCTCGCTGCAGTGCCGAATAATCCGTGGCCGGGCTGAAGTACTTCATGTCCCTGGCCTGCTTGGTAGCTTTTGCCTTTTGACGGCCGCGCCCCATGGCGTGACCCCCTTTGTGCGTCGATCCGGAGGTGGTCACTGGGGCACGAGGCCCAAGGCTGCAGCGAGGCCCCGGAGTATTTGGTCAGTTTGTCGTAAGTACAGGTTACATGCTTTCGGGTGCATCCGAGCGCGGGTGTCCCCGCCTCCTGCGGAGCAGGACGAGAAGCCGCCCCCGGGTGCCCGCGCCTGCTCCCGCCGCGTCCCGACCCGTCCCGCGACGATCTTGGCTAGAGTCGAAATCACGTCGGAGCGCCGGCCACGGGACACCAGGAATACAAGGAGACAGCGGCCCACCATGAGCAACGAGGAGCAGGTACCGAGGGATTCCGGGCACGGTCCGGACGGGAACGAACCCGACCGGCTCGACGGACCCGATGTGATCGACCCGGACGGCGTCGTGCTCGACGACGGCACCCTGTCCCCCGGGGCGCTGGAACCCGAACTGTCGGTGTCGCCGGACACGCTCGACCTGCCGGAGCCCGCGCTCGAACCGGCGGAGGTCAGCAGGGACACCGCGGAAGCGGCCTCCCTCGAGTCCGCCGCGGCGGAGGCCCGCGCCGTGGCCGCCGAAGCGGAGAAGGCAGGGACACTGGTGGGTGGCCCCCTGCCGGCGGGCGCCCCGGTCGTCCAGGCGGCTCCGGAGGGCACGGCTCCCGCCGGAGGTGTGGCAGGCGACGCGGCGCCGGAGGCGGACCCGGCCTCGGACACGACCGCCGGGACCGGCGTGGTGGCAGAGGGCACCACCGACGACGTACCGGCCGGCGGTCCGTACGCCTTCCCGCCCGAGGGCGGCGAGCAGGGCCTCGGCCACCCGGGCCTCTACCCCGGCACGGATCCGGCGTCGATCGGCCCGGCTTCCCCGGCTTCGCCGGTGGATTCTTCCAAGGGGTCGGGCGGCGCGACCGCGGCCGCCCGGGCCCCGGGAGCAGCCGGAACGGACCGGGAGGTCACGTACGCGCAGCCGAAGCGGGACCGGTCGCGGGCCTCGAGCAGTAGCCTGCCGCTGCTGCTGATCATCGCCGGCGTCGTGGCCCTCCTCGGTCTGCTCGTCTGGCTGCTCGTCTCGCTCTTCGGCGGGGCGGACGACGAGGAGGGCGTGGATCCGTCGTCGATCGCCGCCGGCGACTGCCTCGCCGACTTCACGGGCATCACCGAGGACGCGGTCCCGGTGGACTGCGGCGAAGCCCACAACGCGCAACTGGTGGCGAGTGAGAACTACCCGGAGGACGCGGAG
The DNA here is from genome assembly GCA_004001285.1 of Arthrobacter sp. MN05-02. NCBI lineage: Bacteria > Bacillati > Actinomycetota > Actinomycetes > Micrococcales > Micrococcaceae > Arthrobacter > Arthrobacter sp. MN05-02. The sequence continues at coordinate 2,984,637 of AP018697.1, forward strand.
TTCCCCGGACGCGAACAGCTCGGCCTGCGGGCCGAGGCGGCCTGCGCGGCGGCCTCCGCAGCCATCGACCCGGACGCGGTGACGGACGACCTCCGGATCACGCTGCTCCGCGCGACCCCGACCAGCCGGACGTGGGCCGACGGCGACCGCCGCGTGGACTGCTTCGCCGTCGTCGAGGACGGTGACACCCTGAGCCGGAGCCTGCTCACCTCCTGACCGACCCGGCCGCGGGTGCGAGAGGGAGGAACCGCGGGTCCCTCCCTCTCGTGCGTCGGGTCCGGCTACCGCGCGGCGTGCACCAGCAGGCCCCCCGCGTCGATGCTCCCGTCGGCGAGCGTGCCGGCGTCCGGCTCCTGGCGGTCGACGACGACGGTGTCGCCGTCGACGATCTCCCCGGCGAGGAGGCCCTTCGCCAGCCGGTCGCCGATCTCGCGCTGGACGAGCCTGCGCAGGGGGCGTGCGCCGTACGCCGGGTCGAAGCCGGTGAGGGCGAGCCATTCACTGGCGGCCGCGCTGACCTCGAGCTCGAGGCGGCGGTCGCGGAGCCGGTCCCCGAGCGCCCTGACCTGCAGGTCCACGATCCTCGAGAGCTCGTCCAGGCTCAGCGGGTCGAAGACGACGACGTCGTCGAGCCGGTTCAGGAACTCCGGGCGGAAGTTCGCGTTGACGGCGGCCATCACGGCGGAGCGCTTCGCCGCGTCGTCGAGCGACGGATCCACGAGGAACTGGGATCCGAGGTTCGACGTCAGCACGAGGATGACGTTCCGGAAGTCCACCGTGCGGCCCTGGCCGTCGGTGAGCCGGCCGTCGTCGAGCACCTGCAGGAGCAGGTCGAACACCTCGGGGTGCGCCTTCTCCACCTCGTCGAGCAGCACCACGCTGTAGGGCCGGCGCCGCACCGCCTCCGTGAGCTGGCCGCCCTCCTCGTAGCCCACGTATCCCGGCGGGGCGCCCACGAGGCGCGCCACCGAATGCTTCTCCGAGTACTCCGACATGTCGATCCGGATCATGGCGCGCTCGTCGTCGAACAGGAAGTCCGCCAGCGCCTTCGCGAGCTCGGTCTTGCCCACGCCCGTGGGCCCGAGGAACAGGAAGGAACCGGTGGGGCGGTTGGGGTCGGACACCCCGGCACGGGCGCGGCGGACGGCGTCGGACACCGCGGACACGGCCCGCTGCTGTCCGATCAGGCGCGCGCCGATGACGTCCTCCATGGCGAGCAGCTTCTCGCTCTCGCCCTGCAGCATGCGCCCGGCGGGGATGCCCGTCCAGGCGGAGATGACCTCGGCGATGTCGTTCGCGGTCACCTCCTCCGCGACCATCAGCTCGGGAGCATTGGTGGTCTGCTCCTCGGCGGCCTGGGCCTCCCGCAGGTCGCGCTCCAGCTGCGGGATGTCCCCGTAGAGGATGCGCGACGCCGTCTCGAGGTCGCCCTCGCGCTGGGCGCGGTCGGCCTGCGAGCGCAGCTCGTCGAGGGATGCCTTCAGGTCACCCACGCGGTTGAGGCCGGCCTTCTCGGCCTCCCACCGGGCGTTCAGCCCGTCGAGCTCCTCCTGGCGGTCGGCCATCTCGGCACGCAGGACGTCCAGCCGCTCCAGCGACGCCTCGTCCTTCTCCCGGGAGAGCGCCAGCTCCTCCATGTGCATCCGCTCGAGGGACCGGCGCAGCTCGTCGATCTCCACCGGTGCGGAGTCGATCTCCATGCGCAGGCGCGAGGCGGCCTCGTCCACCAGGTCGATCGCCTTGTCCGGGAGCTGGCGGCCCGGGATGTAGCGGTGGGACAGGGTGGCCGCTGCGACCAGGGCGGAATCCGCGATCGAGACCTTGTGGTGCGCCTCGTAGCGCTGCTTCAGCCCGCGGAGGATGCCGACGGTGTCCGGTACGGACGGCTCGCCCACGTACACCTGCTGGAACCTGCGCTCCAGCGCCGGGTCCTTCTCGACGTTCTCGCGGTACTCGTCCAGCGTCGTCGCGCCGATGAGCCGGAGCTCGCCGCGCGCCAGCATGGGCTTGAGCATGTTGCCGGCGTCCATCGACCCCTCCGAGGCACCCGCTCCGACGACCGTGTGGAGTTCGTCGATGAAGGTCACCACCTGGCCGCCGGACGAGCGGATCTCGTCGAGCACGGCCTTCAGGCGCTCCTCGAACTCGCCGCGGTACTTGGCGCCGGCGATCATCGACCCGAGGTCGAGGCTGATGAGCGTCTTCCCCCGCAGCGACTCGGGCACATCGCCTGCGACCATGCGCTGGGCCAGCCCCTCGACGACGGCCGTCTTGCCCACGCCCGGCTCACCGATCAGCACCGGGTTGTTCTTGGTGCGGCGGCTGAGCACCTGCACCACGCGGCGGATCTCCGCATCGCGCCCGATGACCGGGTCCAGCTTGCCGCTCCGCGCCACCTCGGTGAGGTCCACCCCGAACTTCTCGAGCGCCTGGAAGGTGTTCTCGGGATCCGGCGTGGTCACACGCCGGTCACCACGGACGCCGGGCAGGGCGGACGCGAGCGCCTCGCGCGTGAGCCCGACCGAGCGCAGGATCCCTCCGGCTGCTCCGCCGTCCGCCGCCAGGGCGAGCAGGATGTGCTCGGTGGACACGAACTGGTCACCGAGGGTCTCCGCTTCCTGCTGGGCCGCACTGATCATCTGGAGGGCACCGCGGGAGAACTGCGGCTGCGCCACGGAGGAGCCCGACGACGACGGCAGGGCCTTGATCGCCGAGCTCGCCTGCACGCTCACGGTGTCGGGATCGGCACCGGCCGCCTTGAGGAGCGCGACGGCGATGCCGTCACGCTGGTCCAGGAGGGCCTTGAGGAAGTGCGCCGTATCGATCTGCGCATTCCCCGCCGTGGATGCGTTCATGGCGGCAGCTGACAGCACCTCGCGGCTCTTGGTGGTGAAATTCGTATCCACGCGCGGTTCCTTTCCGTCGTGACGAAGGGGGTTCGGCTTTCACATTGAGTGTACTCGACTCAACTTTGGTGGCGGGAAGGTTATTCCCTCGCTTCGCCCCTGGCGGAGCGAAGGAGCAGCGACCGCGGCGTACGCCGGGACTGCCCGGCGCCGTGCGGCTTCCGGAGCCCGCTGTGATCTCGGACATAATGGCCCCTATGGGGAAATTCCACCGAGTCACCGCCGTCCTGACCACCGCCGTCCTCGCGCTCGCGCTCGCGGCGTGCACGGATGACCGCCCGACGGCGGAGGACGCGGCGCGCACGCTGGCCGAGGGACTGGCCCGGCTCGACGTCGGGCAGTCCGCCTTCACGGCGGCGGAGGCCTCCGAGGTGACCGGTGAGCTCGCCACGATCACCGAGGGGTTCGGGCCCGGAGCGCCGCAGGTGACGGTCGCAGGCGTCGAGGAGACCGGCGAGGACAGTGCGACCGCGACGCTCGACTACGTCTGGGACCTCGACGACTCCGACTCCGACTGGACCTACAGCACGACGGCGGACCTCACGCGGGTCGAGGACGTCTGGCAGGCGGCCTGGGAGCCTGCGCTGTTCGTCCCGGACCTCCTGCCGGACGAGAAGCTCACCCTCACCAGCGTGCCCGGGGACCGCGGCGACATCACCGGGGCGGGCGGCGAGGTCCTCGTCACCGAGCGGCCCGTGATCCGCGTCGGCATCGACAAGACGGGGGGTCCCGGAGGCGCAGTGGACCGCTTCCGCCCGTGCACTCGCCACCCTGCTCGAGCTCGACCCGGCGGCCTACGAGGAACAGGTCACCGCCGCGGGCGCGGAAGCCTTCGTGGTGGCGGTCGTCCTGCGCGACGACGCGACGCGGACGGTCACCGACGCGCAGATCGATGCCATCCCGGGCGCACTGCGGCAGGCCGACACCCTGGAACTCGCCCCAACCCGCACCTTCGCCCGCGAACTCCTGGGCAGCGTGGGCGAGGCGACGGAGGAACTCGTGGAGCAGTCCGACGGCGCCGTCCGGGCGGGTGACGTCACCGGGCTCGGCGGGCTGCAGCTGCAGCACAACGACCGGCTGGCCGGCACCCCGGGCCTCACGATCGGCGCCGCACCGGTGGACGATCCCGGAACGCCCAGCCAGACGCTCTTCACGAGGCCGGCCGTGGACGGCACCGACCTCGCCACCACGCTCGATCCCCGCCTGCAGGCCCTCGGCGAGGAGGTCCTCGCGGACGAGCCCTCGGCGTCGTCGATCGTCGCCATCCGGCCCAGCACGGGCGAGATCCTCGCGGCCGCCAACGGTCCGGGCAGCGAGGGCCTGCAGACCGCGCTCCTGGGCCAGTACCCGCCCGGGTCCACGTTCAAGGTGGCGACGAGCCTCGCACTGCTGCGGAAGGGCTTCACCCCCGAGAGCCCCACGGAGTGCACCGAGGAGGTCTCCGTCGACGGCCGGACGTTCAACAACGCCAGCACCTATCCGGCGCAGTTCCTCGGGACCATCCCGCTCCTGGAGACCTTCGCGCAGTCCTGCAACACCGGCTTCATCTCCGCCCGCGACGAGATCAGCCAGGCTGATCTCGCGGCCGCCGCCTCCGATCTCGGGATCGGCGTGGAGGCGCGCATCGGCACGCCCGCGTTCTTCGGCTCCGTGCCCACCGAGGCGGAGGGCACGGCCCACGCCGCCGCCATGATCGGGCAGGGCGAGGTGCTGGTGTCACCCCTGGGCCTCGCCACGATGGCCGCCTCCGTGGGAGCAGGATCGCGTGTCACGCCGACCCTCCTCGCCGCGGGAGAGTCCACCGAGCTCGACCCCGGCTCGGAGAGCGCCGCGGCCACGGAAGCCCCCTCCGGCGACGCGACGGCCTCGGAGCCCGAGGAGTCCGAGGAGTCCGAGGAGTCCGAGGCGCCGCCCAGCGCGTTCACCGCCGGTGAGTCGGCGACCCTGAAGACGCTCATGTCCGCGGTCGTCGAGCAGGGCGGGGCCCGGCTCCTGCAGGACGTGCCGGGTGATCCCGTCCTGGCCAAGACCGGGACCGCCGAATTCGGGAGCGAGACTCCCCCGCGGACGCACGCATGGGTCGTCGCCCTGCAGGGCGACCTCGCCGTCGCGGTCTTCGTGGAGGAGGGCGAACTGGGATCGACGTCCGGCGGCCCCCTGATGCAGGCCTTCCTGACGGGTGCCGCCACCCGCTGACCACCGAGCAGCCACGGCCCGCCACTCCGGTGCGCAGGCCCTCTCCTTCGACGTCATGGGGGTCGGATCGACACAGTGAACGCAGTTGCTTGATCATCCTCCGGCGTCGGCACGCGATGCCGGAGGCCATCCGAAGACCGTCGAAAGGGTCGCAGTGGATCTCACGTTCATCCCGCTCATCATCGGCGCGGTGGTGCTGCTCGTCATCATCATCGCCGCCGTCGTCCTCGCCCGCATGGCGCTGCACATCGCCAGCCCGGACCAGGCGCTCATCATCTCGTCGAAGGACAGCAAAGGGCAGCCCGATCCGGACAGCCAGCGCGTCGTCTTCGGCCGGATCTTCATCAACCCGTTCTCGCAGCGGGCCTATCCCCTGTCGCTCGCGTCGCGCCAGGTGTCCCTGCGCATCGAGGGCATCTCCAAGAACGGCATCAAGCTCCACCTCACCGGGGTCGCCCAGGTCAAGGTCGGTGGTGACGCCGACGCCGTCCGCAAGGCCGCCCAGCGCTTCCTCAACCAGCAGGAGGCGATCGACCACTACACGCAGGAGACCCTGTCCGGTTCGCTCCGCTCCATCGTGGGGACCCTGACGGTCGAATCGATCATCCGGGACCGCGCGACCTTCGCCAAGAGCGTCAAGGAGGAAGCGGAACACTCCATGCACAACCAGGGCCTGGAGATCGACACCTTCCAGATCCAGTCCGTGGACGACGACTCCGGGTACCTGAAGAACCTGGGCCGCCCGGAGGCCGCCCTCGCGGAACGCAACGCGAAGATCGCCGAAGCCCGCTCCATGCAGGAATCCGAGCAGGCACGTGCGCTGTCCGACGAGCAGGTGGCCCTCGCGCAGCAGCAGCTGATCATCCGCCGCGCGGAACTGAAGGAGGAGGAGGCCGATGCCCGCCAGGCACGGGCCGACGCCGCGGGACCCCTCGCCCAGGCCGAACAGCAGGAGCAGGTCATCATGCGTGAGCAGCAGGTCGCCCAGCGGCGGTCCGAGCTCCGTGAGCGCGAGCTCGACACCGAGGTGCGCAAGCCAGCGGACGCCGAGAAGTACCGCCTCATCCAGCAGGCCGACGCGAAGCTCGAGGAGCGGCGCCGGGCATCGGAGGCCACGGAGATCGAAGCCCGCGTGGACCTCGCGCGCCGCAAGCTCGTCGCCGAGGGTGACCGGGTGGCAGCCGAGGCCGACGCCGCGTCGAACACGGCCCGCGGTACCGCCGAAGCATCGATCAACGAGGCCAAGGGCCGTGCCGACGCCGCGGTGATCGCGTCGCGCGGTGACGCCGAGGCCCGGTCGGCGGAAGCCCGCGGCAAGGCGGAGGCCGCCGGCATCGCCGCGCAGGCGGAGGCCTACGAGAAGTTCAACCAGGCCGCCATCCTGTCCAAGGTCCTCGAGGTGCTGCCCGCGATGGCACGGGAGATCGCGGCACCGATGTCGGCGATCGACACCATGACCGTCGTCTCCAACGACGGCGCGAGCCAGCTCAGCAAGAACGTCTCCAGCGGCGTCCACCAGACCACGCAGATGGTCAAAGGACACCACCGGCCTGGACATCATCGCGCTGCTCGGCGACCTGCTCAAGAACGCGGACAAGCCCGGCCGGAACGGGGCCACCAGCCCGACCGTCGTCTCGGGCTCCGACTAGCGGGACCTGACGGCCGCCGTCGGGGATCCGGCGGCGGCGGTCAGCGGTAGGTCGGCAGGTAGGTGCCCGACGAGGGGACGATCACCTTGCCGAGCGGCGCCAGCGACACCGGGATCAGCTTGAGGTTGGCGATGCCCAGCGGGATGCCGATGATGCTGACGAACATCGGGATGGCCGTGAGCACGTGGCCGATGGCGATCCAGATGCCCGCCACGAGGAGCCAGATCACGTTCCCGATCGTGGAGAACCCGCCCGGCCGACCGCCGCGGTTCACGACGGTCTGGCCGAAGGGCCACAGCGCGTAGACACCGATCCGGAACGAGGCGATGCCGAAGGGGATGGTCACGACCAGCAGGCAGCAGATGATGCCGGCCGCGAAGTAGCCCAGCGCGAGCCAGATGCCGCCGAACAGGAGCCAGATGACGTTCAGGAGTGCGTTCATCCGCCCATTGTTCCCCACCCCGCGCGCCGTGGCACCTCCCCGGACGGACGGAAGGCCCCCACCCGCGAGGGTAGGGGCCTTCCGTGTTCGGCCGATGGGGCTAGCGCGACCGGCGATCGTTGGACGCCGGCGCGCTGGCCCTGCGGGAACCGGCCGCACGGCGGGCTCCCTCGGTCCGCGGAGCCGACGACGGCGCGTGGCTGCGCTGCCCGCCGGCTGCGGGGTGGCGGCCACGGGACGACGGACGGCGTCGCCCACGCGCTGGCCGGAGGCGGGACGGCGGCTGCGCGTGGTCGTCTCGAGGCGGTGCGCGGCTCGGCCGTCCTGCGGCGCGAGCCACCGAGCCGGCAGCAGCACCGGCGTCAGGCCGAAGCGCGGCGCCTGCGGCTGGTCCTTGCGGCGGTCGGCCCGGTTGCCCTGGGCAGCCTGGGGTCAGCCGGCACGCGACCGCGACCACCTGCCCCGCGGCCTCCGGCAGCCGGGAGGCGGCACCGCGACAGGCGCGCTTGCGCTCGGCGTTGGCACCCGTCGAGGTGCCTTCGCCACGCGTGGCCTCACGGGAGGCGAGCAGCGCGGCGCGCGTGCGGGGATCGATCTTGTCCGCCACGTCTCCGACGAGCGACAGGACGAGAGGCGAGGTCGCCTTGACGGTCTCGAAGGCGACGTCGACGCCTGCCGCCTTCATGAGCTTGTGCACCTCGGACTTCTGCTCGGGCAGCGTGATCGTGACCACGGTTCCCGAGGAGCCCGCGCGGGCCGTGCGGCCTGAGCGGTGCAGGTACGCCTTGTGCTCCGTGGGCGGATCGACGTGCACCACGAGCTCGACGTCGTCCACGTGCACGCCGCGGGCCGCGACATCCGTCGCCACCAGGACGCGGACGTCGCCGCTGGAGAACTCGGCTAGGTTCCGGTCGCGGGCGTTCTGCGACAGGTTGCCGTGCAGGTCGACGGCGGGGATGCCGGCGTCGGTCAGGGTCTTGGCGAGCTTCCGCGCGTGGTGCTTGGTGCGCATGAACAGCAGCCGGCGTCCGGTACCGGATGCGAGCTGGACGATCAGCTGCTTCTTCTGCGTCTGGTCGCCGATCATCAGCACGTGGTGCTCCATGGTGGTGACCGCCGCCTGCGGGTCGTCCACGGAGTGGGTGACGGGATTTGTCATGTAGCGGTTGACCACCTTGTCCACGCCGTTGTCCAGCGTGGCCGAGAACAGCAGTCGCTGGCCGTCCGCAGGCGTGGTGTCGAGCAGCTTCTTGACCACGGGCAGGAACCCGAGGTCCGCCATGTGATCGGCCTCGTCGAGGATGGTGATCTCCACGGACTCGAGCGTGATGAGCTTCTGGCGCATCAGGTCCTCGAGGCGGCCGGGGCAGGCGATGACGATGTCGACGCCCGCGCGCAGGGCCTTCTCCTGGCGTTGCTGGGACACACCGCCGTAGATCACGGTGGTGTTCAGTCCGAGCTCCTTGGCGAGGGGCTCGACGGTGGCGTTGATCTGGGTGGCGAGCTCGCGGGTCGGTGCGAGGACCAGGGCCAGGGGGCGCCCGGGCTTGCGGCGGTAGGCCGCTTCCTGCTCGGACAGGCGCGCGACCATGGGGAGCGCGAAGGCGAGGGTCTTGCCCGAGCCGGTGCGGCCGCGTCCGAGGACGTCGCGCCCGGCGAGGGAGTCAGGAAGGGACTTGACCTGGATGGGGAATGGTTCGGTGATCCCCTGCGCGGCGAGGTTCTCGACCAGCGCTTTGGGCACACCGAGGGCGGCAAAAGTAGTCATGTAGTTGACACGAACTTTCTTCTCATCTTCCCCGGCACCGGTTGGCGCAGGGGTTCGCCGAAGAAAAATCAGACAGTGTCCACCGCGCTCACGATCCTCGGAGCTGGATGCGGGACAAAAGAATGCGTTCTATCGACGCAGGCTGCGCGTCCAGCTGGCGGACATGGTCCGCCGTGCGCAGGCAAGTGGTCCGAGTTTATCAGGAGGTGCGCCCGTTACCCGCATCGGCGCCCTGGCCGACGGTGCTGCCCGCCAGGCGCAGCTCGCGATCTCACGCCTCCGCCGGGCGACGGCGGACCGACGTCCGGCCGGTAGCCTAGAAGGTGATGGAGCCACGAGAGCAGACCCCCGACCAGCCGCACCGTTCCCAGCCGGTGTCCTTCGTCCGCCGGGGCTCGCGCCTCCAGGGCCGGCGCCGCGAGGCCTGGGACGAGCTCGCCGAGGCCTTCCTCATCGACGTGCCCCGCGTGGAGAACGCCGACACGTCGGTGGCACCCGGCTTCGTGCTCGACGTCGAAGCGGCCTTCGGCCGGCCGGCGCCCCTCGTCGTCGAGGTGGGGTCGGGCCTGGGAGAGGCCATCACCCACGCTGCCGAGCTCGATCCCGACCGCGACTACCTCGCCCTCGAGGTCTACCGTCCGGGACTGGCCCAGACCATGCTGCGGATCAGCCAGAAGGACCTGACGAACGTCCGGACCGCCCAGGTCAATGCCGCGGAGGCCTTCGCCGGGATGATCCCGGCGTCGTCGGTCACCGAGCTGTGGACCTTCTTCCCGGACCCCTGGCACAAGGCCCGTCACCACAAGCGCCGCCTCGTCAAGGAGGACTACGTGGAGCTCGCCGCACGCGTCCTCGCGACCGGCGGGATCTTCCGCCTCGCCACCGACTGGTCCAGCTACGCCGTGCAGATGCGCGCCGTCCTGGACGCGAGCGGGTATTTCGAGAACCTGCACGACGGCGAACGCTCGGGCGCCGGGAGCCCGCTCACCCAGGTGTGGCAGAGCGGGGTGGAGTCCGTGGTGGGTGGCGCGCCGGTCCGGGAGGGCCGCGACCCGGTGAGCACCGGCAACACCGGCATCAACGAGGGGACCGACGAGCTCGGCGGGTGGGCGCCCCGTTTCGAAGGCCGCACCCTGACGAGTTTCGAGAACAAGGCGATCAAGGCCGGGCGGATGGTCTTCGACCTCACCTACCGCCGCCGCTGACGGGTGCGCGCTGATGGATCGACACCGCGGTCCGCGGTCCGATGACTGCTGATCCGGTCCGATGACGCAGGGCCCATGGCCGGGACATGCCCGGGACTCTCCCGCGTACCGGCGGATCCTCCTCGCCCTGCTGTTCGCCGGGCTCGCGACCTTCGCGCAGCTGTACTCGCTGCAGGGTGTCCTGACCGGGCTCGCCGCCGAGTTCACGATCCCACCCGCCGAGGCGGCCCTGTCCGTCTCGGCGGCGACACTGGGCCTCGCGCTCGCGGTGATCCCGTGGTCCGCCGTCGCCGACCGGGCAGGGCGCAAGCGGACGATGTCGTGGGCCATCGGCGCCGCCGTCGTCCTCGGGTTCCTCGCCGCGCTCGCGCCCACCTTCGGTGCCCTGATCGCCCTCCGGTTCCTCGAGGGCCTGGCACTCGGCGGCGTCCCGGCCGCGGCGCTCGTGTACCTGTACGAGGAGGTGCAGGCACTGCATGCCGCCGTCGCCGCCGGCACCTACATCGGCGGGACGACGCTCGGCGGGCTCGCCGGACGCCTCGTCGCGGGGCCCGTCGGGGACCTGTTCGGGTGGCGCGCCGGAGTGCTCACCGTCAGCGTGCTGGCCGGAGCGGCCGGCGTCGCGTTCCTCCTGCTGGCTCCGCGGCCGCGCGGTTTCCGTCCCCTCCTCCGGGGCCAGGGGCCCTCGCTGGTCGGCCGTATCGGCGCCAACCTGCGCTCCCTCCGCCTCCTCGCCGTCTACGCGCAGGGATTCCTCCTCATGGGCGGCTTCGTGGCCGTCTACAACTACCTGGGATTCCACCTCGAAGCGCCGCCGTTCCTGCTGCCCGCGTCCCTCGTGAGCCTGCTGTTCCTCGCCTACCTCTCCGGCACCGCGACCTCCCGCCTCGCCGGCGGCCTGAGCGTGCGGTTCGGGCGCCTGCCGGTCCTCCTCGCCGCGGTACCCGTCATGCTGGTCGGCCTCACGATCACGCTCGCGGAGTCCATCGCCTTGGTGATCCTCGGGCTCGTCGTCTTCACCGGCGGCTTCTTCGCGGCGCACGCGGTCGCCTCCGGGTGGACGCCGATCCTCTCGAGCACCGGTCGGGCCCAGGCGTCCGGGCTCTACAACTTCGCCTACTACGCCGGGTCCAGCGTCCTGGGGTGGCTGGGCGGGCTGTTCTTCGGGCAGTCCGGGTGGCCCGGCGTCGCGGCCTTCACCGGTACGCTCGCGGTCGTCGCCGGGATCCTCGCCGCCGTCGCGCTGCGTGCGGCACCCGGCAGCGCCGCGCCTGCCCGGTAGCCGTCCTGCGCGGTGGGCCTCCCGGGCGGTACGCGCCGTCCATGCCGTGGTGTCTCCCCATGCACGGCCCGACCCGGGTAGATTCTCTGGAGTCGGAGCGGCTGGAGGATCCCGGACGCGCACACCAGGGGAACGCAGGACGTCATGGGTATTTTCAGCCGCCGGGGAACGTCCGGCCGCGCAGCGGGCAGGGACCCGATCGCGGCCTTCTGGCAGTGGTGGGCCGACGACGGCGAGGAGCTGCTGACGACTGCCACGAGGGCCGGGGATTTCGACGCCTACGTCGACGTCATGACGCGGCACGTCGGCGCGATCGCCCGCGGTCTCGAATGGGAGACGCGGTCCGGCACCGACGCCGAGCACACCCTCTGCGTCTCCAGCGGCGGGGACGCCTCCCTGCGACCGGTGGCCGAGCGCTGGTACCGTGCCGCCCCACCACCGAGCAGCCGCTGGTCCTTCGTGCCCGCCCGTAGCGCCAAGCCGGACATGCTGGAGTCGACCATCACCTACCGCGGCAGGACCTTCGATCTGAGCCTCACGCGCGTGCATGCGGCGGAGACCCGCGCGGGTGACGGCTTTCTCCTGTCCGTGCACAATCCCGGCTTCACGGGGCAGTGGGACGACGAGCACGGACTCTGCGTCCTGCTGCTCGAGTGGCTGCTCGGCGAGGACGACGTCCAGCGCTGGGTATGCCGCGTGGACTGCCTCGTCCACGACGTGGTGGACAGCATCCCCGCCGCCGAGCTGCCCGCACGCGTGGCGGGGCTGGCGCAGGCATCACCGGAACCGCACTGGCTCCTCATGCAGGGGACGCTGGGATCCGGCGACCCCGTCCTCGTGCGGGTCCTGCGGCCCCTGCGGTGGATCGACCACCCGCGGTTCGACCTCCACACGGCACTGCGGGTCCCCTTCGACGCCGACGAGCAGGGACTCCCGCGAGCTGCAGCGTCCGACGACCTGGGCGGGCTCGAGGACGAACTGGTGCGGGCCCTCGGGATGCGGGGGATGCTCGTGGCGACCGAGACCTCGAAGGGCGCCCGGACCTTCCATTTCTACTCGGATGCCGAGGACCAGAACGGCCGGGATGTCCTCGATACCGCCGCTCGTGAGCGCCGCCCCGTGACCGCGAAGCACTCGCACGACCCGGGCTGGAGGAAGGTACAGGACTTCGCATGACCCCGCGCACCCCGCCACCCACGGACAGAGCCCGCAGGACGTGCACTAGGCGTCGTCGGCCGCCCCGAACGCGGAGACGGTGATGGCGGCGATCCGGCGGCCGTCGGCGATCGCGGCATCGGCGTCGGCGCCGCGGAGGATCATTCCCAGTACCCCGGTGTAGACCAGGACGAGGTGCTGCGCCAGGACCTTCGATCGGCCGGCCCCGACCACGCCGGCAGCAAGCTCCCCGAGCCTGTCGGCCAGCAGCCGTGTGTCACCCGCCAGGATGTCCTCCAGCCCGGGTCCGCGGGACGGCGCCTCGGCGGTGACGCCGAGGAAGACGCACCATCGCGACGGGTGGAGGCTGCGCCGGTGCAGCGCCAGCGCGTCGAAGACGGCGAGCACCTTCTCCTCGGGTGTGTCCGCCGCGTCGATGCACTGCTGCCAGGACCGGTCCCATGCCGCGAGCCGGCGGTGGAGGGCCTGGGTGATGAGCCCCTCCTTGTTCCCGAAATGTGCGTACAGGGTCGCCGGTGACACCCGGGCACGCTCGAGGATGGCGTCGACGGGCGTGACGGCGACACCCTGCATCGAGACCAGCTCTTCTGCTGCATCGAGGAGTCTTTCCCGTGCGGATGGTTGCGTCGTCACGGTACGAGGATATAACGTCCGTTTCAATGAAACGATCGTTATGGTCCCGTCGGCCTGCACCCACCACCGGGTTCGCCGTGTCGGCCGTCGCCCTCATCGCCGCCACCTACGGACTGGCGCGCCTCGGGTACGGGTTGTTCCTGCCCGCCTTCTCCGCGTCGTTCTCCCTGTCCCCCACCGTGGCCGGGCTGACGTCGTCGGGCGCTTCGGTGCTGTACTGTGTCGCGGCGGCCGTTGGCCTCCGGTATGCACCCGGGCATCCCCGCGCCGTGACCCTCCTCGCCGGTCTCTCGGCGGCGCTGGGCAGTATCGGGGTGGCCTGCGCCCAGGACACGGCGATGTTCACCGGAGCAGTGCTCCTCGCCGGAACGGGTGCGGGGTTCGCGTCGCCGGCCCTCGTGGCGCTCGTGCAGCGCAACACTGACCCCTCCCGGCAGGGGAGGCTCCAGTCGGTCGTCAACTCCGGGACGGGATTCGGCGTCGTCGCCGCGGGCATCCTGTCCCTCGTGCTCGGGGACGCCTGGCGGGTCGCCTGGGTCCTGATCGCGGCAATCGCCCTGACCTCGGTACTGTCCGTCCTGCGCCTGGACAGGATCCTGGCAGCACCGGCGGGGAACGGTCCGCGGAGACGCGACGCGCCGTCGCTGTTCGCGCGATCGGCCTTCCGGGGGCTCGGCAGGCCGCTCGCCGGCGCCTTCGTCTTCGGCCTGGGCTGCGCCGCCGTATGGGTGTACGGACGGGCGACCCTCCAGGAGAGCGGCGGCATGGCTCCGGCCACCTCGGCCGGCGCGTGGATGGCGCTGGGGGCCGGCGGCGCCTGCGCGATCCTGGCCGCCCGGTGGCTCGCGGACCACCCCGTCCCGACCACCTGGTCGGTGACGACCCTCGGCACGGCGGGGGCGACGGCGCTTCTCGGGACGGCGGCCGGCAATCCCGTCCTCGCGTACCTGGCAGCGGCCGCCTTCGGTCTCGCCTACACGGCGGCGACCTCCGTCCTGATCCTGTGGGCCTCCGCGGCCGCCGGGAACAGCGCGGCCGGCACGTCCCTGCTCTTCACCGCGCTCGTCCTCGGACAGGCGGCCGGGGCGCCCCTCGTGGGTTCCCTGATCGAGGCCGGCGGTCCCGCGCTCGCCTTCTCCGCGGCCGCCGTCGCCTGCGCCGCCGGTGCCGCCGTCACCGCCGGGTCGCGCTGGACGATCAGAACGCCGACGACGGCAGATCCCGCTCGCCCTCGCGGATCGCGGTGATGATGCGGCCCGCGACGGCCACCGGGTCCTGGCCCTGTGGCAGCTTCGGGGCCGCACCCGCGATGGGACGGGCGGCCAGACCGGTCTCCGTGTGCGGCGGCCGCACGTCCAGGACCCGGACACCCTGCCTGCGGAGCTCGAGCGTCAGGACTTTGCCGTAGGCGCTGAGGCCGGCTTTCGTCACGGAGTACGCGGCCATACCGGCCGTCGGGCTCTCGGCGACGACGGCGCTGAGCTGCGCGATGAACGAATCCCTGGCGAGCCTCGGCGCGATGTCACGCATGAGCCGCATGTAGCCGAGGAGGTTCACGAGCAGGAGCTCGTCGAGGGTGTCGTCGTCCACCTCGACGGCGGGGCCGAAGGCGACGACGCCTGCGGCGAACACCACGCCGTCCAGTTCGCGGCCGTACACGGCAGCCGCGATGTCCGCAGGGCCCGTCGGCCTGCCGAGATCCGCGGCGGCCCGCCCGACGACGGCGTCGCCGAGTTCGTCCGCGAGCTGCGTCAGCTTCTCCTCCGAACGGCCGGTCAGGGTGAGCTGTGCACCGTGCGCCGCCAGCTGGCGGGACAGCTCCGCTCCGAGCACCCCGGTGGCACCGACGACGAGGACGTGGGAACCGCTCAGCTCAGTCATTGGCAGAGTGTAGCAACGCACCGGCACCGCTCCGGGCGGGCGGCGGCGCCACTACAGTGTGGGCATGGGCGAGATGCGGAGCTGGCAGTCGATGGTGGACACGAACGCGGCCCGCCTCCTGCGCACCACCGGCCGGACGCCGGCGGAATGGGCGGCGGAAGCACGGCAGGCAGGGATGACCAGCCGCGAGGACCTGTCCCGATGGCTGAAGGACCAGGGGGTCACCGGTTACAACCTCATGAGCGTCGACTGGGAGGTCTTCGGCCTGCCGGACTTCTTCCTCCGCTCGGCCGACGAGCTGTACGACGCGCAGTACGAGGACCGGCCGCTCCTGAAGCCCATCGCGGACCGGCTGATCCTGTGGGCTGCAAAGACACCACGGGTCGTGATCCAGATGCGCAAGACCTATGTCTCGCTGCAGACCACCCGGCGCAAGTTCGCGCAGATCACCCCGGGCACCAAGACGGCGGTGGACCTGTACTTCCGCCTGGCGGTACCGGGGCTGCCGAAGCTCGAACCGGTGCGGGCCGATGATCCGTTCGCGTGGCGCGTGCGCCTCCGCGAGGTGGACGACGTCGACGACGCCGTCCTGCGGGCCCTCACTGTTGCGCTGGAGGATAGCCTCGGGAGTTCCTCCGCTTGAGGTCCTCGAGTTCCTGCTGGGCCGCGGCGTCCGCTTCGAGCTCCTCGAACGCCTGCTGCAGGCGCGGCGACGACGGGTCGGTCCAGGACAGCTCCTCGCGGGCCTGGGCCTGCGCCTCGAAGCGGCGCACCTCGAGTTCGGCGTTCCGGCGGGCGGCGTCGATGGCCGCAGCCTCCTTCGACGACGACGCCAGTGCGTCGTGCACGCCGATGGCGGCCTGGGCGGCCGCGCGGCGGGCGAGCAGGGCGTCGTACTCCATCGCGTTCTGCTGCACACGCTGTTCGAGCCGCTGCACGTCGTCGTGGAGCCGGCGGGCCTGCTGCTCCGCCTCGTGCAGTTGCCGCGTGAGCGTCTCGAGACGCCGGCGTGCCGTCATCGACTCCCGGATCGCCGCCCGGGCGGCGTCGTCGTCGCCCCGCTGCACGGCGGCGGCTGCAGCAGCCTCGACCCGGTTGAGGTAGGCGGCAGCCTCGTTCGCGGCGAGGCCCACCCGGTGGTGGTGCGCTGCGACATCGGCCGCTCCGCGCCGCGCCTGGTCGAGCAGCGAGCGCTGCGCCAGTTGCGCGTTCTGCGCCTGGACCCGCGGATCCTGCTTCGCTTCGGTCGCCGCGTTGCGGTTGGCCTGCACGATGCGCGTGATGCGGCGTTTGATCGACACGGTCGGACCCCCGGGGTGACTGGATGGAGTGTGCTACCTAGTGGAACCGGTCACCAGCCCTGCCGGTTCCCGTAACTGTCCCGCCACGTGCTCATGGCGGAGATCTCGGTGCGGAGGCGGCTGGTGGCCTGTTCGAGCTGGAGCGTGTCGATGGACCGCGATGTCTGGAGGAGGCAGCGGCGGAGATCGGCGGAGAGGTCGTCGAGCGCCCGCGCCTGAGCGGCCAGATCCGTGGTCAGATCCTGCTTCAGTGTGCGGTTCGGCTCGCGGTCCGCGACCCTCAGCAGGTGCTCGAGGGATTCCGCCGCCCGGTCGATCTCGGCAGCAGCCCGGGGCAGGTCGCCGACCGGTCGCCCCTGCGCCGCTGCCTCGGCGAGCGCGAGATGCGTGGCGCGCGAGGAGCGCTTGAGCTCACCGATGAGCCGGGCGGGCTCCCGGGTGAGGCGGTCAGGCGAGTAGGCGCGGGCGGCCAGCACTCCCCGGTCCCTGGTGCGCTCGATGATCCGGGACCGCCGGACCTTCCGCACCACCAGCCAGCCGGCAACCCCGGTCCCGGCACCCATCGCTGCCAGCACGCCGGCTCCGATCGCCAGGGCTTCGACGAAGGTCTCAAGCACGACACGACTCCGGAGTCTGTTCCATCCCTCCAGTCTGCCCGCGTGCCGGAACAAATTCCACCCGGTGTCCTGACGTGAGACCGCACCTTCCCCGGCACCTCGTCCCGGACGCCGGAGAGCGGACGACTCGTCGCTGTAAACGTTTACAACTTACCGCTCAGTAGTCTGGTGATCTGCTGACAATTTCCGCAGGATATCCGCAAGGACAGTACACTGAGCATTGGAAGCGCTTCCACCTTTTCCTCCGAGCGGGTCTAGGATGATCGGCATGTCTGAGATCGCCCCCGTTCTGCACGGCGAGCACCTGTCCTCGTCCGCCGCTTTCCATGCGCCCCTGCACGCCCCCTCCGAGGACGACCGGTGGTGGCGCTCCTCCGTCATCTACCAGGTGTATCCGCGGTCGTTCCGGGATTCGAACGGAGACGGCGTGGGTGATCTCCCCGGCATCACGGCAGAGCTGGGGCGCCTCGCGGAGCTCAGCATCGACGCCGTCTGGCTCTCACCGTTCTACACCTCGCCCCAGCGCGACGGCGGCTACGACGTCGCCGACTACTGCGACGTCGATCCCCTGTTCGGCACGCTGGCGGACTTCGACGCGCTGGTGTCGCGCGCCGACGCCCTCGGCATCCGCGTCATCGTGGACCTGGTACCCAACCACTGCTCCAGCGACCACGTTCTCTTCCAGGCCGCCCTCGCCGCTCCCGCGGGGTCGGCGGAGCGCGGCATGTTCGTCTTCCGCGACGGCCGGGGCGCCGACGGCAGCGAACCGCCCAACAACTGGCAGTCGCACTTCGGCGGCCCCGCCTGGACCCGCACCGTCGATGCGGACGGCATGCCGGGCCAGTGGTACCTCCACCTCTTCGACTCCTCCCAGCCCGATTTCAACTGGGACAATCCCGCCGTGCGCACGGAGTTCGAGAGGGTCCTGCGGTTCTGGCTCGATCGCGGCGTCGGCGGCTTCCGTGTCGACGTGGCCCATGCCCTCATCAAGGCGCAGGGGCTGCCCGACTGGGGCGGACGCGCCGACGGTGGCTCGTCCGACGGCTTCCCCGGCTGGGAAGCACCCATGTTCGGCCAGGACGAGGTCCATGCGATCTACCGGCGGTGGCGCGGCATCCTCGCCGAGTACGACGGGGAGCGCATCCTCTGCGCGGAAGCCTCGATCGACCCCCTGCCCCGGCTCACCGACTGGGTGCGGTCGGACGAGATGCACCAGGCCTTCAACTTCGCCTACCTCCACCACCCGTGGAACGCGCACAGCCTGCGCCATGTCATCTCGTCGTCGCTCACCGCCTTCGATGCCGTCGGTGCGCCCACCACCTGGGTACTGAGCAACCACGACGTCGTCCGCCACACCAGCCGCTTCGGTCTCGCCGAGGGCGCTCCCCGTGGCGGTGACGGCATCGGCCGGGCGGATGCGCAGCCGGACACGGGAACAGGTCTCGCCCGCGCCCGGGCGGCGTCGCTCGCGATGTTCGCCCTGCCCGGCGGCATCTACCTGTACCAGGGCGAGGAGCTCGGCCTGCCGGACCACACCGCCATGCCCGACGATGCGCGGCAGGACCCGACGTTCGTGCGCACCGGGGGCGAACGCCTCGGTCGCGACGGATGCCGGGTCCCCCTCCCGTGGCGGGCCGAGGCGCCGTCGTTCGGGTTCGCGGACATGGCCGGTTCGGTGCCGTGGTTGCCGCAGCCGGAGGTCTGGGCCGGGTACGCGCGTGATGTGCAGTCGATGGATGACGATTCGACGCTGTCGCTCTACCGCAGGGCCCTCCAGCTCCGTCGCGACCTGCGCCTCGGTGCCGGGTCGCTGAGCTGGTCCCGCGCGCTCGAGGCGACCGACGTCGTCGCCTTCCGGAACGGCGATGTCCTCGTCCTCCTCAACATGGGCGAGTTCGCGACTCCACTGCCGGAGGGCACGGTGATCGCGGCGAGCACGCCGGGCGCAGTCGACGGCGGGCACCTCGCACCGGATGCCTGCGTCTGGATGCTGACCAGCGCCGAATAGCGGATCCATGCCTGATCCGGAATGATCGGACGGGGACACTCCGAGCGGACCGTCCCGGACACAGGAGGAGAGGACACCATGGCCGGCATCAAGGACGTCGCCCGGCTGGCCGGCGTCTCCACCGCCACCGTGTCCCGAGCGCTCAGTGGCAACGGCCGCGTCTCCGAGCAGTCCCGCGCGCGCGTGCTGCAGGCCGCGAAGAAGCTGGAGTTCGTGGTCAGTTCGACGGCTTCCTCGCTGGCGTCCGGGCGCCACCGCAACGTGGGCGTCGTCGTCCCGTCCGTGGCCCGCTGGTACTACTCCCAGATCGTGGACAGCGTGGCGGCGTCATTGCTCGAGGCGGGCTACGACCTGACGCTCTACAACCTCAACGAGGACGCCGGGCACCGCGACCGGGTCCTCTCCGAATTCCTGCTCCGGCAGCGCTGCGACGGCGTCATCGCCGTCTCGCTCGAACTGGGCCGTGAGGAACTGGGACAGCTCCTCGCCGTCGGCAGGCCCGTCGTCGGTATCGGCGGGCCCCTCCCCGGGGCCGAGACCTACAGCGTCGACGACCACGGGATCGCCCGACTCGCCACCGAACACCTCATCACGCTCGGCCATCGCCGGATCGCGCACATCGGCGGGACCGACGCCTTCGAGAACGACTTCCGGATCGCAGGGACGCGCCGCCGCGGCTACGAGGCGGCGATGGACGCGGCAGGCCTCGGGATCCTGGACTCGTGGCGCCTGGATGCCGACTTCACCATCCAGGGCGGCTACGGCCAGGCGAAGCAGCTGCTCGGCTATCCGCGGGACACCCCGACGGCGGTCTTCTGTGCCTCGGACGAGATGGCGATCGGCACCATCCTCGCCGCGCGGGAGCTGGGCCTGCGCGTTCCGGAAGACGTCTCGGTCATCGGGATCGACGGCCATGAACTCGGCGAGACCCTCGGCCTCACCACCGTCGCCCAGTTCCCGCAACAGCAGGGCCAACGGGCGGTCGAACGCCTGCTGCAGATCCTGCAGGGCCCCGACAGCTGCGAGCCCGTGAACCACGCGGCCCGGACGGCCCTGATCGTCCGGTCGAGTACGGCCGCGCCGAGGGACTGACGCACCGCGATCGTCCGACCGGCGGCGGGCCCCTCACGCCGCCGGTGCGGCGGCTAGTTCGCCGTGCGGGCCGTGTCGGGGCGCCAGACGACGAGCGCCTGGCTGCGGGGCCGGGGGCGCTGGCCGCGGGCCAGCGTGACGACGTCGCCCGCGAGTCCGGCTGCGAAGACCCTGCTGGATTCGGACTGGACGCGGCGGGACGCCAGCTCCGTGGCCAGCTCGGTGATCCGTGACTGGAGCGCCGACACCTGGTTCTCGAGGTCGAGGATGCGCCGGATCCCTTCGAGGGAGACGCCCTCCTGGGACAATCGCTGGATCTCGCGCAGCGTGCTGACGTCCTTCTGCGAGTACCGCCGGGCGCGTCCCGGCGCCCGGCTGGGCGTCACGAGGCCCAGCCGGTCGTACTGCCGGAGCGTCTGCGGGTGCATGTCGGCGAGCTCGGCGGCGACGGAGATGACGTAGATGGGCATCGTGTAGTCCATTGCAGTGCCTCCTTCCGTTGCCGGCGCTGCCGGCGATGGCTCAAATGTACTGTTACAGGCGCGCCTTCGCCGCGAGGCCGGAGCGCGGATCGGCGTCCTTCGTCGCGTTCCGGAAGGCTTCGACGGCGGCCTCCGCCTCCTTGGACAGATTCTGCGGGACCACGACGTCGACGGTCACCAGCAGGTCGCCCGTCGCCTTCGAGGTCTTCACGCCGCGGCCCTTGAGCCGGAGCGTGCGGCCCGACGGCGTGCCGGCCGGAATCTTCATCTTCACCAGCTCGCCGGTGATGGTGGGGACCTCGATCTGCGCGCCCAGTGCCGCTTCGGGGAAGCTGACCGGCACGTGCACGCGGATGTCGTCGCCGTCGCGCTTGAAGAGTGGATGCTCCTTCACCTTGACGGTGACCATGAGGTCACCGGGGCCGGCCTGGCCCGGCTGTCCCTTGCCCTTCACCCGGACCTTCTGTCCGTCGCGGATGCCCGCAGGGATGCGTACATCGATCTGCTCACCCGAAGGCTCGCGCAGGCCGATCGTGGTTCCGTTGATGGAACCGCCGAAGGAGATGGACGTGCTGGCCGTGCGGTCCGCGCCCTTCTGCGGGCGGGCGGACTGGAATCCACCCGGGAACCCGCCGCCCATGCCTCCGCCGCCGAACAGGTCGGCGAACTCGGGCGGCAGGTCGCTGTTCGAGAACCCGGTGCGCTGGCGCGTCCCCGTGCCCTGGCCGAAGAGGTTCCCGAAGATGTCCTCGAACCCGGCATTGCCGCCGGCGCTCCCGCCGGAACCGCCGGCCGAGAACCTGGCTCCGCCGCCCATCGCGCGGATGGCGTCGTACTGCTGGCGCTGCTCGGCGTCGGAGAGGACGGAATAGGCCTCCGATACGTCCTTGAACGTCTTCTCGGAGGCCGCGTCGCCCTGGTTCTGGTCAGGGTGGTACTTGCGAGCGAGCTTCCGGTACGACTTCTTGATGTCTGCGTCGGACGCATCTTTGGAGACACCCAGGATCTTGTAGAAATCCTTGTCGACCCAATCCTGACTAGCCAATTGGCGTCTCCTTTCCTAGGAACAACTGAGAAGTATGGACGGGTTGCGTAGTCCCGAAGGACCACGCAACCCGGGAGAGCCGGGCGGAATGCCGAGGAAGGCGGCTTCAATATCTCCCTGCGAGCTCTGCGAGCAGAGAGATTTCGTTGCCGCCGTTCGGCATCCGCCCGGCGACGAGCAACCTACTCCGGGACCGCCACGATGACCTGCGCGGCCCGGAGGACGCGCTCGCCCTTGCGGTAGCCCGCGCGGAGGATCTGGCTGACGCTGTCGACCTGGACCTCCCCACTGGGCTGCTGCATGAGGGCTTCGTGGATGTTCGGGTCGAACGCCACGCCGACCTCGTCGATCCGGGTGAGCTCGTACGTCCGGAGGACGTTCTCGAGCTTGCCCGCGATCGCCGCGAAGGGTCCTTCGGCGAGGTCGCCGTGCTGGCGTGCGGCGTCGATGTCGTCGAGCACAGGCATCAACGAGTTGATCACGCCGATGACCGCCTGGTCGCGGGCCACGTCCCGGTCACGCTCGACGCGGCGCCGGTAGTTGACGTACTCGGCCTGAAGCCGGAGCAGGTCGTTGCGGAGTTCCGCGACGACGTCGACGGCGGGGTTGCTCTCCCCGTCCGCGCCGGCCTCGTTCAGGATCGCCTCGGCCTGAGCCAGGGCATCCCCTTCCGAGGAGTCGCCCGCGGGGGAAGCCTGCCCCCCGGCCGCGGGCTCTTCCGCGGCCGGAGTGTCGGCGTCGTTCTGCTGCCCACGGACTTCGCCCGTCTCCGGGTCGATCTTCCGGTTGTCGCGAAAGCTCACCGGCTCTGACTGGTGCTCTTCTTCGTTTCCGTGGTGCGGCATGGCTACTTCTTCTCGTTGGTGTCTTCGTCGACCACCTCGGCGTCGACGATGTCCTCGTCGCTGCCTGCGGAGGCTGACTGGTCGTCGTCCGGGGCGCCGGCGGCGGAGCCCGCGTCCTGCTGGGCGGATGCGTAGATTGCTTCGCCGAGCTTCGACTGGGAGGCCTGCAGCTTCTCGAAGGCCGACTTGACCTCGTCGTCGTTGTCCTGCGACTCGAGCGCCTTCTTGAGGGCGTCGACGTCGGCCTGGACATCGGTCCGGACGTCCTCGGGCAGCTTGTCCGAGTTGTCGGCGATCAGCTTGTCCACCGAGTAGGCGAGCTGCTCGGCACCGTTGCGGGTGTCGGCGGCCTCACGGCGCTTCTTGTCCTCGGACGCGTGCTCCTCGGCTTCGCGCACCATGCGGTCGATGTCCTCCTTGGAGAGGGACGAGCCACCGGTGATGGTCATCGACTGCTCGGTGCCCGTGCCCTTGTCCTTCGCGGACACGTGCACGATGCCGTTGGCGTCGATGTCGAACGTGACCTCGACCTGCGGGACGCCGCGCGGAGCCGGCGCGATGCCGGTCAGCTCGAATGTGCCCAGCGGCTTGTTGTCGCGGGTGAACTCGCGCTCGCCCTGGAAGACCTGGATGGCCACGGACGGCTGGTTGTCGTCCGCCGTGGTGAAGGTCTCGCTGCGCTTGGTGGGGATGGCCGTGTTGCGCTCGATGAGCTTGGTCATCATGCCGCCCTTGGTCTCGATGCCGAGGGACAGCGGCGTGACGTCGATCAGGAGGACGTCCTTGCGCTCGCCCTTCAGGACACCGGCCTGCAGGGCGGCACCGACGGCGACGACCTCATCGGGGTTGACGCCCTTGTTGGGCTCCTTGCCGCCTGCGAGCTCCCTCACGAGTTCGACGACGGCGGGCATGCGGGTGGATCCGCCGACGAGGACGATGTGGTCGATGTCGCCGACCTTGATGCCGGCCTCGGCGATGACGTCGTTGAACGGCTTCTTGGTGCGGTCCAGCAGGTCCTTGGTGAGGTCCTGGAACTTGGCACGCGAGAGGTGCTCGTCGAGGTGGACGGGGCCGTCCGCCGTGACGGAGAGGTACTGCAGGGAGATGTTGGTCGACGTCGCCGAGGACAGTTCCTTCTTGGCCTGCTCGGCAGCTTCCTTCAGTCGCTGCAGGGCGATCTTGTCCTTCGACAGGTCCGCGCCCTTGGCCTTGGCCTGCGACAGCAGGTAGTCGACCACGCGCTGGTCCCAGTCGTCGCCACCGAGGCGGTTGTCACCGGCGGTTGAGCGGACCTGGATGGTGGAGAACGCATCCTCGTCCTTGCCGACCTCGAGGAGGGAGACGTCGAACGTTCCGCCGCCGAGGTCGAACACGAGGATCAGCTCGTCCTCCTTGCCCTTGTCCAGTCCGTAGGCGAGGGCTGCCGCGGTGGGTTCGTTGACGATGCGCAGGACCTTCAGGCCTGCGACCTCGCCGGCTTCCTTGGTGGCCTGGCGCTCGGCGTCGTTGAAGTAGGCGGGAACCGTGATCACGGCGTCCGTGACCTTTTCGCCGAGGTAGCTCTCCGCATCGGTCTTGAGCTTCTGGAGGATACGCGCCGAGATCTCCTGCGGCGTGTACTTCTTGTCGTCGATGGCGACGGTCCAGTCGGTGCCCATGTGGCGCTTGACCGACGAGATGGTGCGGTCGATGTTGTTGACGGCCTGGCGCTTGGCGATCTCGCCGACCAGGACCTCACCGGACTTGGAGAAAGCGACGATCGACGGCGTGGTGCGTGCGCCCTCGGCGTTCGCGATGACGGTGGGCTCGCCACCTTCGAGAACCGAGACGACCGAGTTGGTGGTTCCGAGGTCAATACCTACTGCACGTGACATGCAATTTCCTTTCAACTGCCCGGGATTTGCGAGGCGCTCATCCGCCGGGCACGTAGATTGAGCGTTCTGCACTCAAGTATAGGCCCGGCAGGCCGCAGGGCAAAATGAACTTGAGTCTTGCGGACTCAACTTCTCCTGCCTATGCTGCCGGAACGGCGCTGATGAGGCCCTCGCGGAAGGCGTCGACGAAGAGGGCGTGGTCCTGCCGCACGGTGTCGGCATACGCCTCGCCGAAACCGATGATGTCCGCCAGGAAGCCACTCCGGTCGCGGTCCACTGCGGCCATGATGGCCGTCTCCGTGCGGAACGGCACGAGGTCGTGGTCGCTGTCCTCGTCGGTGGAGCAGTGGATCTTCGCCGTGGCCTGTCCGAGGGCCTCGAGCACGGGATCCATCTGCTCGGGTTCGGTGAGGTCGTCCCAGGACAGGTCCCGCTTGTAGGGGGAGAGTTCGGACACCACGAACGAGACCCCGCGGATGGTGGTGTACCCCAGGAAGGGGTCGGTGTGGGACTGCAGGGAGCGCTGGCTGATGACCGCGCGGTGCCCGTCGTCCTCGAAGTAGCCGCGCACGCGCTCGTCCCGGACAATCCGGCTGGGCGCGGCGATGTTCGACTGCTTCATGGTCAGGATGATGTCGTTCTCCTGGGCCTCGTCGAAGCCCTCGATCAGCACGTTGTAGGTCGGCAGCCCCGCGCTGCCGATGCCGAAACCCTTCTTGCCCACGATGCCCTTGATCCGGTAGAACACCCGGCGGCGCGAGCGCTCGCTGTCCGGGACGGTCCCGAGGTAGCGCTCGAAGGCGTCGGCCACCTCGGTGTACTCGTCGTCGTCGAGCGCCCGGATGGATCCGTCGTCGCGGAACGTCCGCTCGTAGTCCTCGATCAGGGTGAGCGAGTCGAGCAGACCCGTGCGCCGCGCCGCGCGGGCCTGCTGCAGGACGCGGTAGATGGAGCCCTCGGCATTGTCGAGCCCGAAGGCGAACGTGGACTGCTCGTTGTCCACGTAGTCCTCGACCCGGCCGAGATACGCCGCGAGATAGGTGTGGGCCAGGTCCCGGACCGCCTGCGACGGCAGGGCCTTCTGCCAGCACAGCAGTGTCAGCGAGGCGACGAAGCGGCGCAGGTCCCAGGAGAAGTGACCCACGTACGCCTCGTCGAAATCGTTGACGTCGAAGGTGAGCCGCCCCTGGTTGCTCATGTAGGTGCCGAAGTTCTCGGCGTGGAGGTCCCCGTGGATCCAGACCCGGCCTGTGCGCTCGTCCGCCCAGGCGTCGTCGAGCTCCGCCATGTCCGTGTAGAACAGGGCCGCACTGCCGCGGTAGAAGGCGTAGGGATCCGCCGCCATCTTCCGGAACCTCGCACGGAAGGCGAGGGGATCCACTTCCATGAGGTCCTGATGAGCCTCGACGAGGGTGCTGACGATGTGCTGCTGACGGGAATCGGTGGCTGCCATCCGCCCACGGTACGCCTGCGCCCTGCGGCTACGCGCACGTACTGCCATGCGATCCGTCGGAGTGAACCAGGGCAGAGCGTCGACGGGCCGGCGGCGGACGGGCCGGATCCCGGGGGTATGGTCGATCCGTGTTGTTCCGTGGCCGAGAAGGGTGCGCAGGATGCCGTTTGTACTGATCCGTTTCATCCGACGACTCGGCCGCAGGCGCATCTGGGTACTGCCGGCGCTGATCATCGTCGCGGTGTTCCTCACCAGTTGGCCCCTGATGGTATGGGCCGAGCCGTCGAGCAACACGATCACATCGGCGGGGAACTACTGGTGGTGGTTCCTGGTCACCGCCGCCACGGTCGGCTACGGCGACTATTTCCCCACCACGGTCGGTGGCCGCGCCGTCGGGGGTTACGTCATCGTCGGCGGCATCGTCACCCTGACCACCCTCTTCACCAGCATTGCAACCGCGATCGACAATGCGAAAGGACACCGCATGAAGGGCCAAAGGGATCTGGAGATGTCGGACCACCTCGTGATCGTGGGGTACACGCCCGGACGCACCGAACGGCTGATCCACGAGATCGTCGCCGACGACGCTCATGCGGTCGCCCTGTGCGCGTGGGACGACATCCCCGAGAACCCCATGCCCGAGCAGCCCGACCTCGGCTGGCCACCGAAGAGCTGCAGGACCCCGGGATCGCCGTCATCTACGCCGACCTCATGAGCCACGGCGGCCGCAACACCTACAGCACGCGCCTGCCCCGGGCACTCGCGCGGGCGACCTTCGGGCAGGTCCAGGAAGCCATGGGGCGGAACTTCACCACCACGGTGCTTGCCGTGCAACACGAAGGTGCTGTCCTCAATCCCGGATGGGACGCGCCATTGCCCGAGCGCGCCGTCCTGTACTACGCGGGCGAACGAAGGCTCTCCGGCGAGGAGATCACCCGCGCCGTCACACGGTAGCCCGAGGGGTTCCGTCGACAGCGGCCGTCACGCCGGGTTCCCCGCACCTGACGGCACAGGTGCAGGCGCTCTCATGGTAGGCGTGTGTCCCCTCGACCCACCTCGTCCTGCGATGCCATACTGCGGGCATGGATCTCGACCAGTGGTGGAACGATGTGATGCCGGAGACGCGGCAGTGGCTCGTCGGCAACAACGGGGCGGCCCTGACACCGGAGGTCGTGGCGGACATCAGCCGGGCCGGCGGGCTCATCGCCTCCGACTCCTGGTGGATGGGTGAGCGCGGGCCCGAGGGAGTCTTCCTCTCCGACGCCGCGACGGACTGGATCGAGGAGCGGGCCAACAACGAGCAGTAGCGGGGAGGCCCCGGCCTCCCCGCTCCTGCCGCTCCGTCAGCGTCCGCCGGGGCCTCCGGACTGCGTGTACTCGCCGGCCGTGACACTGCCGAGTTCCTCGGCACCGTCCAGCCTGCCCTCGGTGACGCCCTCCGTGGCGGCCGTGGTGCCACCCGTGTAGACGGTGTAGGTCCCGCCCTCGGTGATCGCCGCCGAGGAGAAGATCAGTGACGCCAGATCCTTGCTCGCCACGAAGGACCCCACCACCGTGCCGTCCGACGACGCGATCTGGATCGCGGTTCCGGCCGGGATGGTCGAGGCGAAGGTCAGCTGCACGCCCGACTGCGTCGACGATGCGCCCGGGGGCGACGACCATGCCCGAGCTGCCCGCTGCGGCGACCGTCCCGCCGTCGACCGTCAGCTCGCCGTTCACGTCCAGGGCGCCGTTGCCCTGGCCCGTCGGTCCGTTC
The DNA here is from genome assembly GCA_004001285.1 of Arthrobacter sp. MN05-02. NCBI lineage: Bacteria > Bacillati > Actinomycetota > Actinomycetes > Micrococcales > Micrococcaceae > Arthrobacter > Arthrobacter sp. MN05-02. The sequence goes on from AP018697.1 coordinate 3,012,248, forward strand.
ACGACGACGGTGCCCCCGGTGATGGTCGCGTCGCCGTTGGAGTCGAGGCCGTCTCCCTCCGAGTCGATGGTGAGCGTTCCGCCGGTCACGATGACCGTGTAGTCGCCGGCTGCCATGGACCCGCCGCCCATGCCACCCCCGCCGCTGGTGGCCCCGGACGATCCGCCTGCTGCGTTCACGCCGTCGTCGCTCGAGGTGATGTCGACCGTGCCTCCGTCGACCGCGATGTGCTGGGCCTCCAGGCCTTCGACGGAGGCGGTGACGTCCACCGTTCCCGCATCCACGGTGAGCAGCGTTGCCGCCTTGACGCCGTCGTCGCCCGAGGCCACCACCAGCTGCCCGCCGTAGACGGTGAACCAGCCGCGGCCGTCCTCGTCCTCGTTGGTGGACTTCACGCCGTCGCCACCGGCGGTGACGTCGTAGGTGCCGCCGAGCAGGGCGATGTAGTCCTTCCCCTCGATGCCGTCGTCGACGGCATCGACGGTGACGTTCCCCGCCGCGAGGACGAGTCCGTCCTTCGAGACGATGCCGTTGTCGGCATTGCCGGTCACCGTGAGGGTGCCTGCACCGGCGATGGTCAGATCCGCCATCGAGTACAGTGCCGCGTTCGGAGCATCCGTTCCCGTGTCCGCGTAGCCCTCGGCGTCGCTCAGCGTGTTGGTGGCACCGTCCTCGAGATACACCAGGGCCTCGTTCGCGCTCGTGACGACGAGGGGGGATCCGGTGCTGCTGGTCAGCTCGACGCCGTCGAGAACGACGCGGACCACGTCCTCCTCCCCCGCTGCCACCACCACCTGGCCGTCGGCGAGGCTGCCGGACAGCCGGTAGATCCCGGCGGCCGTGATGGTGACGGTATCGCCGTCCACGGTGACGCCGTCGCCCGTGGTGCTGCTGGCGCCGTCCGCGAGGGTGACGGCCACCTCCTCGGACGCGTCCCAGGTGAGGTCGTCGGCGTCGTAGTGGGTGTCCTCGGTGATGTCGGCCGCACCGGCGACGACGGCGGTCGCGTCGGTGGTGTCGCCGGTCGCGTCTGCGGTCGCCGTGCCGGTATCCGGAGTGTCCGTGCTGCACCCGGCGAGGGACAGGCCGAGCACCACGGCCGCTGCGGAGGCCCTGAAGGCCGTGCCCCTGGTGGCGGTGCGGGAGGTGCGGGCAGCGGGGAGGGCGTGAGTGCGGGCGAGGATTTTCATGATGGGTCCTTGTGGAGGGTGCGGTCAGCGGGCGAGGGGACGGAGCGGAAGGGAGGTCGAGACGGTGCGGTGCCAGCGATTCGCCGGAAGCGTCGGGTCGAGTGCAGCCATGCCGGTGGCGAACTTGGAGATCCTGCCGGGCCGGAGGCCGGAGGCCCAGAGGTGGCGGTCGAGGGCGCCGGCGGCGCTGCCGGACTTCGTCTCGATGATGACGGCACCGTCGAGCTCGTGGGCCTGCCCGCCGGGCCTGCGCCAGGTGACGCCGAGGTCGATCGTGGCCCGGCTCTCCGATCCGGGGAGGTAGAGCGTGATGCGTCGATAGCGTGTCTCGATCACGGGCTGCAGGACGCCGGCGGGCACCGACCCGATGGAGCGGGCGAGTGTCCCGTTGACGTAGTCCAGGCCATGAGCGGTGAGGCGGTGGCTGTCGGAGGGCTCGTAGGGGATGCGTTCCTTGACGGTGGCCGAGCGCGCACCCTCGGTCTTCACCTCGAGGAAGCTGACGGCGCTGTCCACGTAGGTGCGGGTGCGGATCTTGTAGCGGCGGCGCCTGCCACGGGCGGCGAGCAGGTAGCTGTCGAGGGCCGGTGTGTCGAAGTAGACGGAATCGTAGGTGAAGGATCGCCGACCCAGTATCTCGAGGACGCGGACATCGGCGTCGAATGATCGGAGGAGGTCTGCGGCGAGACGCACCCCGACCACGTACTTGCGGTCCATCCGGGTCTGCAGGGCGGCTGCGGTGTTCAGGTCCTCGAGGCTGACGGAAGCCCTGCGGTCCAGGCCAGCGAAGGCACCGGCACTCACGACACACCCGCCGTCGACCGCATGCTGCCGGCCGGCTCCTCCTGGACCGGCGGCAGCGGCGGGACGTGCGCCGGATCAGCTGTGGGCACCACCTCGGGCAGGTCCGTGGAGCAGGTGGTCCCGGCCGGGATGTGCGGCCGGGTGGCCAACGGCGGCGTGGCGGGGGCCTGCCGCGCGTCGGCACCGGCGGCGCCGGCCTCGTAGCGGACCTCGACGGTGGTCCTGTCGTTCACGAGGTCCAGCTCGGACACGGTGGTGGAGTGGATCCGGGCGTTCAGCACCTCTGTGAGGCGGGCCCGGAGCACCGTCTCGTCGCTGATGGCCTGGTCCAGCACCACGAGCTGGTGCCGGTAGCCCGGGAGCACCCGTGCGTGGTCACCGATGACCATGACGGCGAGGATCAGCCCCATGAGGGCGAGCGGGAGCCACAGCGGCTCCGCACCGAGGCCCGCGATGAGCCCGAGGGCGAGCGCGGAGAAGTAGTAGGCCACCTCGTGCTGGGTCAGCTCGGTGGAGCGGAGGCGGATGATGGAGAGGACGCCGAACAGCCCGAGGCCCAGACCGACGCCGGCCGCGGACCCCGAGAGGGCCGTCGCCACCGCGAGGACCCCGACGTTCATGCCGAGGTAGGAGACCACGAGGTCGCGACGGCGGTGCCTGCGCAGGTACAGGCCGAAGGTCAGGAGCGTGATCGCCAGGAGGTCTGCGGCGATGAGGATCAGGGTGTTCATGGGCTGTTCTCCGGTTCGTGGGGAAGGATTCTTCTCCTACGTTCCGGGGGTACCCTGTGCCGCTGCTGTGTCGGACCAAGGCCCGGCATATGAGGTGGTGCCCATGGCTGCCACCCCTGGTCAGGGCGTGGTGCCGATCAGTGCCGATCCGCCCTGACGGCGCGGTCGCGGCCCAGCTCCTTGGCGGTGTAGAGGGCCACATCGGCGGCTGCGATGGCGTTGCCGATGCGGTCGGGCCCGGGTGGCAGTGCTGCCAGTCCGTAGCTGATGGTAGGGAGAGGGAAGTCGAAGGCGGGCTGGCTCATGCGCAGGGTCTTGCTGATCAGCTCGGTGACCAGCTCCGCACTGTCGAGCCCGGCGCCGGGGAGCAGGAGGACGAATTCCTCCCCGCCGTAGCGTCCGACGAGATCCGTGGAACGGACCGAGCGGGTACAGGCCGCCGCGACCGCCTGGAGGACCGCGTCTCCGGCGGGATGTCCGTGCCTGTCGTTGACCTGCTTAAAGTTGTCCATGTCGGCCAGGACCAGGGTGCTCGGGGTGTCCCGGGTCGGCAGGTTTCGTATCTCGGACTCTGCCAGTTCGAGGAAGCCGCGGCGGTTCAGGATCCTCGTCAGTTCATCGTGACTGGCCTGCGCCCGGAGCTCCCTGAGAGCCTGTTCGTTGCTGAGGGTCGCCATGGTGAAGGACACCACGATCAGCAGGACCATGGTGAACAGGGTCGTGGGAACGGTGCCGAAGTAGGTCTGGAAGGTCGACGAGGAGGGACCGGCGGCCACGAAGGCGATCCACCGGCACAGGTAGTACAGCCCCAGGGCGCCCGAAGCGACCGCGAGCGGACGTTGTGTGGTGGTCGTGTTCGGGTCCAGCCGCCAGATCTCGAGGGAGGCCCGCCCGATGAAGAACGTCATGAAGGCGAGGAAGAACCCTCCGGCGGACCAGGTGTTTGTCGACGGACTGTCGAAGGCCGACGCCACCACCGTGATGACCGGTGCGATCAGGATCTGCCACGGTCTCGGTGCCGTCGTGCGCAGGGCCCGCGCGCCGGCCCACACGCATGCGGCTCCCGACACCAGCAGGGCGTTGCCGGCCGGGTTGGCCCAGACCTGGTGGACGGTGCCGTCACACAGGTAGAGACCGGTCCCGGTGAGGAACGAGGCGATCGCGGCGCACCACCAGGTGCTGTAGGTGGAGTGGCTGCGCCGCACGCTCACACCGTAGAACAGCACCAGCAGGGTCGACGCGATCACGCCGAAGGCAACCTGCAGCGTCACAACATCCAGCCTCATGCAGCTCCTGCCATCGCGCGATGTCCCTCCGGCCGCCCAAGCACCTGTCCGAAGCCTGATCGGACCCGGCATCGCCTCCACGATCGACCGCCGATCACCCCGGCGGAGGCCATGCCCGGTCCTCGCGCAGGTCGTGCACCGCCCGAGGTGGTGCTACCGATGGTAGCGAACGCGAACACAGGGGCCGATCCGGTGAAGGACGAGGCACACACCTCATCGACTGGTTCGGTCGGCCTCGGTGGGCGTATGGAGGTCGATGAGATGCTCGCCGAGCCGCTTGATCCTTGCGCTGCTGCCGGGATCGATACCGACGCCCGAGACGACGGCGCCCTGCATGAGGACCAGCCAGCAGTAGGCGAAGTCCTCCGCGTCGGTCAGGCCCATCGCCGTGGCGGCCTTCTCGACCGTGGACCGGATGTCGTCCAGGTAGAGTACGGCGGCGGCCCCGATCGCATGGCGGGGACCGGTCTCCAGCAGGGCGCGGACATAGGGGCAGCCCGCGAAGTCCGGCGCGTGGAACCACTCGTCGAAGATGTCGAAGACCGCCAGCAGCTGCCCGCGGGGCGTATCCGCGCGGCGCTCGCTTTCCGCCCCGAGATAGCCGATCGTGAAGAGGCGCTGACGGCGTTCGAAGAACGCCATGACCAGATCGTCCTTCGACGGGAAGTGATGATAGAAGCTCGCCTTGGCCACGCCGGCCGTCGCGATGATCTCGTTCACCCCGACAGCCCGTATCCCGCGCTGCAGGAACAGGTCGTACGACGTCGTGAGGATGCGCTCCCTGGCGTCCTTCGGCCGGACTGGTGCCGCTGCACCCATCGATCTCCCCTGCTGTCGAGTCGTTCCTCCATCCTAAGGTAGACAGACCGGTCTGTAGGTCGTGTACGCTGAACCGTCCGGCGGTTCCCCCAGCCGTCGGACATCTGGAGAGGCGTGAGACCCGATCCACGGTGCCGGCGGCCCCGAAAGAGACCGCCGGCACCGCTTCCACGGGAGGACGAAGGCGGCCCGACAACCGCACGAGGGAGGGAGGTGTCCGGTGATGCCCTCTTCCGCGGAGACCGGGAGGTTCCACCTGTCGTACCTCGCGACCGGCGTGCTGACGGTGTGCTGGGCGAGATCCCTCGAAGTGACCGCGGGCGACATCGAGGCCCTCAGGATTTGCCTGCAGGAACTGGCCCCGGGACGCCTTCCTCCGGTCCTGGCCGACCTCAACGGCATGATCACCCTCTCCAGGGAAGCTTTCGCCGCCCTGTCCTCCGCGACCGATCTCCCGGCGGTCGCCGTCGTCGGCGCTTCGCCTGTCGAGAAGGTACTGGTCGCCCACTTCCAGGCGGTGCACCGGCCCGCGTACCCGATCGAGTACTTCGAGCGACGGGACGAGGCCCTGACCTGGTTGCTCCGACGGGCACCCCGCATCGCGACCGGCCCGGTTCCGGCAGCACCGGCGATCGTCGGCTCCTGACGTCACGGCCTTCCGGCCGGTCGGGACGACCACCGCCCCCCCGTGCCTGCTGTCGGCACGGGGGGACGGCGCTGCTGGGGTGGCACTCCGTCCGCTCGCCTGCGCTCCGCCCCCGGCTGACGGGGCTGCGAGCCGCGGCTACACGACGAGCATCACCGCGAGGACGAGCATGACGACGGCGATCGACCCGTCGAGGACACGCCAGGCCCACCGGCGGGTGAAGAGCGGGGCGAGGTACCGCGCTCCGGCACCGAGGGCCGTGAACCAGAGGATGCTCCCGAGGCCCGCGCCGGCCGCGAACCACCACTTCCCCGGGGTGCCGTGGGTGCTGGCCAGCGATCCCAGCAACAGCACGGTGTCGAGGTAGACGTGCGGGTTCAGCCACGTGAGGGCGAGGCAGGTACCGAGTGCGGCCCGCCAGGAGATGCCCGTCCGGCTGTCGGTGTCGAGCCTGCCACCCCGGACGGCCCGGCGCGCAGCAACCACCGCGTATCCGGTGAGGAAGACCGCTCCTGCCCAGCGCACCATCTCGAGGACGACAGGGGCGCCTGCGATCACCACACCCAGTCCGCCGACTCCGAGGGCGATCAGCACGAGATCCGAGAGTGCGCACACGGTCACGACCAGTGCCACGTGGGACCGCCGTAGGCCCTGGCTCAGGACGAAGGCGTTCTGGGAACCGATGGCGACGATCAGGGTCAACCCGGCAGCGAGTCCGGTAGCAGCGGAAGCGATCACACCACCACGGTAGGAGTGGAGGAATCTTCAGACCAGCTAATACTTCTTCAGCATGGTAAGACGGGCTTATGTGGAGCATCGAACCGGCCCAGGCAAGGGCCCTCGCGGCCATCGTGGGCGAGGGCAGTTTCGAGGGGGCCGCCGCCCTGCTCTCGGTGACGTCCTCGGCGGTGAGTCAGCGCATCCGCGCTCTCGAGGTCGCCGTCGGACGCCCGGTGATCACACGCACCCGACCGCTGCAACCCACCCGGGCCGGCGAGGCCATCGTCCGCTTCGCACGCCAGTTCGACCTGTTGTCCGCGGACCTCGCTTCCGAGCTGAGAACCGCCGGCGAACAGCAGCATCAGCGCATCACGATCGTCATCAACGGGGACTCACTGCACACCTGGGTCCTGCCGGCCCTGGCGCCACTCGCCGAGAACCTGCAGGTCGAGGTACTGCGGGAGGACCAGGAGCATTCCCTCGACCTACTGCGCGACGGAACCGCCGCCGCAGCCATCACGTCCATCGCCGAGCCCGTCCAGGGATGCTCGTCCCGGCCCCTGGGCATCATGCGCTACCTCCCTGTGTGCACGCAGCCCTTCCGGGAGAAGTGGTTCCCCGACGGTGCGGGCCCGGACCGCCTCGCGGACGCTCCCGTGATCGTCTTCGACCGCAAGGACGACCTGCAGGACCGCTACCTGCGCACCCGTACCCGGCGGCCCGTCTCCCGGCCCCGCCACTTCGTCCCCGCAGCGCAGGAGTTCGCCGACGCGATCCGGCTCGGCATGGGGTGGGGGCTGCTGTCCGAACTCGAGCTGGAAGCCGGACCCCGCACCGGCGACGTCGGCCCCCTCGAGCCCGGGGGCCACGTGGACGTCCCGCTGTACTGGCAGCAGTGGCGCCACGGCTCCCGGTCCCTCGACGCCGTCGGCGAGGCGGTCATCCGCGCGTCCGCCGTCCTGCGCCGGCCGGAAGCAGGGACGGAGTGAGCGTCCCGGGCCGCTTCGAACCGGCTTCGCCTGCCGCGAACCTGCAGTGGCAGAAGGGTCACCCGACATTGCTAAGATCGTCGGGCGGGCAGCCGCTCGTCGACAAAGGCAAACCCGGTGCGAACCGGGGACGCAAAGCCACGGAACCCACGAGGTCAGCCGGGCCGCCGAAGAGAACAGGTCCACGGAGTATGCCTCGGACACGCCAAGTCAATACAGTCCTTCCAGCACGGTACTCGCCGGGGTCCCCACGGACGGCGGCAGTCCTGGTGACGCCGCGCTGGGCCAACCGCCATCATCAGGCACCCGGTCATGAATAGCCCCCTCTCCGGTGACCGCCGGGCCGCCGTCGTGATCGAGGACGATCTCGACATCAGGAATCTCGTGTCCGCCATCCTCGAGCAGGGTGGCTTCCAGGTCAGCGGCGTATCCAGCGGCCGCGAAGGCGTCGACGTCGTCCGCCAGGAACACCCGGCCGTCGTCACGCTCGATATCGGTCTGCCCGATATCGACGGGTACAAGGTCCTACGGCGGATCCGCGCCACGACGGACTGCTACGTGATCGTCCTCAGCGGACGCACGGACGAGATGGACATCCTCACGGCGCTCCAGGCCGGTGCCGACGACTACGTGCTGAAGCCCTTCCGCCCGCGCGAGTTCCGAGCCCGTATCGACGCGATGCTCCGCAGGCCGCGCATAGGCCAGAACGCGCAGCACCCCCCGACTCCGCCGCCCGCGCCCGCAGCGCCGGCACCCGCACCCGCACTTGCACCAGCACCGGCACCGGCACCGGCACCCGATCGTCGCACGGATGCCGGGACGGCCTCGGGGACGGCAGGCCTCCTGCGGAACGGCAGCCTCGTCGTGGACAGCGAAGCCCGCACGGCGACCTGCTCCGGGGTCGAGCTGCCGCTCACGAAGACCGAGTTCAACCTGCTCCACGCGTTGATGGCGAGCAATGGCGCGGTGCGGACGAAGGAGGAACTGGTCCGTGTGTCCCGCGGCCGTGACTACCGCGGGTACAACTTCGTGAGCCGCACGGACGAACGGGCCATCGAGGTGCACATCGCCAACCTGCGCCAGAAACTCGCCCGGTCGGAAGGGGACCCCGAACTCATCACGACGGTGCGTGGCGTGGGCTTCCGGATCATGCCGAGGCGCGTCGATCCGGGGCAGGAGCGCGCGTCCGGCTAGTGGCGTCCCAGGTAGGTCTCGAGCAGTTCACGGACCGTGTCCGTCGCACAGCCTCGGAGCAGCGCGACCGACCGCCGAGCGGCGCCGAGGTCGCCGGCAGCGAGGAAGCGCTGTGTGGCGAGTGCGGCATGCTTCAGACGCATGGCCCCCACCATCGCCGCCGACGTCGTCACGCTGAGCACGGCGTCCTGGGCGGCTATGGGGTCGCCGTCCTGCAACCAGGTCTCCAGGCGGTCGATCTTCCCTTCCAGCGTCTCGGAGAAGTCGCGGGCGAAACGCTCGACGACGAACGTGTCCGGGAAGTCGCGCTCCATGTCCCGCAGCACGTCGAGGTCCAGGAGAGGCGCAGCCTTGCCCGGCGCGTCCGGAACCCGGACGGCGTCGCCCTGCGGGGGCGCCCCCGCCTGGTGCTGGCCGGGAGGCGGCGGGGTCGGATGGATGGGCACAATCCAAGGGTAGCGACGGCGGGAACGGGCGGCGCGGTATCCACAGCTTCTTGCGCAAAGCTTGTGGAACGGCGGAGGCACCCCTAGGGAACAGCTCCTCGTGGTCGAGGTCAGGGGCTGTCGGTCCTCGCCCGCCGACGACATGTACTCGCCAGTAATCCGCAGACTCCTTATCATCGGGGACTGGGTGTGGCTGGGGTCACATAGGGCAAGCCCTATCCCGTTACCGGGCCAGACGGGACTCGGCCTCGAGCCCCGGATCCGACAGCGAGCCCGAGCAGTCCTTCTGTCCGGGACGATTGCAGGGGGCACTATGGCTGCGGCGTTCGAACTCTTCCATGATCGGGACGATGCATTCAGATTCAGGTTGAAGACACCGGATGGGACGGTCATCGCCGTGTCCAGACCGTTCCCTGGCAAGGCTGCGGCTGTGGCGGGCATCCGGGCCGTCCGTGAGTGCGCCGGGACCGGCCTGATCACGGACCTCTGCCCGCCGACGCCTTCTCCCGAGGAAGCCCCGCAACGGTCCGCTGGATCCGCTCCCGGGTAGTCCTCCCGAGGCAGGCGGAGGACGCCCGCGCCTAGGCCTTCCAGTCCTGGCGGTAGGCGCTATGACCTGCCCATGGCAGGGCCACCAGCCGGAGGACCGCGAGACCGTCCGATTCGTCGAGACCGGCACTGACGTAATCGATGAGCTTCCTCTTGGACCGGCACTCCGCGAGGACACGCTCGGGGTCGTACCACCCGCGGGCACCCCACACCTCCTCGGGAAGGTTGCCCACGCGGGCAGCCTTCTCGTCCTCGGTGATGCGTGCGTCCAGGAAGTCGGCGAGTTCGTTCATACCCCTGAGCCTATCGAGCGCCCACGGCGTGGCCGTACTCAAGGGGCGGTGAACCTAGTTGCGCTTCCGGTCGGGGCCGCGACCCGCCGGTGCGAGCGGCAGGTCCACGGTGAACCGGGTCCGTCCGGGGGCGCTGGTCACGCTGATCCCCCCGCCGTTGGCTTCTACGAGAGCCTGGACGATCGCCAGCCCGAGACCGGTGCTTCCTGCGCTCGCGGCCCGTGCGGCGTCACCCCTGCTGAAGCGCGTGAAGATCGTGCCGAGGAACTCCGGGTCGATGCCGGGACCCGAGTCCGTGACGGTGATGGTCGCCCTTCCGTCGCCGACTGCGAGGGCCGTGGAGATCGCGGTACCCGGCGGGGTGTGCTTGTGCGCGTTGGAGAGCAGGTTGATGAGCACCTGGCGGATCTCGGTCTCCACAGCGCGCACCTCGACGGGCTCGTCCGGCAGGTCCAGGCTCCAGGAGTACCCGGGCGCGGCCACCCGGGCGTCGCTGGTGGTCTCGATGACCAGCTCCGTCAGGTCGACGTCGGACGCCTCGCCGCGCTGGCCCTCGTCGAGGCGTGCCAGCAGCAGGAGGTCCTCGACGAGGGAGGACATGCGCTTGGACTCGCTGTCCACGCGTTCGAGCGCGGAGCGTCCTGTCGGACTCACGGTCTCGCTCAGGAGGATCAGCTCGGTGTAGCCGCGGATGGACGTCAGGGGGGTGCGCAGTTCGTGGCTGGCGTCGGCGACGAACTGCCGCACCTTCATCTCACTCGCATGGCGTTCCCGCAGCGCATCGGTGACGTGGTCGATCATCGCGTTCAGTGCCAGACCGACGGTGCCGACCTCCGTGCCCGGCTGGGCGGCGGCCGGGGGGACCCGCACGGGGATGGCCACCTCGCCCGAGGACAGCGGGAGCTGCGAGACGGACGTCGCGACGGCGGAGAGTTCCTCGAGCGGGCGCAGTGACCGGCGGATGATCACCGTGCCGGCAAGGCCCGTGAGTGCCAGTCCGGCGAGGGAGAGCGCGGCGACGGTGATGTCCAGGGACACGAGGGTGCTGTCCCGCTCCGTCGTGGACAGGCCGGTGACCAGGACGCCGCCGTCGGGGTCGAACTCGACGGGAAGGTCCGCGGCGTCCACGCGGTAGCGCCCGCTCGAGAGCACCAGTTCCTCGGGACCATCGGCGGGATCGATGCCGGCGAGCAGGTCGAGATCGGCCTCGGTGAGGGGTTCGGTGGTGCCGTCGTCCTGCACGAGCGCGGAGTTCCGTGCCTCGCCGTCGTCGAACACCGCGTTGAGCGTTCCCGGTCGCTGGCCGGCCGCGTTCTCCGGGTCGACGTCGCGGGACGGCCGCTGGTCGTTCCCCGGTGGACGCCCGCCGGGGAAGCCTGCCCGGCCGGCGGCGGGCGCGAGGGCGTCATCGAGCTGGCGGGTGAGGTAGCTGCTCATGGCGAGGTGGCTGAGGACGCCGATCGCGATGCAGATCGCCGTGAGCAGGGCCAGCGTCGCCAGGATCAGCTTCGTGCGCAGGTGCAGCGGCCGGCGGCCCGGTCGATCGCCGGCGGGGTCCTGCGCGGTCATGGAGCAGCGGGTTTGAGGACGTACCCGGCGCCGCGGACGGTGTGGATCATGGGCGGGCGGCCGACGTCGATCCTCTTGCGGAGATAGGAGATGTACAGCTCGACGATGTTCGCCTGGCCACCGAAGTCGTAGTTCCAGACGTTGTCGAGGATCTGCGACTTGCTGACCACGCGGCGCGGGTTCTCCATGAGGTAGCGCAGCAGCTCCCACTGGGTGGAGGTCAGGGCGATGTCCTCGCCGCCCCGGGTAACCTCACGGGTGTCCACGTTCATCACGAGGTCCCCGACCACCAGTTCCGCGGAGTCCGACGCCGCCACGCCGGAGCGCTGGACGAGGCGGTGCAGGCGCAGCAGGAGCTCCTCCATGCTGAAGGGCTTGGTGACGTAGTCGTCACCGCCCGCGGACAGGCCGGAGATGCGGTCCTGCACGGCGTCCTTGGCCGTGAGGAAGAGCGCCGGGACGTTCGGGGCGAAGGTTCGGATCTTCTTCAGCGCCTCGATGCCGTCCACGCCGGGCATCATGACGTCGAGCACGAGGACGTCCGGGCGGAAATCCCGCGCCGCGGATATCGCCGTGGCGCCGTCGCCGGCGGTCGTCACGCTCCAGCCGGCCATGCGCAGGCCCATGCTCACGAGTTCCGCCAGGCTCGTCTCGTCGTCCACGACGAGGGCCCGGATAGGGCTGCCGTCCGGGTGCGCCAACCGCGGCAGGTTGTCGGTCATGGAGTGGTGCGTGGCGTCGGCCATCGTGTCTACCTTGGCTTCTCGGATCCGGCGGGCTGTGCGGGCTGTGCGGTGCGGAATGTCCCGTCCAGTATCCCGTACGGGTTCGACGGGGCTCGAAGGACCGGGGTCTCAGGCGGTGACGGGGGCCGCTGCAGCGCCCTGGACGGGTGAGCCGCCGGAATCCTTCCTCCGGACGACCGCCCGCTCCGCCGGGACGGTGGCCCCGGTGACGACGGCGGTGCGGGCATCGGCGACGGGGGCCGCGGCATCGGCGCCGTTCGGAGCGAACGCCGTGGTGCCGAGGACCGCGACCAGGGCCATGGCACCGATGGCCGCCCTGATGCCCTTGCGTCCTGCGGTGAGTTCGGGGGTGGGTCGGTAGCTGATCATGGCGTCCTCCTGCGGGCTGGTGTTGTTCCTCCATCCTGGTGCCGGCACTTCGGGCAGGGCTTTCGCGGAGCTGTGCGGTTGCTGTGCAGGAGACGCACGGGCATCAGGCGGTCGGCCGACAGGAGCACAGACCCGGCCGGTCCGCCTGCGGGCGCATGCGGCTACCGTGGCGACGCGACCCTGCCCAGCCCGGACGGCCACCAGATCTTCGGCCCGATGTCGTAGGCGAGGGCCGGTATCAGCAGCGAGCGCACCAGCACGGTGTCCAGCAGCACGCCGAACGCCACGATGAAGGCGATCTGCGCGAGGAACAGGATCGGGATCACCCCCAGCGCGGCGAACGTCGCCGCCAGGACCACACCCGCAGAGGTGATCACTCCGCCCGTGACACCGAGCCCCCGGAGGATGCCGGGCCGCGTGCCGATGCGCAGCGACTCCTCGCGTACCCGGGTCATGAGGAAGATGTTGTAGTCCACGCCGAGCGCCACCAGGAACACGAAGGCGAAGAGCGGCACGGAGGCGTCCGCGCCCTCGAACCCGAAGATGCCGTTGAACACCAGCGCGGAGACGCCCAGGGCCGTGGCGTTCGAGAGCGCCACGCTGGCCACGAGGAGCACCGGAGCGACGACGGAGCGCAGCAGGACGATCAGCACTCCGAGGATGACGAGCAGCACGATCGGAATGATCTTGCCGAGGTCCGCGAGGGCGGTGTCGTTGGTGTCGATCGCCACCGCCGTGACGCCGCCCACCAGTGCATCGGGACTGGCATCGTCGAGCGCCATCCGCAGGTCGCGCACCACGTCCTCCGCCTGCCCGGAGTCCGCCTGGTACTCGAGCGTCCCGCTGATCAACACCCGTCCGTCCTCGACGACGGGCACTCCCGTCGGGTCGAGGGCCGGCGCGGCGCCTGAGATGCCGTCCTGCCCGGTGACCACATCGAGGGCGGCGTCGGAATCGACCTCCGGCGCGACCACGTAGACGGGGCTGCCGGATCCGGCGTCGAAGTGGCGGCTCAGGGCTTCCTGCCCGTCGACGGCGTTCGACGGCGCGAGGATCAGGGCCGACTGCGGCACGCCACTGGCCTGGAGCTGGGTGAGGCCGAGCGCACCGGCGACGAGGATGAGCAGTGACGCGATCCACAGGACACGAGGCCGGCGGGCCACCAGGAGTGCGACCCGCCTCCAGATGCCCCTGAGCCGCTCCAGCCCGATCTCGGCACCGGCGGCGGTGGATGCGGCGTGCCTGCCGTGGCGGGGGGCGGCAGCGGCCGGGAGCGCGCCGTCGTAGCGCGGCCGCAGCGGCCAGAACGCCGCCCTGCCGAAGATCAGCAGGAGCGACGGGAGGAGGGTGAGCGCTGCGGCCAGCGAGAAGACGATGCCGATGGCCGCGATCGGCCCCAGGCTCCTGTTCGAGTTGAGGTCGGAGAAGAGCAGGCACAGCAGCCCGAGGATCACCGTCGCGCCGGAGGCCAGGATGGGTTCCACCGACCCGCGGTAGGCCACCCGCATGGCTTCCCACCTGGTCTCGTGCTCGGCGAGCGCCTCCCGGAACCGGGCCACGAGCAGCAGCGCGTAGTCGGTGGCCGCACCGATCACGAGGATCGACAGGATGCCCTGGCTCTGCCCGCTGAGCTGGATCCAGTCGAGCTTCGCGAGACCGAACACCAGCAGGATCGACGTCGCCAGCGCGAACACCGAGGTCAGCAGCACCAGGAACGGCAGCACGATGGAGCGGTAGACGGCGAGGAGGATGAGGAACACCGCCCCGAGTGCCACACCGAGCAGGATCCCGTCGATGCCGCCGAAGGCCTCCACGAGGTCGTTGGTGAAGCCGGCCGGTCCGGTCACGTAGCCGGACACCCCGTCGGGCAGTTCGTCCGCCAGGACGGTGCGCAGCTCCCCGACCACCTCTGCGAGTTCGGCGTCGGAGGAGACGAAGGCGATGTACTGGACGGCCAGCCCGTCCTCCGACGGGATCGGTCCGGCGACGGCGGGCGCTCCCTCGGCCGGGGGTTCCAGCCCCTCCACCTCGCCGAGCGCCACCCCGACCTCCTCGTACAGGCCGAGGTTCCGCGGGTCGATGGCCGTGTCCGACTCGGCGACGATGACGGCCGGCACGGCGTCCGAGTCGCTGAACCGCTGCTGCAGCTCGCCCGCCTCGGTGGATTCGGCGCTCGCGGGCAGGAACGACGCCTGGTCGTTGCTCGAGACCTCCTCGAGGCGCCCGAACGTCGGACCGCCCACCGCCGCACCGACCAGCCAGATCAGTACGACGACGACGGGTAACAGGACCCTCAACCAGCTGTTCCTCATGCCCCTGCACCTTTCCCGGATTATCTCTACCGCAAAGTATATCCATCATGGAGATAATAGGAACCGGCCTAAACTGGAGGCGATAGAAGGCGAGGGATCATGGCTGCGAGGGACGAGCTCATGGCACTCATGCAGCAGTTCACGGTCGAGACGGACCGCTATGTCGACGTCGCGAGTGAACGGGACAGCCTTTACCGCACGGACCTCCACGCCCTGAGCATCATGATGGGCGCGGCACGCGCCGGCCGCACGGTCACGCCCGGGCTCCTGCGGGAGGAACTGAACCTGAGCTCACCGGCCACTACCGCACTGGTCGACCGCCTCGATTCCGCAGGCCATGTCACCCGCCGCCGCAGCGAGGTGGACCGGCGGCAGGTCCACCTCGAGATGACGGAGAAGGCGCGCAGCACGGGTGCCATGCTGTTCGCGCCGCTCGCCCGCCACATCAGCGCGGTCCTCGACCAGTATTCGGACGAGGACCTGGCGCTCCTGCGGGACATGATGCGGAAGGTGACCGAGGCCACGGTCGCGGCGAAGAATGAGGCGCTGCACGACGCCGACGCAGACTGACGGACCCGGCACAGGCTAGCCTCGACGTATGAACGACGAGGTCTACTCCCACGGACACCACCCGAGCGTGACGGCAGCGCATGCCGCACGCACCGTCGCGTCGTCGGCCGCCTATCTCGAACCCTTCCTCGAGGCCGGCCTCGACCTGCTGGACATCGGCTGCGGCCCGGGCAGCATCACGGCGGGGTTCGCCGACATCGTCGCGCCCGGGTCGGTGCTCGGCATCGACAGCTCGGCGGAGGTCGTGGCCCAGGCGTCCGAGGCCCACGCGGACGTGGCGAACGTCGAGTTCCGCGAGGGCAACGTGTACGACCTCGACGCCGCCGACGAGTCCTTCGACGTCGTCCACGCCCACCAGCTCCTGCAGCACCTGGCCGACCCCGTGGCAGCACTCCGCGAGATGCGCCGCGTGGTGCGGCCCGGCGGCATCGTGGCCGTCCGTGAGGCGGACTTCGGCGCGATGACCTGGTATCCCGCCATCGACGAGCTGGACGAATGGCGCAAGCTCTACGGCACGCTGGCGCGGGGCAACCGCGGGGAGCCCGACGCGGGACGGAGGCTGCCCGGCTGGGCGGCCGAGGCCGGTTTCGCCGATGTCGAGGTGTCGTCGTCGAACTGGACCTACGCCACCGCCGAGGACCGCCGCTTCCATGCTGAATCCTGGGCGGAACGCGTGCTGCACTCGGCCTTCGCCGAGCAGACGCTCGACCGCGGCCTCGCCGACCAGCCGACCCTCGACCGGCTGGCCGCCGGGTGGCGCAGGTGGGCACGCAGGGACGACGGCGTGTTCCTCCTGCCGAGCGTGGAGATCCTCGCGCGCGACTAGCCGGGACCCACCGCGGCGCATCCGCCCGGGGCGGGCCGTGGAGCGCGACCGCCGCTAGGCTGGCGGGATGTACCGCATCGTCACCGTCTGCACAGGCAATATCTGCCGCTCACCCATGGCCGAACTCATGCTGACCCGTGCGTTCGGCGAGGCAGGCCTGGGGGACGACGTCGTCGTCGACTCCGCGGGGACCACCGACTGGGAGTCCGGCAGGCCGATCGACGAGCGTGCCGCGGCCAAGCTGACCGAGCTCGGCATCGAGAGCCACCTGCACCGGGCCCGCAGATTCGAGCCGGGCTGGTACCGAGAGCGCGACCTCATCCTCGCGCTCGACCTCGACCACTACCGTGAGCTGCGCCGGGACGCGCCCGATGACGAGGCACGCGACAGGATCCACCTCCTGCGCGAGTTCGACCCCTCGACCACGGACACGGACCTCGAGCACCTCGGCATCTACGACCCCTGGTACGGCGATGCCAGCGACTTCGAGGCCACCTGGAAGATGGTCGACGGCGCGGTGGACGGCGTCGTGCGCTACGTCCGTAGCGAGCTCGACGCCGACGGTTCGGAGGCCTGACGCCCGGCGCTTACCATGAACGGGTGAATCCTTCCCTCTGGCTGGCGCTGCTCGGCGCCGGAACGCTCATCAGCTTCGTACCGGGCGCCGGTGCCGTGAACACGATGAGCAACGCCCTGACGGTCGGCTTCCGGCGTTCCATCTGGGGCATCCTCGGGCAGCAGGCGGCCCTGGTCGTCCACATCGGCGTCGCCGCGGCCGGTGTCGGGATCCTCGTCACCAACTCCCCGCTCGCCTTCAACCTGATCCGCTATTCCGGCGCCGCCTACCTCGTGTACCTCGGGGTCCGGAAGTTTCTGCAGACACCCGAGCACAGCGAGGTCCGCGCGCTGCAGCTCAGCGAGGGCGCCTTCTCGATGTTCCGCCGCGGCGTCTGGGTGAACCTGCTCAACCCCAAGGCGATCGTGTTCTTCCTCGCCCTCATCCCCCAGTTCATCCGCCCGGATCGACCCCTGCTCGGCCAGTACGGCGTGCTGGCCGCCACCGTCGTCGCCATCGACATCCTGGTCATGTGGTTCTTCTACGCCGGCACGGCACGCTCGTTCCGGCGCTTCACGCGCGACGACCGCGGCCAGGTGATCCTCAACCGCACCTTCGGGTCGCTGTTCGTCGGCGTCGGCGCACTGCTCGCCCTGGCCTGAACCATGCCCACCTCCGCCCCTCTGCTCATCGCGATCGACGGCCGGTCCGGCGCGGGCAAGACGACCCTCGCCGTCGAGCTCGCCGCACTCCTCCGCGAGCACCACAGCGTCAGCCTCTTCCACCTCGAGGACGTCTACCCGGGCTGGGACGGGCTCGCGGAGGGGACGGCACGCTACGTCGAGCGTGTCCTCCGTCCCCTGGCGGCAGGACGGACCGCTCACTGGAACGCCTGGGACTGGGACCGGGGGCAGGACGGCGCCGAACGCGCGACGCCGGCGGCGGAGATCGTGCTCCTGGAAGGCGTGGGCGCCGCGGCGGCCGCCGCGGCACGCGCACACCTCGACGCCGTCATCTGGGTCGAGGCGGCCGATGCGGTCAGGATGCGCACCGCGCTGGAGCGCGACGGCGACACCTACGCGCCCTTCTGGCGGCGATGGGCGGACCAGGAGGACGCCTGGCTCGCGGAGGACGATCCGGCTGCCGCGGCCGACGTCCTCGTGCAGGGCCACCGCGGGCCGCCGTCACCGCAGGCCGTGCGCCTCGCCCTCACCGGGCTGCCCTCCTGCACCGTCCTGCTGGCCCCGGAGCGTGCCGGGCGGCGCGGGCTGACGCTGGACTGCGAGCGCATCGATGCGGCGCCGGACCCGGCAGCTCTGTTCGCCACGCTGTACGGGACCTCCCCCGCCGCGGTGTGGCTCGACAGCTCCGACGCCACGGGAGCGACCGACGGGGACCGGCGCAACCGGTTCAGCATCCTCGCGGATCCCGGCGGCGTCTTCGGGCAGCAGGCCCTGCACCGCTCCGGCGTCACCGAGATCACGGCGGGTGCGGTCACCACGCGCGTCCGCGAGCCCTTCTTCCGGTGGCTCGACGACGCCTGGGGTCGCCGCGCCGTGCGTGCCCCGCAGGGCCTCGGGTGCGAGTTCGGGCTGGGTTGGCTGGGCTATCTGGGCTACGAGCTGAAGCGGGAGACGGGCGGCGGGTCCACTCCGCCGGCGGGGACCCTTCCCGACGCCGCCCTGATCTTCGCCGGTCGCGCCGTCGTCCTCGACCACGCCGAGCGCGCCGTGTTCCTGCTGACGCTCTCGGACGGCCGCCCGACGCCGAACTCGACGCCTGGCGCGCCGACGTGCGCGAGGCCCTCGCTGCGCCGGTCCCCGTCCCGCCGTCCGCCCCTGCCCGTGCGGGTTTCGCAGCCCGGACTCCCGCGAGTACCTCGCGAAGGTGCGCCGGGCCCAGGCGGAGATCGCCGAGGGGAACACCTACGAGGTGTGCCTGACCACCTCGCTGTCCGCCCGTACGGACAGCATCGATCCGCTCGAGGCGTACCTCCGGCTCCGCAGCGGAAGCCCTGCCCCGTTCGCCTCCTTCCTCCGCTTCCCGGGCTTCGCCGTGGCGAGCACGTCGCCCGAGCGGTTCCTGGAGCTGACCGCCGACGGCCGGATGCGGGCCGAGCCCATCAAGGGGACGCGGGGCCGTTCGGTGGACGCCGCGACCGACGCCGCCCTCCGCGAGGAGTTGCGCTCGTCGGAGAAGGACCGTGCGGAGAACATCATGATCGTGGACCTGCTGCGCAACGACCTCTCGCACCATGCGGTACCGGGGTCCGTCACGGTCAGCAGGCTGTGCGACATCGAGACGTACGCCACCGTGCACCAGATGGTGAGCACGATCGACGCGCGACTCCGGCCCGGCAGTGCCCGGGCGGGCGTCGTCGCCTCGGCGTTCCCGGCCGGCTCGATGACCGGAGCACCGAAGATCAGCACCATGGCCATCCTCGACGGCCTGGAGGAGGCTCCCCGTGGCCCCTACTCCGGCGCCGCGGGATACTTCAGCCTGACCGGCGCCACGGACCTCGCCGTCGTCATCCGCACCCTCGTCCTGCAGGAGGACGACGGCGGCACGCACCTGACGCTCGGAGTCGGTGGGGCGATCACCGCCGATTCCGACCCTGCGGAGGAATGGGACGAGGTCCGGACGAAGGCGTACGGTGTCCTGTCGGCCCTGGGCGCCGGGTTCCCGGATGACCGAGTGCCCGTCGATGGCGGTCCAGATGGAACGACGGCAGGGCGAACCGCCCTGCGCGCAGGAGCACGGTGAGCACCGACGTGCTGTATCTCCTCCCCCTACCCCGTCCCGCCCCGATCAGGAGACCCTCGTGAACATGGCTACCACCCCTCCAGCCGGACCCGGACGTGCGGACACCGCCTCTGCGGTGAAGCCTTCCGTCCTGTTCGTCTGCGTCCACAACGCCGGCCGCTCCCAGATGGCCGCGGCATACCTGCACCACCTCTCCGAAGGACGCATCGAGGTCCTGTCCGCCGGTTCCCAGCCGGCGAGCCAGGTCAACCCCGCAGCGGTGGCCGCCATGGCGGAGGAGGGTATCGACATCGCCGCCGAGACCCCGAAGATCCTCACCACCGACGCCGTGAAGGCCTCCGACGTGGTCGTGACCATGGGCTGCGGGGACGAGTGCCCGTACTTCCCCGGCAAGCGCTACGAGGACTGGGACCTCGACGACCCCGCCGGCAAGGGTGTGGAATCCGTCCGACCGATCCGGGACGAGATCAGGCGCCGCATCCAGCAGCTCATCGAGGATCTCCTGCCCGGCTAGAACCTGCTCCGCGACGCCAGGACGGCACCGTGCGCAGCCGCTCCCGCGCGCCGGACCGCCGGGAGGCACGAGCCGTGCGGGAGCAGGAAGTTCTCCCTGCCGACGCCGGTGGGTAGAGTGGGGTGCGGTGAGCCGGGAAGTCTGGTCGGCAGATTCTGTCGTCGACCCCGAAGCCAGGAGGACCCCTCCCATGACCGAAGAAGCACCTCAGCCCGCACCCTCGCCCCGATCCGGCATCCTGGGCCGAGGCTCCTACTCGGAGGTCCTGCGGATCGGCGAGATCCTCCGCAAGGAGACCGTCGGCGGGATCCTGCTCGTTCTCGCCGCAGCCGTCGCCCTGATCTGGGCCAACTCCCCCGCTTCGGAAAGCTATCTCGCCCTGCGGGACTTCCGGATCGGATACGAGCCCTGGCATCTGGACCTGAGCCTCGGGGCATGGGCGGCGGACGGCCTGCTCGCGGTCTTCTTCTTCCTCGTCGGGCTGGAACTCAAGCGCGAATTCGTCGCAGGCGATCTGCGCAGCTTCAACAGGGCCGTCGTACCGGTCGCGGCAGCGTTCGGCGGGGTCGCGGTACCGGCCCTCATCTACGCGGCGATCAACCTCACCAGCCCCGAGACCCTGCAGGGCTGGGCGATACCCACAGCCACCGACATCGCGTTCGCGGTCGCGGTCCTGGCCATCGTCGGTTCCCGCCTCCCCAGCGCCCTGCGCATCTTCCTGCTCACCCTCGCGGTGGTCGACGACCTCCTGGCGATCACCATCATCGCGGTGTTCTACTCGGACGACCTGCACCTCGCACCGCTGCTCCTGGCCCTGATCCCGCTGGCGCTGTTCACTCTGCTCGCCCAGAAGTACCGGCGCTTCTTCGGGCTGAAGCCCGCCGCGGCCTGGTTCATCCTGCTCCCGATCGGCTTCGCGGTCTGGGCGCTCGTGCACGCCGGTGGCATCCACGCCACGGTCGCGGGTGTCCTGCTCGGTTTCGCCGTCCCCGTGATCCGCAGCCGGGCGAGCGGCGGACCCGGCGCAGGGCCGGGACTGTCCGAGATCTTCGAGCACCGCTTCCGCCCCCTCTCGGCAGGCTTCGCGGTGCCCGTGTTCGCGTTCTTCTCCGCCGGCGTGGCCGTGGGCGGCTGGAACGGTTTCCTGTCAGCCCTGTCCGACCCCGTCACCCTGGGCATCATCGCCGGGCTCGTGGCCGGCAAACCCATCGGCATCGTCGGCACCACCTGGCTGCTCACCAGACTCACCCGCGTCACCCTCGACGCGTCCCTGAAGTGGGTGGACCTGCTCGGGGTCGCCCTGCTCGCCGGCATCGGATTCACCGTCTCCCTCCTCATCGCCGACCTGAGCTTCGGCGACGGCGGGACCACGAACGACCACGCCAAGGTCGGCATCCTCACCGCGTCGCTGACCGCGGCCCTCCTGTCCGCGATCATCCTGCGCAGCCGCAACAGGCACTACCGCGCCATCCAGGCCGAAGAGGAGGTCGACGCGGACAACGACGGCACCCCCGACGTCTACCAGCACGGGCGTCCCCACCAGCCCTGACACGACCGGTGAGGGCAGGGGCCCCGCCTCGTCGCTGCAACTCCGGCCGCCACCGGATCGCACGCCTCCCGCAGCTCGAGCCGTCCGTCGGGACCCATACCGCCGGAATGCCTCCCGCTGCACACGATCCCGCACTAGGGTCGGTGCATGCCCTCCCTCGAGCCGACCACCCTGCGAGGAGACCGCGTCGTCCTCGAACCCCTCACGCACGAGCACCACGACGGGCTCGTGGCCGCCGCCGCCGACGGTGAACTCTGGAACCTCTGGTACACCTCCGTGCCGACCCGGAAGGGGATGCGGCAGGAGATCGACCGGCGACTCGCCCTGCAGGACACGGGATCGATGCTGCCCTTCACCGCGCGCCTCATCGAACCGGGAGGCGGCCTGCCCGGCAGGATCATCGGCATGACCACCTACATGAACATCGACCGGGACACCCCACGCGTCGAGATCGGCTCCACCTGGAACGCCGCCTCGGCCCAACGGACCGGGACCAACACCGAATCGAAGTACCTCCTGCTCCGCCACGCCTTCGAGGAGTTCCAGTGCCCCGCCGTCGAATTCCGCACGCACTGGCTCAACCACCAGTCGCGCGAGGCGATCTCGCGGCTCGGCGCCCGGCAGGACGGCGTCCTCCGCAGCCACACCCGCGCCCGGAACGGAGAGCTGCGCGACACCGTCGTCTACTCGATCCTCGCCCACGAGTGGCCCATGGTCCGCGACAGCCTGCTGCACCGGATGCGGCCCCGCGGCTAGGGCTGGGCCCGGACACCGGCGGACAAAAGGCCGAGCTCACCTGACGTGCCCCCGGCCGTCCCCGTTCCCGGGGCCCGGCCGATACGCTGGAGCGCATGACTGTTCTCGTGTTCCTCGATCCGGCCCACGACGACGGCAGGGTCGTCGACGCCTCCCAGCCGCAGCTCCTGGCCACCGACCTGGGTGCCACCCGCGGTGACGGCATCTTCGAATCGCTCCTCGCCGTCGGCGGGTCCCCCCGCAAGGAGCAGGCGCACCTGGCGAGACTCGCGTCATCGGCCGCGGCCCTCGACCTGTCGGTGCCCGACGCCGGGGCCTGGAGTCGTGCCATCCGCACCGGCCTGCGGGAGTTCTCGGCAGCGGAACCGGGCGAGGATCATGCCGTCGTCAAGCTGGTCGCCACCCGCGGAGTCGAGGGCGCCGGCCAGGCCACGGCCTGGGTCTCGGTGGCGCCGGTTCCCGCGTCGACCCTGGCGCAGCGCGAGGCCGGCCTGAAGGTCCTGTTCCTCGAGCGCGGCTACGACAGCACGGTGGCGCAGCGCGCGCCCTGGCTGCTGATGGGGGCGAAGACGCTCTCCTACGCCGTCAACATGGCCGCCATCCGCCACGCGAAGGCGCACGGCGCCGACGACGTCATCTTCACCTCCTCGGACGGGAAGGTCCTCGAGGGCCCCACCTCCACCGTGCTCCTCGCGTACGACCGCGACGGTCGGAAGACACTCCTCACGCCGCAGCTCGAGAGCGGCATCCTGGCAGGCACCTCGCAGAGCGCCCTGTTCGCCGCGGCCCGGGAACAGGGGTGGGAGCTCGGCTACGGACCGCTGGAGCCGCATCATCTCCTCGACGCCGACGCCGTCTGGCTCATCTCGAGCATCCGGCTCCTCGCGCCCGTCCTCTCGCTCGACGGCAAGGAGCTCCGGACCTCCGCCGCCCTGACCGCCGAACTCACCGACCTGGTGGACCGTTTCGTGTAATCTCCACCACAAAAGGGCCCCTCAGGAGCCCTTTACGACGTCAAACACCATGTTCCGGGCATCCGCGTTTTGACCCGGCGCTTCGTGCTGTCCTACCGTTTTCCTGAAATCAAGAGTTCCAGCCCTCGGCCCTGGCCGGCTGGACAGCAACCCTCTCCCGTAGTGGGGTGCTCCAGGTGAAGATTCGGCCGCCGGGCCAAGTCCCCCGGTTGGCAAGTACGGCGTCGTGCGGCCTGTCCCGAGGTAGACGGAGGACACCACCGCCACAGCGCGCACAGCCCAGAACAGCGAGCGTGTCACCCAGCAGCCAGCAGTCTCCCCCTGCCGCCATCCGGCATCCCTGAAGACCCAGTGCCCGTACCCGGGCCGGCATCGACAAGAAGGACACCATGAACATCTCCCGCAAGGTCCTCGCTGCACTCACCGTGCCGCTCCTCGCCCTGACCGTCTCCTGCGGCAGCGACAGCTCGAGCACGCCCACCGAGTCCACCGACGCCCTGGCCGGCAGCGACCAGCAGTCGCTCGACCAGTACACCACCGAGGACACCACGCCGATCGACGAGATCGACACGTCCGGGCTCGGCCTCATCACCGACGGCACACTGCGCGTCGGCACGCTCTCGGACGCCCCGCCGAACATCTTCCTCGAGGACGGCGTCTTCACCGGCTACGACAACGAACTGCTGCGCGCCATCGGCGAGAAGCTCGACCTCGAGGTCGAGTTCGCCTCCACCGACTTCTCCGCCCTCCTCGCGCAGGTCCAGAACAAGCAGTTCGACGTCGGGTCCTCCTCGATCTCGACGACGGCGGCCCGCCGCGAGAACGTCGGCTTCACCAACGGCTACGACTTCGGCTACATGGCGGTCGTGACGAAGAACGGCTCCTCGGTGAGCGGCTTCGACTCCCTCTCGGAGAGCACCCGCATCGGCGTGGTCCAGGGCACCGTGCAGGACGACTACGTCTCCAACACCCTCGGCCTCGAGCCGGTGCGCTTCCCGGACTACAACACGGTGTACGCCAACGTGAAGAACGGGCAGGTGGACGCCTGGGTCGCCCCGTCGCAGCAGGCCACCGGCCAGGTGAAGGAGGGCGACGACACCACGATCGCCGAGACCATCATCAACACGGAGAACTTCACGGCATACGCGGTCAACAGCGAGAACCAGCCCCTCATCGACGCCCTCAACGCGGGCCTCGACGCGGTGATCGCGGACGGCACCTGGTCCGAGCTCACCAAGGAGTGGTACCCGGACCGCGAGATGCCCACCGACTGGAAGCCCGGCAGCAAAGCCGTGGACGTAAAGTAGCCGGCCCTGCATGGATGCCCTCGAACAGCTCGGCAAGACGTTCTTCGACTGGGAGGCGATGGCAGCAGTCCTGCCGGACCTCCTGACCGTCGGACTGCCCAATACCCTCCTGCTCGCCCTGGTCTCGGGGATCATCGGGACGATCGTCGGCATGGTCCTCGCGATCATGGGGATCTCCCGCAACCGGGTGCTCCGGTGGATCGCACGCATCTACACGGACATCTTCCGCGGCCTCCCCGCCGTCGTGATCATCCTGCTCATCGGACTGGGCCTCGGGCCGATCCTCCGCCAGGTCACGGGAAGCACTAGCCCCTACCCGCTGGGCATCCTCGCCCTGTCGCTGATCGCCTCCGCCTACATCGGGGAGATCTTCCGCTCCGGCATCCAGAGCGTGGAGAAGGGCCAGCTGGAGGCCTCGCGTGCACTGGGCTTCAGCTACGGCGCGTCCATGCAGCTCGTGGTGGTGCCCCAGGGCGTGCGGCGCGTGCTGCCCGCCCTGGTCAACCAGTTCATCTCGCTCATCAAGGAGTCCTCGCTCATCTACTTCATCGGCCTCGTCGCCAGTGAACGCGAGCTCTTCCGGGTGGGTAACGACGCCGCGAGCAACACCGGCAACCTCTCGCCCCTGATCGCGGCCGGCGTGTTCTACCTGTGCCTGACCATCCCGCTGACGCACCTGGTCAACTTCATCGACACCCGGCTCCGTGTGGGCAGGAAGCAGAAGCCGGAACCGGACGAACTGGCCGCGGTGATCCCGACGAGTGGAGGAGCGAAGGCATGAAGACCATCGAATCGGGGACACTGACCGGCAAGGGCCTGCACCTGTCCTTCGGCTCCAACCACGTGCTGCGCGGGATCGACCTGCATGTGGAACAGGGGACGACGGCGTCGGTCATCGGACCGTCCGGCTCCGGGAAGTCCACCCTGCTGCGTGTCCTCAACCGGCTGATCGAACCCGACCAGGGCGATATCCTGCTCGACGGCCGCTCCGTCCTGAAGGACAACCCGGACGAGCTGCGCCGCCGCATCGGCATGGTGTTCCAGCAGTTCAACCTCTTCCCGCACAAGACCGTGCTGAACAACGTGTCCCTGGCGCTGCGCAAGCTCCGGAAGATGTCCGCCGGCGAAGCACGGGAGAAGGCCCTCGCGCAGCTCGACCTGGTGGGGCTGAAGCACAAGGCGGACGTCCGGCCGGGCAACCTCTCCGGCGGGCAGCAGCAGCGCGTGGCGATCGCGCGGGCGCTGGCCATGGACCCCGAGGTGATGTTCTTCGACGAGGCCACGTCCGCGCTGGACCCGGAGCTCGTGAAGGGCGTCCTCGCCCTCATGGCGGACCTCGCCTCGGCGGGCATGACCATGGTCGTCGTCACGCACGAGATGGGCTTCTCGCGCAACGTCTCGGACACGGTGACCTTCATGGACGGCGGCGTCGTCGTGGAGTCCGGCCCCCCGTCCGCGATCTTCGACGATGCGCAGACGCCCCGCCTGAAGTCGTTCCTCTCGGACGTCCTCTAGCGGTCCTGCCGCGGACGGAATCCGCTCGACTGCCACAGGGGCTCCGCTGATGCGGAGCCCCTGTGGCATGTCCGGAGCCTTCCGCCGTCGCCCCGGCCGGCCGATCCTCGGACGACACCCGACGGCCGTGCCCGAAGCCGTGGACGCGCCCGGTCAGGAGAGGATGAAGTTCCAGGTCCCGGCCAGGACGGCCGCCGCTACCGCGCCCGCCGCGACCAGGAGCCCGACGGCGGCGACGCCGACGTCCAGGGACGAGAACGTGCTGGTCCGCGCCCAGGTGCGCGTCACACCCCCGAAGCCGCGCGCCTCCATCGCCGTCGCGAGCCGCGTGGCACGCCGGATCGCCTGGACGATCAGCCCGAAGGACTGCCCCAGCAGGTTCCGCGTGCGCGCGACGACGGACCCGTCCGAACCGATGCCGCGCGCGTGGCGCGCGAGTCCGAGAGACTCCCACTCCTCCAGAAGCAGGCCCACGAGCCGCAGGGACGCCAGTCCGCCGAGGACGAAGCGGTGCGGCAGGTGCAGCTTCTGGGCGAGGGCGTCGGCCAGGTCCGTGGGGTCCGTGGTGAGCAGGAGGAAGATGCCGGGCAGTGCGAGGGCGAGGCCCCTCAGTCCGACCGCGACCCCGGCCGCCACCGAGCCTCCGGTGAAGAGGAACGGCCCGACGTCGACCAGTACCGTCCCGCTCTTCTCCGCGAGCAGCGCGGTGCCGTAGGCGCCGATGGCCGCTGCGACCAGCAGGGGCCAGATGCGCCGGGCCAGGCCCCAGGCGCTGATGCCCAGCAGCGGCATCAGTGCGAGCTCGCAGGTCAGGACCACGGCGGCGCTGACCCAGTCGATGCTCGCCATGAGGGCGAGCGTGATGACCGCGGCGGCGAACAGCTTGGACACGGGGTTGGCGCGCAGGAGCGTCCGCCCGGTCAGCACCGGAGTCAGGTGATCGGTGCTCATTGGGCCACCAGCCGTCCCGCCCCGCCGGCGATGCGCAGGGTCCTGCCGCCGAGGGCGGCGATGAAGTCGGTGTCGTGCGTGACGGAGACGACGGCCACGCCGTCGTCGATCAGCTCGCGCAGCAGGGTGACGAGTTCGGCCCAGGTCCCGGCGTCCTGGCCGAAGGTGGGCTCGTCGAGGATCAACAGGCGCGGGGCCGTGGCGAGCATCGTCGCGACCGACAGCCGCCGCTTCTCGCCGCCGGAGAGCGTGAAGGGATTGGCCTGCAGCAGGTGGGTGAGGCGGAGGCGCTCGGCCAGCTCCGTGATCCGCTGCGGATCGGCGGTGCCGCTGACGCGTCGAGGCCCGAACTCCAGTTCCTCGCCCACGGACGCCGTGAGGAACTGGTGCTCGGGTTCCTGGAAGACCGTGCCGATCCGCTGCACGAGCTGGGCGGACCGCCAGCGGAACGGGTCGCTGCCTGCCGTCCCCGCGAGCGATGGCGCGGCGTCCACCCGGCCGGCGCGCGGCCGGAGCAGCCCGCCGAGGGTGAGTGCCGCCGTCGACTTCCCGGCGCCGTTCGGTCCGGTGATGCTCAGTGCTTCCGCCTCGTGCACCTGGAGATCGAGGTCCTCGACGGCAGCGGGGCCACGCTTCGTCCGGGCCACCGTGAGGGAGCGGGCCGACAGCAGCGGCCCGCCGCCGGGGCCGGGTACGGGCCCACCCAGGGGCGGCCGCCAGTCCGGCACCCAGACGCCGGCCCGAGCGAGCCCGGCACGCGTGGCCTCGTGCCCCAGGATGCCCGCGGGGGGACCGTCGGCGAGAACGCCTCCCCCGGGGTCGAGCACGATCACGCGGTCCACCACGTCGGCCCAGACCGCCACGCGGTGCTCGACGACGACGAGCGTGGCACCGGTGCGCTCCAGGACGCGGACGACGGCGTCGCGCACCTCCAGGACGCCGTCGGGGTCGAGGTTCGCGGTGGGTTCGTCGAGCAGGAGCAGCCCCCGGCTCCATCGCGAGGACGGACGCGAGCGCGAGACGCTGTTTCTGCCCGCCGGACAGCGCAGTGGTGGGATGGTCGAGCGGAAGGTCGAGGCCGACGCCGTCGAGCGCCCTGCCCACGCGCTGCCAGATCTCCTCGCGTGGTACGGCGAGGTTCTCGGCGGCGAAGGCCACCTCGTCGCCGACGCGGGCGAGGACCACCTGCGTCTCGGGGTCCTGGAGCACCAGCCCCGCCCTGCCCCGCGCCGCGGCCGGGGGGACGCCGTCGAGCAGGAGTTCGCCCTCCTGCTCGCCCTCGTCCTGCGCACCGAGCACGCCGGCGAGGCCGTGCAGCACGGTCGACTTGCCCGCCCCGGACGCCCCGAGGAGCAGCACGCGCTCCCCCGGACCGATGTCGAGGTCGAGGCGGCGTGCCGCGAAGGCCTTCCGGCCCGCGTGGCGCCAGCCCCAGCCACGGGCGCTGACCTGCACGGCTCCCGCGGCCGGTGCGTGTGCTGGCGTCACACGTCCGCCGAGCGGCCCGCGGCGAAGGAGGACAGCGCACCCGTCTTCGCGAGGCCCCGCATGGCCAGCCAGGAGAGCAGGCCCGCGATGACGACGCCCGGAGACGGCGGCGAACACGGTGTAGAGGAGCTTGAACTCGAAGGTCCAGAGCGCGTTATAGAGGATGTTCTCGCTGATCGCGAGTGCGAGGCCCGCGCCGAGGCCGGCCAGCAACGCCACCGACAGGTTCCACTTCCGGTACAGGAAGAGCAGGAAGACGAGCTCGGCGCCGGCTCCCTGGATCGCTCCGGAGACGAGGACGCCCACGCCCCACTGCGTGCCGATCAGGGCGGACACCGCTGCTGCGAGCATCTCGCAGAAGAGGGCTGCACCCGGCTTGCGGATGATCAGTCCCCCGAGGACGCCGGCGATCAGCCAGCCCCCGGAGTAGAGGCCCGTCAGCGGCGGGAAACCGGCCGTCAGCAGGCTGATGCCGGAGTACCCCGCGGACCAGGCGAAGAACAGGACGCCGACGGCGACCGCGATGACCGAGGCCACCACGATGTCGACGACGCGCCACTGGCTGGTGCGCGGAGAGGTGCCCTTGAGGGCGGTCGATGATGCCATGGTGATTCCTCCTGAGGAACAGGAGGGGATAGTGCCGGAACTGCCGAAGCAGCGCCCGTGCACTCTGAGAACTCGACTCCCTTCGCCGGTACTAGCCGGATCAGGTTCGAGGGTCTGCGGCGGTCCGCACTCTCAGCGCCCGTCCCGGCAGCATGCTGCGGTTCGGCGCTCCCCTGTCGCTTGTTGGTTGAGCGCTACCGATCCTACACCGGTGGACCGCGACGCCGAGGTCGGGCTCCCTACCCCGGAACCACTTGCCGGATCATCCCTGCGACGGGTCGCACACCGCCGCTAGGCTAGGCGCAGGAGTATCGGACAAGAAGGAGAGATCATGAACGTACTGTTCAAGCTGCTCGGCGCGGGCATGAGTGTCGGGGCCGGCTTCGTGGGCACCAAGCTCGTCGACTTCCTGTGGGAGAGGATCACGGGCGAAGCGCCGCCGAAGAGCAAGGACGGCCTGGAGAACACCCTGCGCTCGGCCCTCGTCTTCGCGATCATCTCGGGTGCGGTCAGCACCACCATCCAGGTGCTGACGAACCGTTCCACGCAGAAGGCCATCGACCGGTTCGCGAAGACCCGCGACCTGACCTGAGCAGGCCTGGAGCGAGGCGAGGGGCACCCCCCGGGGTGCCCCTCGTCGTTCCCGGCATCAGTCCGCCCCGTCGATCCGCTGGTCCTGCGCGACCGTCTGCAGGATGCGGTGCAGGTTCATGCCGATCGCGGCCGCAGCACCGAAGGGGACCTCCTTCGACGAGCTCTCGTACGCGGTGATCTCGAGCTCCTTCAAGCTCCGCTCGGCGACCCGCAGCGCCTCGGAGTCGATGTCCTCCACCGTCCACAGGTCCAGGACGTCACCGACGGCGGTGAAGGCCTGGCGCAGGGTCGGCCGGACCGCGGCGGGCAGGGGGTGTTCGCGGGAGGTCCCGTGGAGCGCGTCCTGCAGCATGTTGGTGATGTTCAGCGTGTGGGTCGCCACGGTCTCGAGGACCTCCACGTGCCGGTGGTCGCGGCGGGCGTCGTGCGGATGGAAACGCCGCCGGAGGTTGCCCTTCCTGCTCTCGTCCGCGAACTGCAGGGCCTCGCGGGCATTCCGCGCGGAGGCCGTGAGGTCGTTCCGCCGCTCGGGCCAGCGCGGATCGTCCGCCGGCCAGTCCTCCTCGAGCGCCTCGCCCATCTCCTGGAGCTGACGGGCAGCGGTCCTGCGGAGCCGGCTCATCTGCCCCACGGCGTCGTCCAGGTTCAGCGGCGGGAGGATCAGCGCGCTGACGGCGACGCCCACGCCCACACCCACGACGGTCTGCACGAAATATCCCAGGGAGTATCCCAGGTTGTCGTTGCCGATGACCAGGACGAACAGCCCGGCGGACGCGATCCCGGAGCCGCCGCCCGCGGTCCTCTTCAGGGGACCGGCGAGAAGCACCCTCGCTCCGACGACGAAGGCGATCGTCACCCAGTTGGGATCCCCCGCCCAGACCGCGATGTGGGCCAGGACGATCCCGATCGTGAGACCGGCGACCGTCTGCAGCCCCGACTTGAGCGTTCCTGCGACCGTCGGGTACATCGCCAGCAGGGCGCCCAGAGGGGCGTAGTACGGATACCGGGAGGCCTCCCCCGGGATGGCGAGCGCGAAGGTCCAGGCGAGGGCGGCCGCGAGGGCGGCCTTGCCCGCGAGGAGGAGGTGGGGATCGACCACCGCGGCGCGCAGCCGCTCCTTCAGGTCGTCGTCGAGACGGGCTGCGAGGACGCCACGGCCGCGGAGATTCCGATTCTTGGCCATCCCAGCAGTATGGCACCCGTACCCGTGCACACCTCGGGGACTTGCAAGGACCGCCCTGCGGAACGGTCCTTGCGTGCCGGGCGGAGCGGTGACTAGCGGCTCGCAGCGGCGGAGCGCTCGGACCGCAGCGTCGCCCTGTGCTCCTCGATGCGGGCCTGCTGCAGCGGCGTCCTGCGGTTCAGGGACCAGGCGGCACCCAGCAGGATGAACCACAGCGGCGTCACGACCAGGGCCAGCCGGGTGTCCTCGGCCTGCGCCAGCGCGACGAGCATGAACACGAAGAAGGCCAGGACCACGTACGGCATGAAGTCCGCACCGGGCATCTTGAACACCGAGCGCTCGTGGAGTCCGGGGCGGCGGCGCCGGAACGCCAGGTAGCTGAGCAGGATCATGGACCAGACGAACATGGTCAGCACCGAGGCCACCGAGGTGACGACGGTGAAGGCACCGATCACGGAGTCGCCCGAGTACAGCAGGACCAGGCCGGCCAGCAGGAAGATGCACGAGAACAGCAGCGCGTTCTGCGGCACCTTGCGTGAGCTGAGCTTCCCGAAGGACGTCGGGGCGTTGCCGTCCTGCGCGAGTCCGTACACCATGCGCGAGGTCGAGTAGATCCCCGAGTTGGCGCTGGATGCGGCCGAGGTGAGCACCACGAGGTTGACGACGACGGCGGCGATCCCCAGGCCTGCCAGGGTGAACATGCCGATGAACGGGCTGTTCGCGGGATCGATGGTCCGCCAGGGGTTGACCGCCATGATCACCGTGAGGGCTCCCACGTAGAAGAGCAGGACACGCAGGGGGATGGAGTTCACGGCGCGGGGCAACGTCTTCTCGGGGTCCTTGGTCTCCGCGGCGGCGGTGCCCACCAGCTCGATACCGGCGAAGGCGAAGATGGCGATCTGGAAACCGAGGACGAAGCCGAAGAGACCGTGCGGGAACATGCCGCCGTCGTTCCAGATGTTTGCGAGGTCCGCGACCGAGCCGCCCGGCGAGGTGAAGCGGGTGGCGATCATGACGATGCCGGTCCCGATCAGCGCGAGGATCGCCACGACCTTGATGATCGCGAACCAGAACTCGGCCTCGCCGAAGGCCTTCACGGTGGGCAGGTTCAGGAGCAGGAGCACCACGGGCGTGGCCAGTGCCGGGATCCAGAGGGGGGTACCGGGGGCGAGGATGTCGACGTAGCCGGCGATGGCGACGATATCGGCCACACCCGTGACGACCCAGAAGAACCAGTAGGACCAGCCCGTGAAGAAGCCTGCCCAGGGGCCCAGGAGGTCACCGGCGAAGTCGCTGAAGGACCTGTACTCGAGGTTCGAGAGCAGGATCTCCCCCATGGCGCGCATGACGAAGAACAGCATGAAGCCGATGATCATGTACACGAAGATGACCGAGGGCCCGGCGAGGGAGATGGTCTTGCCCGAGCCCATGAAGAGGCCCGTGCCGATGGCGCCACCGATGGCCAGCAGCTGGATGTGGCGGTTGCTCAGCGCGCGGGTCAGGTGGGGCGGCCGACTGGGGTTTCCTGCGACGCTCCGGGTGGAGGGCGGCGCAGAGGATGCGGAGTTTCGCATGGGGTGGATGTTCCTTTTGCGGCTGCGGGCATGCAGGGACGCCCGCGGCGATCGCGTGGGTGGAGGACTGGGACAGACATAAAACCCTGAACCGTGCGGAACCGGTAGTCAAATCCCGGCCTCCCGCGGCCGGTCCGTCCAGCAGTCGCCTGCGGGCCGGACGGCCGCCCCCTGGTCGCAGGCCCCACAGATGCCTCAGGTGGCGGGCCGACGGATGCCTCAGGCGGGTACTTTCGTCTCCTCGACGACCGGGAGGTCGCGAAGGAGCCTGCGCGGTCGGGTCGCCTGCCACGCGAGCCACGTCGCGGCCGCGCCCAGGGCCACGCCGGCGATCACGTCGACGAGGTAGTGCCACCCGAAGTAGATGGTGGCGAGGGCGGTGAGCAGGACGTACGTCCAGAGGATCGCCCGCAGGACGACCGGCAGGCGGATCAGGTGCGCCACCAGGGCAGCGGTGAAGACCACGGAGACGTGGAGGGAGGCGAAGGCCGCGATGCCGTGCACCGACTGCGTGGCGTGCGGATCGGCGAGGACGCGCACCCGGCTCCGGTACAGGGATTCCCCGAGGTCGGTGACGGCCGTACGGGGCAGGTCCGTGTAGTGGGTCCGCTCGACGAAGATCGGGCCGAGGAAGGGAATCGCGTAGTAGCTCGCCGCGCCGAGGATCCAGTTGAACGACAGGGCGGCGACATACCACGCGCCCTGCGACAGCTGCCGGGACCAGACGAGGGCCGCAGCGACGGACATCGGGACGAAGAGCAGGTAGGACACGTACACGCCCGACAGGACATGCGCACTGACGCCGGTCCCGAGGATCTGCTGCAGGAGGTCGCCCGGTTGGTGCCCGCCCGTGAGCCACCGGTCGCTCGCCTGCAGGAGTGGATCCGCCACCCGTTCGCGGACGAACGGCAGGAAGCTCTTCATGTTCCGGTACGAGACGTACGCGAGGTAGAACGTGAGCAGCCCCATGGCTGTCACCACCAGCCGCGACACGGGCCAGCGGCGACGGAACTCGGTCGCCGCGACACGATGGACGGTGCGGACGGAAGGCCGCCTCACCAGCGTCCGTGAGGCGACGTCGGCGAGGATCATCAACGCCAGGATCGCGGGCAGGCGGACGTAGCTGGGACCCAGGAAGCCGTCCGGGTCGCGCAGGGGCAACCCGAAACCCACGGCCGTCCCGATGGTGAGGGCGGTGAAGGAGGCCGCCACCGCGAACGGGACGCGGAAGAGCCCGGACGGGACCGACTCCGGCGTCGAGGGTTTTAGCTTCATCGACTACTTTTAGCACTTCACGGCGCCGATGGTTGCAATTGTCGCAGATTGCGTGGTTTCATCCATCGCTGCATCGCCCGGATCCCGCGCCTCCGACCAGCGCGGCACGGGCTGCCCCGCAGCCCCGGGCGTCGCCAATCCGCGGCTCCTGACGTTATGCTAAGCGTGCTTATGAATTGGGACGAGTATTCGTCCCTGTTTGTCATTTCATGGACCAACCGAAGGAGATGCCATGAGCACGAAGGTCGAAAAGCGGATTCTCGTCAATGTACCCCTGAGCGTGGCCTACAACCAGTGGACCCAGTTCGAGGAGTTCCCCCACTTCATGGGCGGCGTCAGATCCGTCACGCAGCTCGACGAGGAGCGCCTGAACTGGGTGGTGGAGATCGGCGGGATCCGCCGGCAGTGGGAAGCCAGGATCCTGGAGCAGGTGCCGGACGCCAGGGTGTCGTGGGCCGCGACCGAGGGCGCCACGAATGCCGGTTCGGTGTCGTTCGAGGACGTCGGAGGTGGGCAGACCCAGGTCCACCTGGTGCTCGAGTACGAACCCGAGGGACTGGTCGAGAAGATCGGCGACAAGCTCAACGTGGTGGAGAACCAGGCCGAGGGCGACCTGGAACGGTTCAAGGCGTTCATCGAGGACGAGGGGTATGCCACCGGAGCCTGGCGCGGGTCGGTCGGAGCCGGCACGGTTGCCGGAGAGCCGGGCGTGGAGGCTGCCGCCGCGTCCCGTGGCGATGGCGGCAAGGCCGGTGTCTCCGGCAAGGTCGCGGCCGGTATCGGACTCGCAGCTGCCGCAGCAGCAGCCGGTGTCGCCGCCGGGAAGAAGAGCCAGGCAGCGAGCGGGGACACCACGCCCGATGCCACCATCACGCCCGCGGACGGCGGCGCTCCGGAGGTGTACACCGGAGCGGACGACGGCCTCTCGTCCCGGGGTGCGGAGACGCTCGTGCCGGTCGACGAGGGCGGGATTCCCACCGAAGGGTCGGGAACAGGAGCCGGCGAGCCCGGCAGGACGGCCGATGTCCTGGACGATCCGCTCCTCGACAAGAACCGGACGACGGGCGGAGCGCTCTAGGAACCGGATCGACGCCGGGCCCGGTGCCCGGTCGGACCGCTGCCGGCTGCCTCCCGAAGGTGTCCGGCAGCGGTCCGGGACCTTCTTTTCCCTGCGTGCCCGCGACATACTGGCGGCATGACCATCCTCAGCACGCAGGAGATCCTCGACGCCGGGCTCGATGACTGGCGGAAGTTGCCGCAGGCCCTGCACGTCCGGTTCCTGACCGGGGACTTCACCACCGGCCTGGCCTTCGTCTCGGGGGTCGGCGAGCTGGCGGAGGCTGCCGGCCACCATCCGGACATCGCCCTGGCCTATCCCCACGTCGACGTGACACTGATCAGCCACGACGCCTCCGGCGTGACGGGACGCGACGTCGACCTCGCCCGGCGGATCAGCGACCTGGCCGGGAAGCGCGGCATCAGCGCCGATCCGGCAGCGCCCACCGTCGTCGAGCTCGCCCTCGACACCGCCGACCCGGCTGCCATCGGCCCGTTCTGGGCCGCCCTGCTGACCGGCGATGCGCAGGCCGTGGCCGGGGACGACGTCGTCGACCCGACCGGGCGCGTGCCACTGCTCTGGTTCCAGCACACCGAGGCGCACGAGACGCCGCGGCAGCGCTTCCACCTCGACGTCTGGGTGCCGCACGATGCGGCGGAAGCACGCATCGCCGCTGCGGTCGCCGCCGGGGGCACCGTGGTCGACGACGCCGCAGCGCCGTCGTTCACCGTCCTGGCCGATGCAGAGGGCAACCGGGCCTGCGTCTGCACGACCCTCGACCGCTGAGCCTGTGGTCCGGGCGATGACCACCGCGGAGGACGGGACCGGCCGGGATGCCGAGGCCGTGGACGTCCTGGTGGTCGGCGCGGGTCCCACGGGTCTGATGCTGGCGAACTGGCTGGTGACGCTGGGCCTCGACGTCGCGCTGCTCGACGGCAAGGACGGCCCCACGCGGGAGTCCAGGGCCCTGGGCGTCCATTCGCGGTCCATGGAGATCTACGACCAGCTCGGCGTCGTCGACCACGTGCTCGCGGAAGCCGTTCATGCCGAGTCCCTTCGGCAGGGTTTCGAGCGCCGATCCTTCGCGCCCATCCCGCTGACAGGGCTGGGGCGCGGGCTCACACCCTACCCCGGGATGTACATGCTGGAGCAGAGCGCCAACGAGCGCATCCTCGCCGACAACCTCGACGCGATCGGAGGATCCGTCCGGTGGAAGCACCGGGTGTCCTCGCTCGAGCAGGTGGACGGCGGCGTCCTCGCCGTCGTCGACGGGCCCGACGGCTCCTCGTTTCTCCGAGCGCGCTTCGCCGTCGGGTGCGACGGAGCGTCGTCGACCGTCCGCACCTCGACGGGCACGGCGTTCGAGGGGACCACCAGCAAGCAGACCTTCTACCTCGTGGATGCGCTCGGCGTCAGCGGGCTCGCCCCCGCCTCCGTGAACATCCGGCAGGGTGCCGCCGAGTTCCTCCTCGCCTTCCCCATGCGCTCGCACGGCGGCCGGAACGGCCAGCGGCTCATCGGAGTCGCCGGCGACGACGACGCGGCCGCCATCACGGAGGACTTCGCCCGAGGGCGGATGGCGGAGACGTTCGGGGTCACCTACGAGGACTCCCGCTGGTTCTCCACCTACCGCGTCCACCACAGGATCGCCGCGCGCTTCCGCGTCGGCGCCGTGCTCCTCGCCGGCGATGCGGCCCACGTCCATTCCCCGGTCGGCGCGCAGGGCATGAACACGGGGCTGCAGGACGCCCACAACCTCGCCTTCAAGCTCGACGACGTCATCACCGGGCGTGCACCCGCCACGCTCCTCGACCGCTACGAGACCGAGCGCCGGCCTGTGGCCGTGCGTCTTTTGAAGACCACGGACCTGGTGTTCCGCGGCGTCACGTCCCGCTCGGCAGCGGTGGGGCTCGTGCGACGGTACGCGCCCCGGATCGTCCTGCCCCTCGGCGTGGCACTGCTCCCCCGCCTGCCGGTCGGACGGCGCCTCGCGGGCTACCTCGGCCAGATCCGCATCCGCTACCGGATGGACGGGAGCCGGTCTGGACGACGGGACGCCGTGGTGGGGCGGCGCCTGCACTGGACCGGGTCGAACTTCGACGTGCTGCGCACCGCTGCGTGGCAGCTGCACCTGTACGAGCCGGACGACACCGCGGTACGGCGGGCGCGTGCCGCCGCCGAGGACCTCGACCTGCCCCTCCACGTCTTCCCCACGGTCGGGTCGACCCCGCTCCGGCCCGGCATGCTCTACCTCGTGCGTCCGGACGGATTCGTGGCCGCGGCAGCGCGTCCGGAGGATGCCGCCGGCGCCTTCGGCCCACCCGGTGGACTATCCCCGGCACCACATCACGACAGGAGACGGCCATGACGGACGCCATCGACACCGGCGCACACCCCTCGGGCACCGGTTGCAAGGAATGCGGGGACTCGGACGGCTGGTGAGTGCATCTGCGCCGCTGCGCCGCCTGCGGGCAGGTGGGCTGCTGTGACAGCTCGCCCGGTCGGCACGCCTCCGCGCATGCCGCCGCCACCCTGCATCCCGTGGTCATGTCCTTCGAACCGGGCGAAGACTGGTTCTGGGACTACCGCGTCCAGCAGTTCGTCGAGGGCCGCCCGCTCGCTGCGCCGACCAGCCACCCGTCGGACCAGCCGGTTCCCGGACCGGCAGGGCGTGTGCCTCCGGACTGGCGGCGCCGCATCTCCTGACACCCTGCGCGCCAGGGACATGGACGTGGCCGCGACGTCCCGTCGGCGGGGGTTCCTCCGCCGCAGCCTGCCGCGGACCGGGAACGTCCGGTCAGGCGGCGCTCGCCCGGGGGAACACACCGTCGAGGTACGCGCCGAGGAGCCGTGGGCTGAACGGCTTGGCCATGAAATGGTTCGATCCCGCGGCCAGGCACTGTTCCTCCGTGAGCTGTGGAGGCCGTGCGGAGATCGTGAGGATGTGGGCGTCCGAGCCGACCCTGAGGTGGGCGCAGACGTCGATGCCGTCCGAGTCCGGGAGGTTGAGATCGAGTGTGACGAGCTGCGGGTCGACGGTCTCCACGAGGGCGCTCCCCTTCGGCGCCCGTGACGGCCTCGTGCACCGTGAAACCCCGTGAGGACAGGACGATCACGAGGAGCTGGCGGATGTCGGC
The DNA here is from genome assembly GCA_004001285.1 of Arthrobacter sp. MN05-02. Taxonomy (NCBI): domain Bacteria; kingdom Bacillati; phylum Actinomycetota; class Actinomycetes; order Micrococcales; family Micrococcaceae; genus Arthrobacter; species Arthrobacter sp. MN05-02. Next base: position 3,050,106 of record AP018697.1, read on the forward strand.
GTCGTCCTCGATGATCACGGCGTTCCGCTGCTCGTCCATTCCACCACCCTGCACTGTCGTGATCGCCCCTCGATATGAAGCAACCTTACCTTCCGGCACGGAAGCATCGCCACCGGGCGGCGCTCCAGGTGCCGGCGGTACCGGCCCGGCTGCTCAGGAAGCGTCGTCGTCCCGTTCGGCGGGTGCGTCCGCTGACCGGGGAGAGCCGGGGTGCGCCCGGTCGCCCGCGGCATGCGCCACGACGTCGTCGAGCTCGTCGAGGGTGAGGAGATCGCGCCGGAGGTGCCGCGTGCGGTAGCCCGCCCGGCCCACCATGTGCGCGGAGACCGGGCTCGTGAGCAGCTGGAACACCCAGCACAGCACCAGGAGCGGGACCAGGGCCCAGCTCCCGGAGTCGACCGCGAGCGCCAGGAGGAACAGCAGGAGCCCGAGGACCCGAGGACCTGCGGCTTGGTGGCCGCGTGCATCCGCGAGAGCAGGTCCGGGAAGCGCACGAGGCCGATCCCCGCGGCCAGGGACATGAGCGCTCCGCCGATCAGGAGGACGGACACGACGACGTCGACCATGGCGTTACTTCCTGTCCGTGACGAACCGCGCCACCGTGACGGACCCGATGAACCCGACCAGCGAGACCGCGACGAGCAGGACCAGATTATCGAGATGCTGGTTCACCACCATGTTCAGCACCAGCGCCGCGCCGATGATCGCGACGATGACGTCGAGGGCGAGGACCCGGTCGAGGATCGACGGGCCGCGGACCGCCCGGTAGAGCGCCAGGACGGCCGCGACGGCAAGTATTCCCCCAACGACATACGTGACCACCGTCATCGCCGTGCCTCCTCGGACCGGAGTGCGGCGAGATCGGCCCGGCTTCCCATGATGCGGATGAGCCATGCCTCCGTCGCGAGGACCTCGGTGCGCACCGCCTCCGCATGCTGTTCCGTCTCGATGTCGAGGCAGTGCAGGTAGAGCGTCGAGGTGGAGCGATCCACCTCGAGGACGAGGGATCCGGGGATGAGCGAGATCGCGTGGCCGGTCGCCGTGACCAGGAAGTCCGAGTGGCTCCGGAGTTCCACGGCCACGACCGCGTTCCGGAGGGACGGCCCCTTGCTGATGGCGAGCCAGAACACCTGCACGCTCGCGGCCACGAGCTGGAGGAGGAACCGGCCGATGAACGGCAGGAGCCACAGCACGTTGAAACGGCCGGTCAGTTCCACGGGGCGCAGGTAGAAGAAGTTGACGATCCCGTACGCGATGATCGCCCCGAAGACGAGGTTGCCGGCACCGAAGTCCTGCCAGAGTGCGCCCCAGACGAGGACGAGCCAGACGACGAGCGGGAGTTCTGTGAGAAGGGGGATGCGCTGGCGGCTCATCCGTCCGCCCCCGGCCCGAGGACGGCCTCGATGTAGGGGGTGCGGTCGAGCATCTCCTGTGCCGCACTGTCGCTGAGCGTGAAGAGAGGCCCTGCCAGGACCGTGAGGGCGAGCCCGAGTGCAACGAGTCCGATCGTTGGGCCGGTCATGGTGCCCGGGAGCAGCGTCACGGGGTCCTTGCCCGCGAACCGTCCCGTGTCCTCGCCCGTCACATGGCGGGAGGTCCCCACGCTGGAGCCGTCGGGCTTGCTGGCGAGGAGGATGGGATCCGGGTCGTCGGCGTCGGCCGGGCTGCGCCAGAACGCCCTGTTCCAGACCCGCGCCATGACCAGGAGCGTCAGCAGGCTGGTCAGCACTCCGCCGGCCACCAGCACGAACGCCAGGGGCGTCCCGAGGGCCACTCCCGCCTGGATCAGCCCGAGCTTGCCGAGGAAGCCCGAGAACGGCGGGATCCCCGCGAGGTTCATGGCCGGGAGGAAGAAGAGGATCCCGAGGAGCGGCGACAACTTCGCCAGCCCGCCGAGCCGGTCCATGTTGGCCGTACCGCCCCGCCGCTCGATCAAACCCGTAACGAGGAAGAGGCTCGTCTGCACCGTGATGTGGTGCGCCACGTAGTAGACCGCCGCTCCGAGGCCCACCCGCGTCGAGATGGCGAGTCCGAAGACCATGTACCCGATGTGGCTGACGAGCGTGAAGGACAGGAGCCTCTTGATCTCCGCCTGGGCCAGCGCACCGAGGATCCCCACCACCATGGTCAGCAGCGCGACCACCATCAGCAGGGAATTGATGCGGTCGCCCGGGAAGAGCAGTGTCTCGACGCGCACCATGGCGTAGACGCCCACCTTGGTCAGCAGGCCGGCGAACACGGCGGTCACGGGCGCCGGCGCGGTGGGGTAGGAGTCCGGGAGCCAGAAGGAGAGCGGGAAGACCGCGGCCTTGATGCCGAACGCCACGAGCAGCATGAGGTGCAGCACCATCTGCGTCGCCGGGTCCACGGTCTCCAGTTTCACGGCGAGGTCCGCCATGGTGATCGTGCCGGTCGCCCCGTAGATCATCGCGATGGCGATCAGGAAGAGCATCGACGACACCACGCTGACGACGACGTAGGTCACCCCGGCGCGGATACGCGGCGCCGTGCCGCCCAGGGTCATCAGGACGTAGCTCGCGGTGAGGAGGATCTCGAACCCCACGTACAGGTTGAAGAGGTCGCCGGTGAGGAACGCGTTGGACACCCCGGCCACGAGGATCAGGTAGGTGGGGTGGAAGATCGACACCGGGCCGTCCTCGTCGCCGTCGGACATCCCCTGGCCCGTGGCGTAGATCAGCACCGAGAGGCTGACGGCGGACGACACCACGAGCATCAGGGCGGAGAACTGGTCCACCACGAGCACGATGCCGAAGGGCGGCTCCCACCCGCCGAGCCGCACCGCATGCGTCCCCTCCGAGGGCGCGGCCAGAAGCATCACGACCTCGATGAACAGGGTGACGCCGAGCGTCGTGATGCTCACGACCCGCTGGCCGCGTGAATGCCGGATGAGGAGGAAGGTGACCGCCGCTCCGAGGAACGGCAGGACGACGGCGAGCGGCGCGAGGTCGGCGGCGATCATCGGGGAACCCCGGCCGTCGGCCCACCGTCGTACCGGGGGCCGTCATCGGGCACGGGGCCCCCGTCGTCGGAGAATTCGGAAGTATCGGCAGCGATGTCGGCGTCGTCCTCGTAGTCGTAGCTGTCCTGGTCCGCGACGCGGCGATCCTCGGGGTCGTCCTGGACGCTGTCCTCGCGGCCCAGCACCCACGAGCGGTAGATGATGCCGAGCATGAACGCCGTCACGGCGAAGGTGATGACGATCGCCGTCAGGATCAGCGCCTGCGGCAGGCTGTCCGTGTATCCCTCGGCCGGCGTTCCCGCGACATAGAGCGGGGACTTCCCGCCGCCTCCGCTCATCGCGAGGATCAGGATGTTGGCCCCGTTGCCCATCAGGATCAGGCCCAGGAGCACGCGGGTCAGGCTCCGCTCGAGCAGCAGGTAGATCCCGGCGGCGAAGAATGCGGCCATCAGCACGATCAGGGTGATATCGACGGTCACGGCTGCGCTCCTTCCACGGCGGGCGGGACGAGGGCATCGGACCCGGGGTGTTCCTCGACCGGGCTCTCGGTCTCGCTGCGCTCGTCGATCTCGGATCCGAGGCTGCGCAGGACGTCGAGGACGAGCCCGACGACGATGATGTAGACGCCGATGTCGAAGATGGTCGAGGTCACGAACTTCACGTCGCCGAAGACCGGCAGCCAGAACTCCAGGATGTAGCTCTCGAGGACCGCTCCGCCGACCAGGAGTGGGGCGGCGGCCGTGAGCGAGACGATCGCGAGTCCCACGCCGAGCAACGCTCCGGCGCTGATCGGGCTGGCCTCCGCGAGTTCGAACCGTCCGCCGGCGAGGTAGCGGACGGCGAGCGCGATACCGGCCATGAGCCCGCCGGCGAACCCGCCGCCCGGGAGGTTGTGGCCGGCGACCAGGAGGTAGATCGACAGGAGGATGATCGTGTGGAAGAGCAGGCGCGTGATCACCTCGAAGATGATCGACCGCCGCTCGGGCGCGAGGGTCCTGCCCGCGACGAGCCAGGGGTCCCGCGGCACGTCGGCGAAGCGGGCCGCGAGCAGGCGGGCGGCGGACTCCCTGCCCCCGGCGTTCAGCGGCTCCTGTCCCCGGTCGACCGACCCGTCCTCGACGTCACCGGCGCGTCGCCGCCGGTCGCCGCGTCCGCGGATGAAGATCAGGCTCGCGATGCCGGTCGCGGCGATCGCGAGCACGGTGATCTCGCCGAGCGTGTCCCAGGCGCGGATGTCGACGAGCAGGACGTTGACGGCGTTCGCTCCGCCGCCCTCGCCGTACGCCAGTTCCGGGTAGGCGAGGGAGATGGGCGCGGCAGTCCGGGAGGCCATGGCCGACATCGCGATGACGGCCATGATGCCGCCGAACGCGATGCCGAGACCCGCCCGGAGCAGCCGATGGCGACTTCCGCTGCTGTTCCACAGGCGGGCCGGCAGTGAACGCAGCGCGAGGACGAAGGCGACCAGGACGATCGTCTCGACGAGCATCTGGGTGAGGGCGAGGTCGGGTGCGCCGTGCAGGGCGTAGATGACGGCCATGCCGTATCCGGTGATGCCGACCATCAGGACGGCCATGAACCGCTTGTTGGAGCGCAGCGCCGCCAGGATCCCTCCGAGGATGACGACCGCCGCGACGACCTGGGCCGGCGATTCGGCGATCCGGAAGTCCGAGGGCAGCGGGGCATCGAACAGGATCAGTGCCGCCAGTGGTGTGACGACGGCGGTGGCCAGGATCACGAAGAGGTAGAAGGACAGCGAGCCGCGCTGGGTGCGCCCCGTGACCCAGACGGCGACGTCGTCGAGGACGCCGATCAGGGAGCGGTAGAGCACCTCCGCTTCCCGCACGGCCGGCAGGCGGCCCTGCAGCCGCTCGAAGGGCCGCCGCAGCAGGTAGAGCGCGACGCCGGCGCCGATGGTCACCATCGAGAGCAGCAGCGGGAGGTTGAACCCGTGCCAGAGGGCCAGGTGCGGGGCGGCGGCCCCGCTCGGGAACAGCCGGGCGTACGGCTGGATCGCGGCATCCAAAGGGGCCGGCCAGAGCCCGAACAGCACCGACGCGACGGCGAGCAGGGCCGGCGCGAGCAGGAAGGAGATCCGGACCCGCTCGAACGGCGTCTGCGGCTCGCCGTGCTTCAGCGCGAAGGCACCCCACACGAACCGCGCACTGTACGCGAAGGTGAGGATGGAGCCGAGGACGATCCCGCCCAGCAGGAGCGTCCCGGCCGGACCGTCCTCGGCGCGGTGCGCGAAGGCCTCGAGGACGGACTCCTTGGCGACGAACCCGAGCAGGGGCGGAACGCCCGCCATCGATCCGGCGGCCACGAGCGCGACCGCGAAGAGCGCCGGCGACGTGGCACCGACCCCGGACAGCACCCGGAGGTCGCGCGTCCCGGATTGGTGGTCGATGATCCCGACCACCAGGAAGAGCGTCGCCTTGAAGAAGCCGTGGGCCAGCAGCAGGCCGAGGCCTGCCACGGCGCCGTCGGGCCCGCCGAGCCCGACCACCATGGTCAGGAAACCGAGCTGGCTCACGGTCCCGTAGGCCAGGACGAGCTTGAGGTCGAACTGGCGCAGCGCGCGCCACCCGCCGAGCAGCATCGTGGCCATTCCGAGGACGAAGATCACGGGATACCAGAAGGCGGTCTCAGTGAACCCCGGAGCGAACCGCGCGACGAGGAAGACCCCGGCCTTCACCATGGCCGCTGCATGGAGGTACGCGCTCACGGGCGTGGGCGCGGCCATCGCTCCGGGCAGCCAGAAATGGAACGGGACGAGCGCGGACTTGGTGATGGCGCCGACGAGGACCAGCGCGATCGCGATGTCGACCGGCGCCCCCCGTCCCGCGAGCGCCTGGGCGCCGGCGAGGATCTCGGAGATCCGGTAGGTGCCCGCTGCCTCCCCGAGCATCACCAGGCCCACCAGCATCGCCAGTCCGCCGAAGGTGGTGATGATGAGCGCCTGCAGCGCCGAACGCCTGGCCGACAGCCGCTGGCGCGCGTAGCCGATGAGCAGGTAGGACAGGATGGTCGTCAGTTCCCAGAAGATGAACATGAGGATCAGGTCATCGGCGGTGACCAGCCCGAACATGGCGGCGGCGAAGGCCAGCAGCTGCGCGCCGAAGGCACCGACGTCCGGATCGTCGCTCTTGAAGTAGCGCGCGCAGTAGAAGAGGACCAGGGCTCCCACGCCGAGGATCAGGATGCACAGGACGGCGGCGAGCGCATCGAGCCGGAAGGCGAGCTCGAGCTGCAGGCTGGGGATCCACGGGATCACCACGGACGGCGGCGCACCGGGCCGGTCGTTCGGCGCCCCCTGATCGGCGGCGAGGACCTGCGGCAGCTGGACCAGGAGCCACGCGAAGCCGGCAGCAGGGGCGGCGGCGAGGACGAAGAAGGCCGATCTGCCGAGCCGGGAGAAGAGGAACGGCGCTCCGAGTGCCAGCGCGAACATCGCTAGCAGCACGGGGATCATGGGAGTCTCGATCTTCCACTGGGGGTCGGTCGGGCTTTCCCCAGTCTATCGAAGGAATCGGCGCGACCTTGCACCGATGCCGGCCGGTGGGGCCCGCCACGCGTTCCCACGGGTGCGGCGTGACCGGGATCATACGGCGCTAGCATTCACCGTATGAGTACCCATCAGCAGGTTCCGCCCCCCGCGGAGGCTCCTGCTCCCCTTCCGGCCGTGGGCTCCGGCCGCATCTTCAGCAAGCCCGTACTCGCCTGGGCGTCGTGGGACTGGGGCTCGGCGGCCTTCAACGCCGTCATGACGACCTTCGTCTTCACGGTGTACCTCACGTCGGACGCCTTCGGCGGCGAGGAACGGGCCTCACAGGTGCTCGGCTGGGGCCTCGCGGTCGCCGGCCTGCTGATCGCCCTCCTGGCCCCGGTCACCGGGCAGCGCTCGGACAGCGGGGGCCGCCGCAGGTTGTGGCTCGGCGTGAACACCCTCATCGTGGTCGTGCTGACGGCCCTGTGCTTCTTCGTGTTCCCGAGCCCCGGGATGCTGGTCGTCGGTGTGGCCCTGATCGCCGCCGCCAACATCTTCTTCGAGTTCGCCGGCGTCAACTACAACGCGATGCTGACCCAGATCTCCACGCCGGCCACGATCGGCCGGATCAGTGGTTTCGGGTGGGCCATGGGCTACGTGGGCGGCATCGTGGCGCTCGTGGTGGTCCTCGTGGTGTTCATCCAGCCGGTCGTCGAGTGGGCGGGTGCCTCGAGCGAGGACGGCCTGAACATCCGGCTGGTCGCCGTCTTCTCGGCCCTGTGGTTCGCCGCGTTCGCCCTGCCCGTGATGTTCGCCGTCCCGGAGGTCCCCCGCCGCGCCCGGGCGGCCCAGCTGGCGTTCCTCGCCTCGTACGGGCTGCTGGTGCGGCGCGTGAAGGCCATCTACCGGGAGAGCCCCCACACCATCTACTTCCTGCTGGCCAGCGCAATCTTCCGGGACGGCCTCGCCGCGGTCTTCACCTTCGGCGGGATCCTGGCGGCCGGTGCCTTCGGGTTCTCCGCGAGCATGGTGATCGTCTTCGCCATCGCTGCCAACGTCATCGCCGCGGGGGGCGCCGTGATCGGCGGCTTCCTCGACGACCGCATCGGCCCGAAGCGCGTGATCATCGGCGCCCTGACGGGCCTGCTGGTCGCCGGGACGGCGATCCTCCTGCTCGGGACGGAGACGCATTCCTTCTTCGGCATGGAATGGACCTCGGACACGACGTTCTGGGTCTTCGGGCTGCTGCTGACCCTGTTCGTCGGACCGGCGCAGGCGTCGTCGCGGGCCTACCTCGCGCGGCTGGCGCCGGTCGGGGACGAGGGCGAACTGTTCGGCCTCTACGCCACCACGGGCCGTGCGGTGAGCTTCCTCGCCCCGACGCTGTTCGCCTTGTGCATCGGGATCTTCGGCTCACAGCTGTACGGCGTGATCGGCATCCTCGTGGTCCTGCTCGCGGGACTCCTCGTCCTGCTGCCCGTCCGGCCGCCGGCCCGGGTGGTGCGCGCGGTCGTGCCCGAGGTGTGAGCGCTCAGATGCCCGTGCGGTGGAAGTTGAGGTGGCTGCGCGACGCCGTCGGGCCCCGCTGTCCCTGGTAGCGGTTGCCGTACTCCCCCGAACCGTAGGGGTGCTCGGCGGGCGAGGTCAGCTTAAAGAAGCACAGCTGGCCGATCTTCGAACCGGGCCAGAGCTTGATCGGCAGGGTCGCCATGTTGGAGAGCTCCAGGGTCACGTGCCCGGAGAAACCGGGATCGATGAAGCCCGCGGTCGAGTGCGTGAGGAGCCCGAGCCGGCCCAGCGACGACTTGCCCTCGAGCCGTGCCGCGATGTCGTCGGGAAGCGTGACGGTCTCATAGGTGGACCCGAGCACGAACTCCCCCGGGTGGAGGATGAACGGTTCGTCGCGGGCGACCTCGACCAGGCGCGTGAGGTCCGGCTGGTCCTCGGCCGGATCGATGTGGGCGTACTTGTGGTTGTCGAAGAGCCGGAAGTAGCGGTCGATCCGTACATCGACGCTGGAGGGTTGCACCATCGCGGGATCGAAGGGTTCGAGGATGATCCTCTGGGCGGACAGTTCTGCTCGGATGTCACGGTCGGAGATCAGCACCGTCCAAAACTACCAGCACCGGGTCCGTGCGCTTCAGCGGCCGATCTCGGTGCGCACGGCGAAGAGCTCGGGGAAGAAGGTCAGCTCGAGCGCCCGCTGGAGGAACCCGACGCCGGACGAGCCTCCGGTGCCCGGTTTGAATCCGATCGTCCGCGCGACGGTCTTGAGGTGGCGGAACCGCCACAGCTGGAAGTTGTCCTCGAGGTCCACGAGCTCCTCGCAGGCCTCGTAGATGTCCCAGTGGCCCGCGGCGTCCTCGTACACCTCCTTGTAGACGGCGACGAGCGCGGGATGGAACTCGTGCGCCACCCGGACGTCCCGCCCGAGCAGGTCCGGCGGGATCGCATAGCCCCGCCGCGCCAGAAGGGCGATGAACTCGTCGTACACGCTGCTGCGGGTCAGGAGGTCCGAGAGCAGGGCTTCGGCCGCGGGATCGGCCGCGAACACCTGGAGCATGGCCTCGTTCTTGTTGCCGAGCAGGAACTCGACGGCGCGGTACTGGTAGGACTGGAAGCCGCTCGAGGACCCCAGGTCGCCGCGGAACTCCGCGTACTCGGACGGCGTGAGGGTCGCCAGCACCGACCACTGCTCCGTGAGCGAGCGCTGGATGTGCTTGATCCGTGCGATCCCCTTCATCGCCGCCCTCAGGTCGTCCCCCTGCAGGTCCAGGCGCACGGCGGTGAGTTCGTGCAGCACGAGCTTGAGCCACAGCTCGGAGGTCTGGTGCCGACGATTGTCGGCCTCCGGGTCTAGGTTGGGAGCAATCGAAGGAGGCCCCATGCAGCGAATGCACTGCAGCATCGTCCCACCGCACCTTCTCACCCGCCTCGCGGCCCTCCAGGATCCGCGGCTCACGGTCGCCGCCCGGGCGGCTCGGCACGCCCTGCTGGAGCTCGACCCCGTCCTGCAGGCCCGCTCGGAAGCCCTCGGCGCGCCCGTGCGGAGGGCCGCCGTGGTGGGCTCCCTGACGCGGCGCATCTCCGATGCGGGCGGCCGCGAAGAGCTCCCCGGGAACCTGGTGCGGGCCGAGGGCGCACCTGCCACGGGGACGCCGCCGCGGACGAGGCGTACGACGGACTGGGGTCCACGTACCGGCTCTTCAGCGAGGAGTACGGACGGTCGTCGATCGACGGCGCCGGCAGGGCTCTCGAGGCCACGGTGCACTACGGCACCGACTACGACAACGCGTTCTGGGACGGTGAGCGCATGGTGTTCGGTGACGGCGACGGCGAGATCTTCGGTCGTTTCACGGCCTCCCTGACCGTCATCAGCCATGAACTGGTCCATGGCTTCACGCAGTACTCGACCAACCTGGAGTACCAGGGCCAGTCGGGCGCGCTCAACGAGTCGCTGTCGGACGTGTTCGGCGTCCTCGTGGAGCAGCGGGAACTGGGCCAGGACGCCGCCGACGCGACCTGGCTCGTGGGAGCCGGCATCTTCACCGCCCAGGTGCAGGGGAGCGCGCTGCGCTCACTGCGGGCACCGGGCACCGCGTACGACGACGACGTCCTCGGCAGGGATCCGCAGCCCGCCACCATGGCGGACTACGTGGAGACGACGTCGGACAACGGCGGCGTGCACATCAACTCTCCGGGATCCCCAACCACGCCTTCTACCTCGCGGCGACCTCCCTCGGCGGACGGGCTTGGGAGGGCGCCGGACGCATCTGGTACGACGCCGTCCTCGGGGGCACCATCCCGCCGGACTGCAACTTCCCGGCCTTCGCGCATGCCACCATCGGCGCCGCGGAGAAGCGTTTCGGCACCGGCAGCCCCGAGGCCGGAGCGGTCACCGGCGCCTGGTCCCGGGTCGGCGTGCTGCCGTGAGGATCGAGATCACCCGCTCGGGCGGCTTGGCCGGACTCACCCGCACCTGGAGCATCGAGGTGAGCCGCACCGAGGCCGAGGAGCGCTGGCTGCCGCTCGCCGAGGCGGAAGCGGGTGGGGCCGGCCCGGAGGGAGGCACCGGTAGCGGGGAGCGTCCGGCCTGGGACTCCCCGCACGCGGTCGGGCCCGCGCCGGGGACCCAGCGCGACCGCTTCACCTACCGGATCTCCATCGGCTACACCGAGGTGTACGTGCCGGAGAGCCGGCTCGAGGACCCCTGGCGGGAACTGATCGAGCGGGCACGGGCGGACGCACGCGCCGCACCCGGGGCCGCCCCTGCGGACGGGGCGGCCGGCACCGCCGGAGGACGCGAGGCCGGCGAGCGGTCCCGGGTGGTGCGGACTCCGTCCGGGGAGGGTGACGGGGCCGACGCAGCGGGTCCGGCTGCGGATCCCGGGGGCGTCGGTGACGCCGGTCCCGGGAAGCCGCAAGAACTGTTGTAAGGTGAGGGAGCGGTTCCAACCGTGCGGGCGTAGCTCAATGGTAGAGCGCTAGCTTCCCAAGCTCGATACGCGGGTTCGATTCCCGTCGCCCGCTCTCGACCCCCCGGCGGGGTCCGTCCCCCGGGGCTCCGGGTGTGCCCAAGGACACCCTTGCGCGACCGGCCGCGTGCGCCCGATCGGCGTATTCTTGAGGCGATGAATCGCACAATGTTCAAGTCGAAGATCCACCGCGCCACGGTCACCCATGCCGACCTGCACTACGTCGGGTCCGTGACGGTGGACCTGGACCTGCTCGATGCCGCGGACATCCTGCCCGGCGAGCTGGTGTCGATCGTCGACATCACCAACGGTGCGCGGCTCGAGACCTACACCATCGCCGGCGAGCGGGGATCCGGTGTTCTCGGCATCAACGGCGCCGCGGCGCACCTCGTCCAGCGTGGCGACCTCGTCATCCTGATCACCTACGCGCAGATGACCACCGAGGAAGCGCGGACGTTCGTTCCCACGGTCGTGCATGTGGACGCCGGCAACAGGATCGTCGAGCTCGGCTCCGATCCGGCCGAAGCGGTCACCGGCGACCTCGAGCGCCCGCCCTTCGCGCTGGACAACTCCGCCATCTCCGCCTGAACCACCCAGCATCTCCGGCAGCTCCCAGAGGTCCTGCACGTCCTTCTGCGTGATCATCAGCAGACTGCCTAGCGGTTTGGGGCGGCAGGGCATAGGGTCGAAAAGCAAGCTTGCTTAGGCTGTCGATTCGCTCGAACCGTCAGCCGGGCTGTCTACGAGGATGTGGAGGCTCGGTACGAATGCCGACTAGTCGAAGAACACGCAAGAGCCGTCCGAAGGCCGCCGTCGTCGTGAGCATGATCATGGGGACACTCGCCATGAGTGGATGCGGTCCCGCACAGGCGGACAACTCCCTGACCTGGTACATCAACCCCGACAACGGGGGCCAGGCCGCCATAGCGCAGAAGTGCAGCGACGAATCGGGTGGGCGCTACCGCATCGAGACCTCGCTCCTGCCGAGCGACGCCGCCTCGCAGCGGGAGCAACTGGCTCGGCGCCTGGCCGCGGGCGATACATCGCTCGACATCATGAGCCTCGATCCCCCCTTCATCCCGGAACTCGCCGAGCCGGGCTTCCTGGCACCGGTCCCCGAGGAGGTCGCGGAGAGCACCACGGAGAACGTCGTGGAGGGCGCCCTCGCCGGGGCCACCTGGAAGGACGAACTCGTCACCGTCCCGTTCTGGGCCAACACGCAGATCCTCTGGTACCGCAAATCGGTCGCGGAGGCCGCCGGCCTGGACATGAGCAAGCCCGTCACGTGGGACCAGATCATGGAAGCCGCGAAGAGCCAGGACAAGTCACTGGGCGTCCAGGGCGCGCAGGCGGAATCGATGACGGTGTGGGTGAACGCCCTGATCGAGTCGGCGGGGGGCTCCATCATCGTCGACCCCGAGGCGACGGCGGACACCATCGAACTCGGCCTCGACTCCGATGCCGGTGTCGCTGCAGCCGAGGTGATCTCCACGATCGGCAAGGACGGGCTCGGCGGCCCGGGACTCCCCACCCAGGACGAGAACGCCTCCCTCATCGCCTTCCAGGGCGACTCCGGCTCCTTCATGGTCAACTACCCGTTCGTCTGGCCGGCGACCACGGCCGCCGTCGAGGCGGGCACGCTGGACCAGGCGGTCGTCGACGACCTCGGCTGGAGCATCTTCCCGCGCATGACGCCGGACCAGGAGTCGGCACCCCCGCTCGGTGGCATCAACCTCGGCGTCGGCGCCGAGAGCGACAACCCCGACCTCGCGTACGAGGCGATCCAGTGCATCGTCGCCGTGGAGAACCAGTCGGAGTACTTCGTGACCAACGGCAACCCGCCGTCGAACACGGAGGCCTACGAGGACCCCCGGATCGAGGAGACCTTCCCCATGGCCGAGACCATCCGGGACTCCCTCCAGGTCGCAGCACCCCGTCCGCAGACCCCGTTCTACAACGAGGTCTCCACCGGTATCCAGCAACGCTGGGCGCCGCCCGCCGACGTCGACCCGGACAGCACGCCGGAGACGTCGAGCAACTTCATCACATCGGTCCTTCGAGGGGAGCAACTCCTGTGACCTCCGCCATCCCAGCGAGGACGACGACGGCGTCGTCCGCCGAGCCCGGCCCGCACCTCGAGCGCGATCCCGGCACGGGCAACGGCAAGACCAAGAAATCCCCGAAGCAGTACAGTGACCGCGTGCGTGCCGAACGCAGGCTCGGCTGGATCCTCGCCGGTCCCGCGTTCGTGGTCATGCTCCTGGTCACGCTGTATCCGATCCTGCAGGCCATCTACGAATCCCTGTTCCGCTTCCGGCTCACCGCGCCGGACGAGCGGGAGTTCATCGGCCTCGGGAACTACGGCGTGATCCTCTCGGACCCGGTCTGGTGGTCGGGCCTGTGGACCACCGTACTGATCACCCTGGTCACCGTCGTCGTGGAACTCGTGCTCGGCTTCGCCCTCGCACTCGTGATGCACAAGGCCCTGAAATCGGTACGCGGACTGCTGCGCACGGCGATCCTCGTGCCGTACGGCATCATCACCGTGGTGTCGGCGTTCGCGTGGTTCTACGCGTTCGACATCAACTCGGGGTACGTCAACAACTGGTTCGGCTGGCTCCCCGGAATCGACGAGGACCTGAACTGGTTCGCGCAGGGCCCCACCGCCCTCTTCGTCATCATGGCCTCGGAGATCTGGAAGACCACCCCCTTCATCTCGCTGCTCCTCCTCGCCGGCCTCGCGCAGGTACCCGACGAGCTCAGCGAAGCGGCGAAGGTCGACGGCGCCACCTGGTGGGAGCAGATGCGCAAGGTCATCATCCCGAACATGAAGGCCGCGATCATGGTCGCGGTACTCTTCCGCGCGCTGGATGCCTTCCGCATCTTCGACAACGTGTTCATCATGACCAACGGGGCGTACGGCACGGAAGTGCTGTCCTTGCTCGCATACCGGCAATCGATCAGCCGGCTCGAGATCGGGCTCGGTTCTGCCGTGTCCGTCCTCCTGTTCCTGTGCGTCCTGCTGATCTGCTTCATCGCGATCAAGCTGTTCAAGGTCGATCTCGCCGGATCGCAGGGAGGAAAGTAATGACGAACACCAGTACCCGGGGCAAGGTCCTCTGGGCCATCGTGACGGTCCTCGTCCTGATCTACGCACTGTTTCCCGTGGTCTCGATCCTCGCCACGTCGTTCAAGGCTCCCAGCGACCTCACGAGCGGCAAGTTCCTTCCCTCGTCGGGCAGGGCCACCACATCCAACTACGAGCAGATCCTGGTCGGAGACGCCCAGGGGCTGTTCCTCTCGGCCCTGCGCAATTCGATCGGCATCACGCTGATCGCGACCTTCATCGCCGTCGTCCTGGCCACCCTGTGCGCCTACGCGATCGCGAGGCTGGACTTCCCGGGCAAGAAGCTGGTCCTCACCACGGCGCTCGCGGTCTCGATCTTCCCGGTCATCTCGATCGTGACGCCGCTGTTCAACCTGTGGCGCACCATCGGGCTGTACGACACGTGGCTCGGCCTGATCATCCCGTACCTGTCGCTGACCCTCCCGATCTCCATCTGGACCCTCGCCGCGTTCTTCCGGCAGATCCCGTGGGAGCTCGAACAGGCTGCGCAGGTGGACGGCGCGACGACGTGGCAGGCGTTCCGCAAGGCGATCGTGCCCCCTGGCCGCCCCCGGTGTCTTCACCACGGCGATCATCGCGTTCTTCATCGCCTGGAACGACTTCGTGTACGGCATCTCGCTCACCTCCACCGAGGCGGCGAGGCCGGTGCCCGCCGCCCTCGCCTTCTTCACGGGTGCATCGCAGTTCGAGGCACCGACCGGGGCGATCTCCGCGGCGGCGATCATCGTCACCATCCCGATCGTCCTCCTGGTCCTGCTCTTCCAACGCCAGATCGTCTCGGGCCTGACCTCCGGCGCCGTCAAGGGCTAACGCCCCCGGTTCAAGTAAAGGATTTCGCACCATGGCTTCCATCACCCTCAATCACCTGGTCAAGAAGTACGGCGACGGCTTCCCCGCCGTCAACGACGTCAGCATCGACATCGCCGACGGCGAGTTCATCATCCTGGTCGGCCCCTCGGGCTGCGGGAAGTCCACGCTGCTGCGCATGATCGTGGGCCTCGAGGACATCACCGACGGCGATCTCCTCATCAACGGCCAGCGCGTGAACGACAAGGCGCCCCGTGACCGCAACCTGGCGATGGTGTTCCAGAACTACGCGCTGTACCCGCACCTCACGGTGTACGAGAACATCGCGTTCCCCCTGCGCCTGGCGAAGGGCAAGCACTCCGACGAGCAGGTCGACAAGCTCGTCACCGAGGCGGCCGCGACCCTCGAACTCACCGACCACCTGCAGCGCAAACCGGCGAACCTCTCCGGCGGCCAGCGGCAGCGCGTTGCGATGGGACGCGCGATCGTGCGGCAGGCGGACGCCTTCCTCTTCGACGAGCCGCTCTCCCAACCTCGATGCGAAGCTCCGCGGCCAGATGCGTTCGGAGATCTCGCAGATGCAGCGACGGCTCGGCGTCACATCGGTCTACGTGACGCACGACCAGACCGAGGCCATGACGCTCGGCGACCGCGTGGCCGTGCTGAAGAAGGGTGAACTGCAGCAGATCGCCTCCCCGCGCGAACTGTACGAACAGCCGGTCAACCTGTTCGTCGCCGGCTTCATCGGCTCTCCGTCGATGAACTTCCTGCCGGCGACCCTCGAGGGCAATGTGCTCAGGACGGCCATCGGCGACCTCGAGATCCCGGAGGACAAGGCGCGGAAGGCGGCGGGCAAGAAGGTCGTGCTCGTGGGTGTCCGGCCGGAGTTCTTCGAGGACGCCAAGCTCGTGGAGGACCACAAGAAATCGAACGGATCCACGTTCGCGGCCACGCTGACCCACACGGAGTGGCTCGGGAATGAGCAGTACGGGTACATCAACTTCGATCCGGCCCCGGAGATGAGGGAACTGCTCGACACCCTGGCCCGCGACATGGACGCGGACGAACTGCGGCCGCAGGTCGTCGTCACCCTGGACGCGGCAAGCCGCATCCGCGGCGGGCGGGAGGCGGAGCTCTGGCTCGACACGCGCAAGCTGCACCTGTTCGACGCCGAGTCGGGAGAGAACCTCACCCGCGACGCCGAGGCCGGCGCCCAGCTGACGCGGGAGGCGGCCGAGGAACGCGCCGAGGAGATCGCGACCGCCCAGCAGGCGGACGGACGCGGGGACGGCGGCGGCTCCGCCGCCGGCGCTCCCGCCCGGCGCGAGGACACCACGGTGAACGCCGGGGCGGGCTCTTCAGGGGGCGCGACAGCGGCCGGCGGGAGACACACCGCGGGCTGACCGGACCGTTCCCCGCCCGCGCAGGCGGGCACGTACACAGCAGGGCCGGCACCCGATCGGGTGCCGGCCCTGCTGTGTAGTCTGGCCCTATGGTCGAACACGACACCGCCGGCCAGGTCGCCGACATCACTGCCGGATACGTCTTCGAAGGACCGACCCTCCAGCTCGGGGCGGCCCTCGTGGACGGGACGCTGCACACCGGCGCCCAGGTCCGGCTCCCCCTCGCCATGATGAACCGCCACGGGCTGATCGCCGGTGCCACGGGTACCGGCAAGACCGTGACGCTGCAGGTCCTCGCGGAACAGCTCTCGGCGCACGGCGTCCCGGTTTTCCTGTCGGACATCAAGGGTGACCTGACGGGCCTCGCCGCCCCGGGCACCGCCTCGGAGCGGCTGACGAAGCGCACCACGAGCGTCGGTCAGGACTGGGCTCCCGCCGCCTTCCCGGTCGAGTTCCTCTCGCTCGGCCCGGACGGGACCGGGATCCCGGTCCGGGCCACGATCTCCTCGTTCGGGCCACTGCTCCTCAGCCGCGTGATGGACCTCAATGAGACACAGGAATCCAGCCTGCAACTGGTGTTCCACTACGCCGACCGGAACGGCCTCGAGCTCTACGACCTCGCGGACCTGCGCGCCGTCATCGGCTTCCTCACCTCGGCCGAGGGCAAGGAGGCCCTCGAGCTGCTCGGCGGCCTCTCGAAGGCGACGGCCGGGGTGATCCTGCGCGAGCTGGTCGCTCTCGAGGCGCAGGGCATGGGCGCCTTCTTCGGCGAGCCGGAGTTCGACACCGCCGACCTGCTGCGCACCGCCACGGACGGCCGCGGCATCATCACGGCGCTCGAACTCGTCGCGGTGCAGCAGAAACCCCGGCTCTTCTCCACGTTCCTGATGTGGCTGCTCGCGGACCTGTTCGCCGAGTTGCCGGAGGTCGGCGACGTCGACAAGCCCCGCCTCGTGTTCTTCCTCGACGAGGCGCACCTGCTCTTCGCCGGCTCCTCGAAGGCCTTCCGTGAGTCCATTCAGGCGACCGTGCGGCTCATCCGGTCCAAGGGCGTCGGCATCTTCTTCATCACCCAGACACCCAGGGACCTCCCGGGAGAGGTCCTTGGCCAGCTGGCCAACCGGGTGCAGCACGCCCTGCGTGCCTACACGCCCGACGACGCCAAGGCCCTGCGTGCCACGGTGTCGACCTTCCCGACGAGCCCCTACGACCTCGAGGAGGTCCTCACCTCTGCGGGCATCGGCGAGGCGGTGGTGACGGTGCTGAACGAGCACGGCGCGCCCACCCCCGTCGCCTGGACGCGCCTGCGCTCCCCCGAATCGATTATGGGCCGCGCACCCGAGGGCACCGTGCCCGCCGCCGTCGCGTCGTCGCCGCTCCTCGCCAGGTACGGCGAGGCCGTCGACCGCCACTCGGCCTTCGAGACACTGGCCGGACGGGCGCCCGGTGGCGCTCCCTCCGGCGCTCCCTCCGGTGGAGCCGGCGCTCGTACCGATCCCGCGGCAGAGACGCGCGCCGCCTCGCGACGGGAGGACCGCGACGCGGAGGCCCGGCGCATCGAGGACGAGATCCTCGGTACGCCCTCGCCTCCCGCGGGCCCCGGGGACGGGAGCGGCCGCCGCGGCGAGGGCGCCGGACGGGTCTCCGGGCAGGGCCACGCACAGGGAACGGACCGGCGGGCCGGGCGCGGACCCGACCGGGACGAGATGGCCGACCTCGCGCTCCGGGCCGCAGGCGTGATCGGCAGGGAGCTGGCCCGCGGACTCTTCGGGACCAAACGCCGCAAGCGCCCGTGGTCCTGAGGACCACGGCACGTCCCGTGGCACCGAAGGACGCACCGATGGTCGTGACCGAGATCGTGAGCTCCACCCTCACGGCCCTGGGTCTGGGACTGCTCGTCGCGGCGCTCGTGATCCGGCTGGTCTACGGCTCGTGGGCCAGGACCCAGGCCGTCACGTACGAGCACGAGGGCCACCCGTACCTGCGCTGGCACGACTCCCGGTATCGGATCGTCGAGGCCCTGTGGTCGAGCTGCGTGCGGCGGCGCCGGTCCGCGCCGGCACCTGAACCGCCGGCTCCGGGCGAGGACGTCACCATCTTCTACCACGCCCGCGATCCCGCGCGCTGGTCGCTCGAGGAGCCCTACCGCGGCACTCGGGTCATCGCCGTCATCGGGCTCGTGCTCGCCGTCGCAGGTGCCGCACTGGGCTTCCTGCCCGGCTGACCCGCGCAGCCGGTACCGTTGAGAGGTGCACACCAGCCCCGTAGTGAAGGTCGTCGCAGCATGGCTGCTCGGCCTCATGCTCGTCGCGGCAGCCTTCATCACGGCCGTGGTGATCCTCAACGGACGGCTCTACAGCCCTGAGCACCAGGTGGGCCTGTACCTCGAGGCACTCCGTGACGGGAACGGCGGCAAGGCACTGGGCCTGCTCAACGCGTCGGTACCCGAGGGCTCGAACCCGGCCCTGCTCGACGGCGACGCCCTCCGCCGGGCCAGCGCTCCGCTCGGCGACGTCGAGGTGGGCGAGGCACGCGATGTCGGCGGCGACCGCGTGGAGGTTCCTGTGACCTACACCCTCGACGGCGCGGAGTCGACGACGCTCTTCCCGCTGCGGCGCACGGGCACGAAGTGGGGCTTCTTCAACGTATGGCGGTTCGAGCCGACAGTCCTGCCGACGGTCGAGGTGTCCGCCCTGAACAGCGTCGAGGCCGCCGTGAACGGCATGGCTGTGGGCCTGCCCGACGGCAGGGCCGCGCTCGCGTCGTTCTACCCTGCGGTCGTCGACGCCGTGTACGAGGGACGGTACTTCAGGGCGCCGGCGCATGCGGTGACAGTGACGGGCCGGGAGACCCCGCCTCCGCCGCTGGCCCTCGTCACGGAGGCGACGCCGGAACTCACCTCGGCCGTGGACGACCGGCTGCGCGCCTTCCTTGATGACTGCGCGGCCCAGACGGTCTTCCAGCCGACCAACTGCCCGTTCAACTACCCGACGAACGAGCGGCTGGCGGGCGAGATCGCGTGGTCCATCGAGGAGTACCCGACCGCGACGATCACCCCGATCGACGGCGGATGGTCACTGGCACCGTTGCGCGGATCGGCGCGTATCGAGACGCAGCTGAGGGACTTCTTCTCCGGTGCGGTCCGGGACGTCTCGGAGTCCGTCCCGTTCGATTTCGAGGCCGACCTCCGAGTGACCGGGGACGAGATCACCGTGACCCCCGTCGTCAGCTACTAGGCTGACGACGGGGCCGGTCCGGCCCGCGCGGTTCCCCTTCGCGTCAGGGGATGAGGTTTTCGGCGCGGTACCGGTCGAAGAGCGCCGTGAAGGCGTCGAGCGTCCGCCGGTAGCCCGTGAAGCCGGCGTCGCGGCTCTTGCCCATGTCCGTCACCACCTCGATGTCGCGTCCCAGGTCGCTGTCCGTGTGCCACCACGATGCCACGCGGTCCAGGCGGGGCTCCGCGAGCCCGTGGCGCCGCGCGAGCTCCGCCCACTGCTCCTCGCGCCCCGCCATCGCCCGCTCGAGCGGCCGCGGCGACCCGGCGTACCCCTCCCAGTCGACACCGAAGTAGGCCGCGAGCCGGGGCCACATCCAGCGCCACCGGAACACGTCCCCGTTGACGATGTTGTAGGCCTCGTCGGCAGCTCCGGGGGTCGTCGCGGCCCAGAGCATGTGCTCGGCGAGCAGGCCGGCATCCGTCATGTCCGTCAGCCCGTTCCACTGGGTCTCCGAGCCGGGGAAGACGAACGGCTCGCCCGTCTCCCTGCACAGCGCGGCCTGGGCCGCGAGCGTCAGGCCCATGTTCATGGCGTTGCCGACGGCGTGCCCGATCACCGTGTGCGACCGGTGGACCGACCAGGTGAAGCCCTGCACGGCGGCCGCTGCGAACAGCTCGTCCTCCTGGGCGTAGTAGAAGTTCGCGACGGGCAGCCGCGGCTCCTCCTCGTGGAACGGGGTGTCGGCCATCTCGCCGGCGGCGTAGGCCTCGAAGGGACCGAGGTAGTGCTTGAGGCCGGTCATGAGGGCCACGTGGGTCACGTCCTTGCCTTGCCGCGCAGGGCGGCCAGGAGGTCGCGCAGCATGCCCGCGTTGACGGTGATGTTCTCCTCCTCGGTGTCGCGCCGGGACCACGCCGTGAAGAACACGTGGTTGGGGGCCACGGGAGCGAGGGCAGCGGACAGGGACCCGGCCGACGTCAGGTCCGCTGACAGCCAGCGCACGCCGCTGCGTTCCGCGCCGGGCGTGCGGGACAGCGCGAGCACCGACCATCCCTCGGCGAGGAGCTCCTCGACGAGCGCGGAGCCGGCGATGCCGGTCGCTCCCACGACCAGTGCCGTCCGCTCTCCCTGCGATGCTGCTGCCATCCCTGCCGTCATCCTGCACTCCTTCTCGTCGTGTCCGCGTCCTGCCCGCAGATCCCTGCCTGCCGCGGTCGTCCGGGCCGCCGGCGGCAGGCATCGGTCGTCGCGGGCCCCGAAGGCGACAAGCCGACCCGTCTGGAGGATATTCCGGCGGCCACCGGCCGGAGGGAGATTCCTGCTCCGGAGCGGGCCAATATCACCGTGCCGGACGACCGTGCGTGCACCACACTCCGCGCGCTGTGCCGGTGGCCCTCCCGCTACGTCCCGCCGCGGAGCCGCCGGC
This sequence comes from Arthrobacter sp. MN05-02, assembly GCA_004001285.1. Taxonomy (NCBI): domain Bacteria; kingdom Bacillati; phylum Actinomycetota; class Actinomycetes; order Micrococcales; family Micrococcaceae; genus Arthrobacter; species Arthrobacter sp. MN05-02. The sequence continues at coordinate 3,071,029 of AP018697.1, forward strand.
CCCGGACACTCGAGGGGCACCGGCCGCGGCCGGTGCCCCTCGACGTGCCTGCGACCGGCAGGTCAGTCGAGTCCGCGCAGATCCAGGGTCAGGACGGTGTCACCGTCGGCCGTCACCGAGACCGGGATCCCCCAGTCCTGCTGGTAGAGGTGGCACGCAGCGTGGTCGGGGATCTCGCCGCCCGGCTCGCCGTCGCAGGACGCCGCGCGTGCCGTGATGTGCAGGACACCGTCGCCCGCGTCCGGCGCGAGGACGAGCTCGCGCGTCAGTCCTGTCGACGTGCCGCCACCCGAGACCAGGAGGGACTCCGGGGAGGCGCTGATCTTCAGCTGCGTGGGGGTCGCCCCAGCGGTCGTCGAGCTTCTGGCCCGTGGGCGCGGTGAAGCGCACCGTGAGGGCCACGGGACCGGCCGCCATCGGCGTCTTCGGCCGCTGGGTCTGTGATGCTCCCTCGTCGACGGCGAGCGCCTCCTTGGGCAGCGGCACCCGGACGAGTTGGTGCCGGTTGGTCTCCACGACGATGAGCAGGGGGTCCCCGCCGTCGGCCACCGGCGTCATGTCCACGAGGACGTCCGACGGCTCGGCGAGACCACGGAGCAGGGTCGACACCTGGCGCGTGACCGGATCGTACCGGCGGACGGCGCCGTTGTAGGTGTCCGCGATGGCGATCGATCCGTCCGGCAGTGCCGTGACGCCCAGCGGATGCTGCAGGCGCGCCTGCTCGGCATCGCCGTCGCGGAAGCCGAAGTCGAACAGTCCCGTCCCCACCGCGGTCTGGACCTGGACCCTGCGGCGTCCGTCGACCTCGAGGAAGGACAGGAGGCGCACCGAGGAGGTCTCCGAGTCGGCGATCCAGATGGTGCCGTTGGCGTCCTCGGCGAGGCCGGAGGACTGCGCGAACCAGGCGGCGGTGGCGTCGCCGTCGAGCAGTCCCTCGAGGCCGGTGCCGGCCAGGACCTCCACGGCGTGCGTGCGCGGGTCGTAGCTGAAGATCTGGTGGGTGCCGGCCATGGCGACGACCACGCGGTCCAAAACCGACGAGTACAGCACGTCCCACGGCGAGGACAGCGAGAGATTGAGGGCGTCCGTGCCGAGCCGGGTCTCCGTCAGGCGCGGTGTCTCGCTCTCGGCACCGATCTCGTGGGAGTTCTCCTGCGGCCCGGTCTTGGTGTGGTTGCCGGCGTCGAGCAGTCGCTGGGTGCCGTTGCCCGCGAGGGTGCGCACCTCCCCCGTGGCGAGGTCCACACCGCGCAGGCGGTGGTTCACGGAGTCGGCGACGACGACGTCGTACCCGACCTCCGCGGCCAGCTCGGCCGGCAGCAGCGCGACGCCCTGGGGCTCGTTGAATTCGGCCTCGCCGGCGGTCCCGTCACGGAAGCCCTTCCGGCCGGAGCCGATGGTGCGCCGCACGGTGACGAGGTCCGCCTCGAGCTCCACGAGCCGGTGGTGGCCGGTGTCGCCCGCGAGGAAGGTGCCGGTGGCGGGAAGGGCGAGGAGTTTGCCCGGGAACTTGAGGTCCCCCGCGGTGCTCTCGGCCGGCACGTAGGGGCCGTCCCCGCGGTGCAGTGTCCCCTTGGCCTCGTGCTCGGCCACGAGCTCCTCGACGAGCGAGGTGAGCCCGGCCGCGTGCCCCTCACCGGACAGGTGCGCCACGATGTAGCCCTCGGGGTCGATCACCACGAGCGTGGGCCAGGCGCGGGCCGTGTAGGCCTGCCAGGTGGACAGCTCGGGGTCGTCGAGGACGGGGTGGTGGATGTCGTACCGCTCGACGGCGGCGGCGAGGGCCACCGGGTCGGCCTCGTGCTCGAACTTCGGCGAGTGCACCCCCACGGTGACGAGGACGTCGGAGTACTGCTCCTCGAGGGGCCGGAGTTCATCGAGCACATGCAGGCAGTTGATGCAGCAGAACGTCCAGAAGTCGAGGATCACGATCTTCCCGCGGAGATCCTCGAGCTGCAGCTGCCTGCCGCCGGTGTTGAGCCAGTTGCGGCCGGTCAGGGCTGAGCCGCGCACGCGGTAGCCGGTGCGCACGGTGGTCTCGGTCATTCGTCGTCTCCTGCTGTGGTGGTCACCCGCGTCGTGCCCTTGGAGCCGGGACGGGGTCCGACGTCGCGCGCGGCGAGGTCGGCGAACATGTTGTTGTAAGCCGTGAGATCGGCGTCGTTATTCCTGTCCGCCGCACGGTCCTTGCGCTTCGTCTCGCGCGCGTCCGACCGCGACCACATCACGGCCACGCCGATGGCGAGCAGGAGTGTGGGCAGTTCCCCAACCCCCCAGGTCACGGCGCCGCCCACCTGCTGGTCCGCGAGGGCGGAGGCACCCCACTCGCGGCCCATGTTCCCGAACCAGGATGCCTCGAGCAGGGACGTCGAGCCCATGAGCGTGACACCGAAGAAGGCGTGGAAGGCCATGGTCGCGAACAGCAGCAGGATCCACAGGGGGTACGGCGCGCGCAGCGGAACGGGGTCGGAACCGATCATCGAGAGCACGAAGATGTAGCCGGTGATGAGGAAGTGCGTGATCATCAGCTCGTGCCCCACGTGCTCGCGCAGTGCGAAGCCGAACAGCGGCGAGTAGTAGAACACGATGATGGAGGCCACGAAGTTGCCGGCAGCGACGAGGGGGTGCGTGATGATCCTCGACGGCCAGGAGTGCACGATCACCAGGATCCATTCCCGCAGCCCCCGGGTGCCGTCGCGGCGCGCGCCCAGCGCCTTGAGCGCGAGGGTCACGGGCGCTCCCAGCACCAGGAACAGCGGTACCACCATGGTGAGTGCCATGTGGTCGATCATGTGGGCGCTGAAGAGCACCATGCCGTAGATGGCCGGCGCGCCGGACGTGAAGTAGGTCAGCAGCGCCAGGCCCACGAGCCAGCTGAGCAGCCTGGGTACGGACCAGGAGTCCCCGCGGCGGTGGAGTTTCATCATGCCCAGGACGTAGGCGACCCCGAAGGTCAGCGCGACGGTGATCCACAGCCAGTCGGGCCGCCACTCGGTGAGCCAGCGGGCGGCGGTGGGCTCGGGCGGGAGGTCGTAGCCGGTCAGGATCCGGGCCGGCCCGGCCTCGGTGGGCAGTTCCTCCGCACGGGGCGGGGCCGTGCGTCCGAGCGCCCCCGCCACACCGGACACCGCCCCCATGAGCACGAGCTCGACGGCGATCAGCTGCCACAGCACACGGCGCGCGGAGAGCTTCGATCCGGTGGTGGCCGCAGGGTCCCCGAGTTGCGGGATGATCCATTGCCGGTGCATCCAGCCGATGCCGCCGAGGAACAGCGTGGCGATCGTCTTGAACGTGACCAGCAGCCCCCACTGCGAACTGAGCTGCGCGAGGTCGGTGATGCGGAGGCTGGCGTTCACGACGCCCGAGCCCACCACGAGGACGAACGCGAAGCCCGCCAGGGCGGAGAAGCGCCTGAGGACCGGGAGCGCCTGGTCCCCCAGCTTCCCGCTGACGACGGCGAGGGAGATGATGCCGCCCACCCACAGGCAGACGCCGACGAGGTGCAGGGCGATCGAGTTCACCGCGGCGTTGTGGTCGTCGCCGCTGGCCGAGTGGCCGATCAACGCCATGGGCAGCAGGTTCAGGAGCGCGAACACCAGAGTGAGCGCCAGCCCGGCCTGGGAGCGGACCCCGAACAGGATCGTGGCCAGCACGGCCGACACGATGGACGTGACGAGCCAGGCGCGGCCGGTGGAGAAGTCGGTGAGGAACGCCGCCAGCCCCTGGGTGTACGCGGGGTCGGTGCTGAGCGGCAGACCCGCGGCATCGGAGTAGGTGAAGACCATGACGCCCAGCGCGCCGAGCGTCCAGGCGACGGCGGAGACGGAGGCCAGGAGCAGAACGCGGGAGAAGGCGGGGTGCTCGGCCGCGTCGCCCTTCGGCCTGCGGCCGTCGGCGCCGACCGTGCGCGGCAGCATGATCACCGCGAAGACGAGGGCGCCGATGGTGCCCGCGGCTGCGGTGTTGTTCAGCACCTTGGCGACGGGCAGGCCCCATCTCGTCAGGGCGCCGGGATCGCCGAGTTGCCGTGCCGCGGCCGCTCCCGAGTAGAACAGGGCGATGACGAGCGCCGCGAGGACGACGACGCCCGCGAGGGTCAGCCAACCGGCGCCGAGCGCGCGGTCGGCGGGGGCGCTGGCGGACTTCTCGCGCGGCTGCTTACCGGTCGTCGTCATATACACCATTCTCTACCCGCAGTAGAAATAGGGCTAATCCTCCGTCCGCCTCCGGGGTCGTTAGGTCGTTAACGACGGAGGGCCGCTGCCGTCGTGGCAGCGGCCCTCCAGTACGTGGACTACTTGGCGGAAGCCTTGAGCTTCGAGCCTGCGGTCAGCTTGACGCTGTGGCCCGCGGCGATCTGGATGGTCTCACCGGTCTGGGGGTTGCGTCCGGTGCGTGCTGCACGGCTGGTGCGCTCGACGGCGAGCCATCCGGGGATGGTGATCTTCTCGTCCTTGGCGATGGACTCGGCGAAGACGTCGAACAGCGCGTCAAGAACGCTGTTCACCGACGCCTGGCTGGTGTCAGCCTTCGCTGCTACCTCGGCAACAAGTTCACTACGGTTTTTAGCCACTTTGGGTCCTCCTGGACGTCACTCTTCTGAACGAGCTCTTCACGGTATTCGAAAAGCCTCTGTCCGAAAACCTATCAGCTTGGGCGCCCCGCCCCGCGTGTTTTCGCGGCTTTTCGGCATAAACACAGCCTTTTCGGACCTGTTTCGGGCCCGGCGGGACCGCTCTGCGGGGAGAAAGGGAAAGCCGGCAACCCGGAGGTTGCCGGCTTCCCGGTCACCGCGCGAGGCGGTGGATGATGCTGTCGGGGCAGGATTCCCCGGAGGCTGCTACCAGCTCGACTTGGTCACGCCGGGCAGTTCGCCCTTGTGAGCCATGTCGCGGAAGCGGACACGCGAGATGCCGAACTTCTGGAGGGTGCCACGGGGGCGCCCGTCGATCTGGTCGCGGTTGCGCAGGCGGACCGGCGAAGCGTTGCGGGGAAGCTTCTGCAGGCCGAGGCGTGCCGCTTCGCGGGCTTCGTCGGTGGCGTTCTCGTCGACGAGGGTCTTCTTGAGCTCGAGGCGCTTGGCCGCGTAGCGCTCGACGATGACCTTGCGCTGCTCGTTGCGAGCAATCTTTGACTTCTTGGCCATGGTTTAGCGCTCCTCTCGGAATTCGACGTGCTTGCGGATCTTGGGGTCGTACTTCATCAGGACCATGCGGTCCGGATCGTTACGACGGTTCTTGCGCGTCACGTAGGTGTAGCCCGTACCAGCGGTGGACTTCAGCTTGATGATCGGACGTACGTCCTTGTCCTTCGCCATTAGAGCTTCACTCCCCTCGCGAGGATCGACGCGACGACAGCGTCGATGCCGCGGACGTCGATCGTCTTGATGCCGCGGGCGGAGACCTGCAGCGTCACGTTGCGGCGCAAGGAAGGCACGTAGTAGCGCTTCTTCTGAATGTTGGGGTCGAACCGGCGCTTGTTGCGGCGGTGCGAGTGCGAAATGCTGTGTCCAAAGCCGGGCTCGGCTCCGGTCACTTGGCAGTGGGCTGCCATAACTCTCCTCCAGATTAGATGAACGTGACGGAATCACTTGTGGGGCGTCCCGCCACCAGTAATGACACCGTTATTACTGCAGCTTTCCGGAGGTTGGCCTGGCAGGGTGAGAACCTGCCGAAGCGCCTCGCCGCGGGGAAGACGGTGAAGATCAGGCGGCACGGCCTCTCGGCCGGCGCAGCCCTACATTCCAGGTAGTCGCGGGTAGCCGGACGGACTCCGCCCCGTCCGTGGACGGGTCGGCGTCAGCCGCGGCCAAACGCCCTACCATCCTACCGGCAGGATCAGGCCTGACCAAAACGGGTCAGTCGCCGAGCTGCCCGGTCCGGTCGACGACGGCGGGGTCCTCGGCAGCGGCACCGGCGTAGTCGCCGGAGAGGTCCGCATCCGCATCGACGATCGCATACCGGACGTGGGTGCCACTGCGCAGCCGGACCCGGCTCAGCAGGACGGAGTCCTCGACCACGGCGCCCGCCTCGACCGTCGCCCCCGCGCCGATCACGCTCCGGCGGACCGTCCCGCGCACGGTGGCGCCGGGCGCCACGAGCGAGTCGCTGACGACGGCGCCCTCGCCGATGAACGCCGGGACCAGCTGCGGCGGTTCGGTGAGGAGGGGCCATTCCGGGTCGGCGAGGTCCAGCCCCGTGCCGTCCACCAGGTCGAGGTGGGCGCGCAGGTAGTTGGCCGGCGTCCCGAGGTCGCGCCAGTACCCGTCGAGTCTGTGCTCGACGACGGACCCCTGCTTCACGAGGTGGGGCACCAGATGGTGGCCGTAGTCGCCGAGACCGTCGTGGCTGTCCTGCAGGTGCTCCAGCGAATCCAGCAGGGTCTTCGCCGTGTACAGGAAGACCTCGGCCGTGACGATGTCCGACTGCGGTTCCTCGGGCTTGTAGGCGAAGCCGGTCACCCTGCCGTCGTCGCCCACGGTCACGACCCCGTGGTCGGAGGCGTCGCCGTCGAAAGCGACGGTGACCATCGTCAGCGCGGCTCCCGTCCGGAGGTGGGTGTCGACGACGTCGCGGTAGTCCAGCCGGTACAGGTGATCGGAGCTGAGCACGAGGACCAGGTCCGGCGCGAAGTCCCGGATGAAGGACGCCTGGCGGAGCAGGCCGTCCGCGTTGCCCTCGGCGAACCCCTCACCCTCGTGGCCGCTGAACGGGGGCAGCACGAGCAACCCGCCGCGCGTGCGGTCGAGGTCCCACGGCCGTCCGTTGCGGAGGTGGTCGTTGATGGTCTTGGGCTGGTACTGCTCCATGATCCACACGTCGGAGATCCCGCTGTGGTGCAGGTTCGACAGGGAGACGTCGATCAGGCGGAAGCTGCCGCCGAGCGGCATGGCAGGTTTCGCGCGGTGGTCGGTGAGGGCACCGAGGCGCCCTCCCGCCCCTCCTGCCAGTACGATCGCGAGGATGCGGGGCTGACGCCGGAATTGTGCCTGCTGGTCCATCTGCCGTCCTGTCCGCGCCGGGTCACTGCCCGGCGCTGTGTGCTTCGTGGTGTCCGGGCACAGCTCCCGCGCCGGCGGTCCGGTCCCCGGCGAGCGCGGCCTCGACGGCCGGCTCACCGTCGGACAGGATCCAGTGCGCGCCGTCCATGCCCCGGAGGATCTTGCGGCCCACCCGCTCGAGGTCGGCCACGTCCTGGGCGTCCAGCGCGTCGAACACGGTGGCACGGACCTGTGCGACATGGGCCATCGCGAGACCGGCGAGCATCTCCAGACCTGCAGGGGTCAGGGACGCGGTGGTGACGCGGCCGTCGGAGTCGGACGGCAGCCGGGCCACCCACCCGCGCCCCTCGAGCTTCTTGACCACGTGGCTGAGCCGCGAGAGCGACGCCGTGGAGCGGGCGGCGAGCTCACTCATCGGCAGGCTCCGCCCCTCCGACTCGGAGAGCATCGCCAGGACGTGGTAGTCGAACAGGGTGATCCGGGCCTCCCGGAACAGATGGGCGTCGAGCGTCGCGGGGAGCAGCGAGGTCAGCGCATAGAGAGCCAGCCACGCCCGCCGCTCGTCGGGTGTGAGCCAGTGCGCCGCCATCCGCTCATTCTGGCATACCGCTCCAGCGGGCACCGGGCGGGGCGGGGAGCTACCCGACGGTTGCGGGGCCGGGCGCCGAGTGCCATCCCCGACGATCCTCCGGACGCTCCGGCTCCCATCCGCCCCGGTCCGGGTCCTTGCACTCCTCTGGTCCGGAACGGAGAAGGACAGTAGGCTTAGCGTATCGGTCGGCAGCCTACTGGCCGCATTCTGGAGGAGAATCCGATGCCCCGAGCCCACCGTGCCGTTCTCACCGCCCTGGGCGCCGCAGCGACCCTCGCCCTGCTCACCGGGTGCACCGACGGCACCACGCCTCCGCCGGCCAACGCGCCCACCGGAACGGCCAGTGCGGACGAGCCGGCTCCGGTGACGCCCGAAGGTACAGGGAGCCCGTCCACTGCCGCCCCGACCGCGTCCGGCACACCCACGAGTTCCGGCACCCCGTCCGCATCGACGGCCACGGCGTCGGCGACGGACGTGCCGGTCAGCCTCAGCCGGGGTGACGAACACACGGTCGGGACAGCCGGCACCACCGTCAGCATCAGCTGTGGCGGGGGCGGCGACATCGACATCGAGACCGACGGCACCACGATCGACATCACCGGCGGATGCGAGGACATCGACATCGACGGCGACGACAACACCATCACCGGGGAATCCGCCGAAGCCCTCGACATCGAAGGGGACGGCAACACGGCCACCCTGACGAGCGTTCCCGACATCGACGTCGACGGTCGGACGAACGTCGTCACGGTCGACGACACCCGGGACATCGACGTCGACGGGGAGGACAACTCCGTCACCTACAGCACCGGCGACCCCGCGGTCGACACCGAGGGCAACAACTCCGTCGCCGCCCGCTAGAGGCCGCAACGGCGGTGCGGCTCCGTCGCGCTCCGGCCGCCCTGCACCCAGGACCGCCCGGAGCGCCGACCGTCAGGCGGGAACGGACGCCCAGTACGGGTGGGCCGGCACGGGGTACTTGGGTGCGAGATCGTCGCCGGAGGAGACTCCGCGCAACCGCCTGCCGACCCAGGGCGTCAGGTAGTCCCGTGCCCACTGCGCGTCGGCCTTCAGCTGCTCGACGCGCCGGAGGACGGGGCGTGCCTCCAGTTCCGGCAGGTCGATGGCGTGCGAGGCCTCCATGGCCTCCAGCACCCGGGCGGCCATGAGGGTGTGCCCTGCGGTGGACATGTGCATCCGGTCGACGTCCCAGTAGCTCCAGTCCTGGAATTCGCGCAGCCGCCAGTAGTCGACGACGGTCGCGCCCCGCTTGTCGGCGATCTCACGCACCCACTCGTTGTAGACGGCGGTGCGTCCCCGGGTCCTGCCGAAGACAGCGGACCCCGAGGCATCGAATCCCGTGAACAGCACGACGGCGGCACCGGCCTCCCGAAGCCGGCCGATCCCGTCGTCGTAATGGTCCATGAGCCGGTCGATGTCGATCCGTGGCCGCAGGATGTCGTTGGCGCCCGCATAGATGGTGACGAGCGTCGGCTCGAGCGCCAGGGCGCCGTCGATCTGCTCGTCGAGGATCTGGCGCATCTTCTTGCCGCGGATGGCGAGGTTCGCGTAGCCCCAGGACCTGTCGGCGAGGACGAGCTGCTCCGCAACACGGTCCGCCCAGCCGCGGACGCCGTTGGGCGACGCCGGGTCCCAGTCGCCCACCCCCTCGGTGAAGGAGTCGCCGAGTGCCACGTACCGCTGGGAGAAGTTCACCGTCAAAGATTACCCTCGGCACCCGAGTCCGCCGGGATAAGCTCGACGGGATCCACCCGTCGACTCCCGCACGAAGGACATCATGCCCACCGACGCAACTATCGAAGCGACCCCCGACGTGGCTGCGGATGCCGGATCGGGTCGCCGTCGCGCCGCGCTCATCATCAACCCCATCAAGGCCACTACGGCCGACGTGCAGAAAGCGGTGGAACGCATCTCCGCCGAGGACGGCTGGGACGCGCCCCTCGTGATCGAGACCACGGCGGACGACCCCGGGCACGGGCAGGCGCGCGAGGCCCTCGAGGCCGGGGTGGATCTGGTGATCGCGGCCGGTGGCGACGGTACCGTCCGGTGCGTCGCCGAGGAGCTCGCCGGCACCGGGACCATGATGGCCCTCGTTCCGCTGGGCACCGGCAACCTCCTGGCCCGCAACCTCGACATCGCCGTCGACGATCCGGATGCCGCCGTCGAGGCCGCGTTCCGCGGGACCGAGCGCTCCATCGACGTCGTGCACGTGACCGTGGACCGTGCCCAGGACGCCCACGTGTTCCTGGTCATGGCGGGCATCGGCTACGACGCCGCGATCATGTCCGACACCAGGGACGACCTGAAGGACAAGGTCGGCTGGCTCGCCTACGTGGACGCCGGGATCAGGAACCTCCCGGGCCGGCCGGCGCGGACCACCATCTCCGTGGACGGCGGCAGGCCCTTCGAGCGCCGCCTGCGCAGCGTGATGGGCGGAAACTGCGGAAAGATCATGGGCGGCCTGGAGATCTTCCCCGGCGCCAGGATCGACGACGGGCTGATGGACCTCATGACCGTGGCGCCGAAGGGCAAGCTGGGCTGGCTGGCGGTCGCGGGCAAACTCTTCGCGCGGGGCAAGGGCAGGAGCAAGGACCCCTCGCTCGAGTACTTCCAGTGCCGCACGGCCGAGGTCACCCTGCGCGAACCCCTCGAGGTGCAACTCGACGGCGACCCCCTCGGGAAGGCGACGCACATGGCCTTCGAGATGAAGCCGGACTCGCTGCGCCTCCGGATGCCCCTGGGGTACAAGGACCCGGCGGTCGTGAGCGAACCGCTGCCCTAGCGTCGCGGGCAGTCCCTGCCCTGCCCGTCCGTCACAGCCAGGGTTGCGGGTCGACCTTCTCGTCGTCGACCAGGACCTCGAAGTGGAGGTGACACCCGGTGGAGTTCCCCGTGCTGCCGACGGCTCCGAGGAGGTCGCCGCGCGCCACCGTCGTCCCGGCAGGCACCTCGAGCACGCTCAGGTGGTTGTAGGTGGTCTTCAGGCCGTCGCCGTGGTCGATCACGATGCGCAGGCCACCGCCATAGGCGTGCTCACCGGAGTCGACGACGGCGCCGGCATCGGCCGCCATGACCGGGGTCCCGCACCCGCTCGCGTAGTCGAGGCCGGTGTGCAGTTCGGGTCCGTACCCGCCCAGGGGGTTGACGCGGTATCCGAAGGGGGAAGCGACGACGGGGTCGTCCACCGGAACGCTGAACGCCTTGCGCTCCTGGGCTGCGGGGGTCAGGGACGCGGAGAGGGCTCGTGCACTGGCGACACTCGGCGCGATGCCCTCCGCGGCCGGTCCGGCGCTCTCCAGGCGGAATGGCACCGACGCCTCGGCGGGCGCCGTGACGGAGGGTGCGACACCCGAGGCGAGGGAGGTGCCGGGCGCGGCGGCGGTCGGGGCGGTGGCGGCCGACGGCGCCACCGCTCCCATGACCAGCCCTGCCGAGGCGAGCACGATCCCGGCCGTCGCGGCGTTGTCACGCAGCCGGGGGAACGACGGTAGCCGTGCTGCGCTCGGGCGGAGCGGGCGTCGCGGGCGCGAGCGAGGGTCCGTCCATGGCTCGGGGCGGGGAACGGGCACGGGACGGCGGACGCTGCGCCGTGTCGGCAGGACTGCTGCAGCGTCCCGGGCCGCCGCCTGCTGCTCGCGGAGCGCACGGCGGGTCGTAGGCGTGGCCGGGGCAGCGGGTGAGGGCGTCGGAAGGGCAGGAGCAGCGACGGACGGGACGGGCGGAAGGGCTGCACCGGCGGCCGGGACCCGGAGCGAGCGGCGGCCGGGAGGACCGGGATGGGCGGAGCGGTGAGGGACCGGGTGCTGCTGCGCTCGATCGTCGGACGCGCGGCGGCGCCCGGACGTAACCGTCTGGGTCAACTGCTTACCTCTCTCGGACGCCCGCGAAGTCGGCTGTCGGATCCGAGCAGGAGTCGGCTCGAATCCACTCGACGCAGTCCGGGTCGCGGAGGAGCCGCGAACGGGACCGTGCAGAGCAGCAGTGCGGAAGGGCTTCACCTCCAGGCGGCGCGAGCAGCCGCGGACGTGGATCCTCCACCCCTGTCACAGAGTGTTCAGGCGGTCCGCTGACAGGGTCGGGCGTACGGACCTGGATTCCGTGGAACCAGCTTCGAATGCTCAAACCCTAGGCCACGGAATCCGAAGTTACAATTCCGTTATCCCGTCTGTGGATGATCCGTGTGATACTTCGGTCCTTTCCCGGGATCCTGCGCGAACACGCGGAAGAACCTGCGTTTTCCGGCCCGGGCGGCGCCTCAGGCCAGCTCTGCGCGTCCCTTGCGCCAATACCCCATGAACGCGACCTGCTTCCGGTCCACTCCGACGTCGCGCACGAGGTACCGCCGCAGGCCACGGACGACGGCGGCCTCCCCGGCGATCCACGCGTAGAAGGGCCGGGTACCGGCAGGGCGCCCGGAACCGACGGTCGACTGTACGATGGCCGCCTCCATCCGCTGCGGCGTCTCCCACAGGATGGTCCGGTCGATGTCGACGTCCTCGGGTTCGGTTCTTCCCCGCGCACCGGCGGGACCGGCGAGCGACACCCAGCCCGGCACCCGGACGGCATCCCGGACTGCGGCCTCCAGCTGCTCACCGTGCGGCCGGTCCCCGCGCGCCAGCCAGGTGATGGCCACCGAGGACTTCGTGGAGATGGCCTGGACGTCCTGCAGGTCGGGCACTTCGAGGAAGGCCGAACCGCTGATGTCCTCGGGCAGCGCCTCGAGGATCGCACTGATGGCGGGTACCGCCGTCTCGTCACCGGCGAGGAGGACGTGCTGGGCGAGGCCAGGGCTCCACTCGATGCCGCCGTAGGCTCCCGCCGTCGCGCACTGCGCCGCCGAGGAGTTGGGCCCGATGATGCAGACCCGGTCACCGGGTCGGGCCGCCGCGGCCCACTCCGAGGCCGGGCCGCCCCGGCCGTGGTCGTCGAGGTGCAGCACGAAGTCGACGTCGATCTCCGGACGCGCGCCGCGGCAGCGGACGTTCCGGACCGTGTAGGTGCGCATGGAACCGCGCTCCTCCGCCGCCAGGCCCAGCCACAGCTGGTACCAGTTCGCCGAGTCCCCGCGCCTCATTATGCCTGCGATGTCCGGGCAGTCGCGGCCCTTCGAGGGTATGACGATCTTGATCCGGAGGTCGAGGGTGTCCCCTGCCACCCCGAACGCCTCGAGGCATGCACCACCGAAGGTGATGCGGCGGAAGGTGGCGCCGAGGTCCTGCACGGCGGTGACGACGACGTCGAACGCGAGCACCATGGGCTCGGTGTCGGCGACGGTCCGGCGTGTGTTCCGGTGGGTCACTTGGGTCATGATGCTGCCTCCACGGGGGCGGGAACGGCGTCCTGCGGGTTGGGTCGGTACCCCGTGGCCTGCTGCCGGCCGGCGGGGGAGGTCTGGGGACGGGCGGGTGCCGGAGGGCTGTGGTGCCTGCCTACCGGGATCACCATCGGCGTGCCGGAGACCGGGTCCTCGATGATCCGGCACTCCAGGTCGAAGACGCTCGAGACCGTCTCCCGGGTCACGACGGCGGCGGGCGGACCGGCTGCCACGATCCGTCCGTCCCGCATCGCGATGAGGTGGTCCGCGTAGCGTGCGGCGAGATTCAGGTCGTGCAGCACCATGACGACGGTGGTGCCGGACCGCCGGTTCAGGTCCGTGATGAGGTCCAGCACCTCGACCTGGTGCGTCACGTCGAGGAAGGTGGTGGGCTCGTCGAGCAGCAGGATCCCCGTCCGTTGCGCGAGGGCCATCGCGATCCACACTCGCTGTCGCTGCCCACCGCTGAGCTCATCCACGGTGCGGTCGGCGAGGGCGAGCGTGTCGGTGGCCTCCAGCGCGTCCGCCACCGCCTCGTCGTCCTCCGGGGTCCACTGGCGGAACCAGCCCTGGTGCGGGTAGCGGCCGCGCCCCACGAGGTCGGCGACGCTGATACCGTCCGGCGCCACGGGCGTCTGGGGCAGTAGTCCGAGGACCCGGGCGACGGCTTTCTTTCGTGGACTGGGTGGAGATGTCCGATCCGTTGAGCACGACTGCGCCCTCGACCGGCTTGAGGAGACGGGCCAGTCCGCGCAGCAGGGTGGACTTGCCGCAGGCGTTGGCTCCGACGATCACGGTCACCTGCCCTGCCGGAAGGGTGAGGGAGAGCCCGTCGACCACCGTGCGCTGGTCGTAGGCGAGGGTCAGCCCCTCGGCCGACAGGGTGTCCTGTGGCGTCGGTTCCGGGCGTGCAGCCATGCTCAGCCTCCCTGGCCTGATCGGTTCGCCGTGGCGAGCAGCCACAGGAGGAACGGGGCGCCGAGCGCGCCGGTCACGACGCCGACGGGCAGGGACGCCCCGGGGATGAGGTTCGCAGCGAGGAAGTCGGCCCCGAGGACGATCCCGGCCCCCACCAGGGCCGCCATGACCAGCGAGGGCCGGTTCCCGAGCAGCCTGCGCGCGCGATCGGCCCGGACAGGAAGGCCACGGATGCGACGGGCCCGGCGGCCGCGGTGGCCACGGCGGCGAGGGCGACGGCGGTGGACATGAGTCCCAGCCGTGAGGCCTCGACCCGGAGCCCGAGGCCTGCTGCGGCGTCGTCGCCCAGGACGAGGCCCTGCAGGCTGCGCGAGAGGACCACCACGGCCGGCAGCAGGACCACGAGGGCGGCGACCAGGACGGCCGCACGGTCCCAGTTGCTCGAGTTGAGCGAACCGTTGAGCCACAGCAGTGCTTCCGATGCCGTCCGGAGGTCGGTGCGGGTGATGAGGAAGTTGACCACCGCATGCAGGACGGCCGCGAACCCGATGCCGACGAGGATCAGCCGGTAGCCGGCCACTCCCCCCCGGCGCGAGATCAGGTAGATCGCCGCGGCGACGACCATCGCCCCGACCAGCGCGGAGACGGACACGGCGACGCCGGCGGCGCCGAAGAGGACGATCGCCGTGACCGCCGAGGCACTCGCTTCCGTAACTGATGCCGATGATGTCGGGGCTCGCGAGGGGATTCCTGAGCATGGTCTGGAACACGGCTCCGGCGAGCCCGAAGCACACCCCCACCAGGACCCCGATCACCGAGCGGGGAAGCTTGTTCTCCATCACGATGAAACTGGCGCCCGGGATGTCGGCACCCCCGAGGATCCGGAAGAGATCGGGGATGGTCACCGTGTAGGAACCGAGCAGGACGTTCACGGCGAACAGCACGACGACGACCGCCGCGGCCGCGGCCAGCCGCAGCCCGCTGCTGCGCCGGCGACGAGCACGGACGAGGGCCAGCCCTGCGGCGGGGGGCGCCGGGGCCGGAGGCGGGGCAACCGGTGAGGAGTCGAGCGTCGTGCTCACAGGTGGGCCATCCTGCGGCGCCGCACGAGCCAGATGAAGAAGGGTGCACCGACGACCGCGGTCATGATGCCCACCTGCACTTCTCCGGGCGGCAGGATGACACGGCCGATGATGTCGGCGCCGAGCAGCAGGACCGGACCGAGGAGAGCGGAGAACGGGAGGATCCAGCGGTAGTCGGCCCCCACGACGAGGCGCACGACATGCGGGATCACGAGGCCCACGAAGGCGATCGGACCGGCCGCGGCGGTGGCTGCCCCCGCACAGGACCACGACGCCCAGTGCCGTGATGCCCCGGGCGAGGTTCACGTTCTGCCCGAGTCCTCGCGCCACGTCGTCGCCCAGCGCGAGGCTGTTGAGGACCTTGCCCGTGGCCAGCGTCATCACGAGGCCCGCCAGCAGGAACGGGGCGACGGCGCCGATCACGTCCCAGCCCCGGCCGGACAGCGTGCCGACCTGCCAGAAGCGGAAGGCGTCCAGGGTCTCCTGGCTGGAGACGAGGACAGCATTCGTGAGGCTGGCGAGACCGGCGGCCAGCGCCGCGCCGGCGAGCGCGAGCTTGACCGGCGTCGCGCCCTCCCGTCCGAGGCTGGCGACGGCGTACACCGCGAGGTCTGCTGCGCCCGCACCGGCGAAGGCGCACCAGATGTACCCGGAGGCGCTGCCCAGTCCGAAGAGATGGATCCCGACGACGACGGCGAGGGACGCTCCGGCATTGATGCCGAGGATCCCCGGATCGGCCAGCGGATTCCGGGCGATCCCCTGCAGGGCTGTTCCGGCCGTTGCCAGCGCCGCTCCGACGAGCAGGCCGAGAACGGTGCGCGGGACGCGGGAGAGCACGACCGCGTGGTCGCCGTTGGCGGGATCGAAGGCCGTGACGGCGTCGATCATGGTGCCGAGACCGATCGAACGGGCCCCGATGGTGAGGGAGGCGATGCAGAAGGCGAGGAGGACCAGCGCGGTGAGGATCAGCTGCGCGGCGGTGCGGGGAGTCGAGGTCCGGCGCCGGGCCGACAGGGGCGGCCGGACGGCGGTCGAGGGGCGCGAGGCGGAGGCCTGGACTGCCATGGTGCCTCCCTCAGACGGTCGATGAGTCTGAAGTAAGGCTAGCCTATGCTGCTGACGATTAAGAAACGAGTTTGTTCCCTAATTGGGACGCCTGCTGCAGCAGGTGCGGGCGGCCGCCGCCGCCCGCACCCTCCTACTCGGGGGCCGGCGGGGTGCCGTCGCCGAAGGGCCGCCCGCCGAGGGATTCGCGTCCGTGATCGGTGGTCCACCCCGTGAGGTCAGGACCCTTGGGGACGATCCCGGTGGGATTGATGTCCTCGTGCACGATGTAGTAGTGCTGCTTGATCTGCTCGAAGTCAATCGTGTCGCCGAAGCCCGGCGTCTGGAACAGGTCGCGGGCGTAGCCCCACAGCGCAGGCATCTCCGTCAGCTTGTTCCGGTTGCACTTGAAGTGGCCGTGGTAGACCGGGTCGAACCGGACGAGCGTCGTGAACAGGCGGACATCGGCCTCGGTGATGGTGTCCCCCACGAGGAACCGCTGGGTGGTGAGCCGTTCCTCGAGCCAGTCGAGCGCCGTGAACAGCCGGTCGTAGGCGGCGTCGTATGCCTCCTGCGATCCCGCGAAGCCGCAGCGGTAGACGCCGTTGTTGACCTCCGTGAACACCCGCTTGTTCACGGTGTCGATCTCTTCCCGGAGCGCCTCCGGATACAGGTCCGGAGCACCCTCGCGGTGGAATTCGGCCCATTCGCCGGAGAAGTCCAGGGTGATCTGGGGGAAGTTGTTGGTCACGACCGCCCCGGTGGTCGTGTCCACGATCACCGGCACCGTGATGCCGCGCGAGTAGTCCGGATCACGCTTGAAGAAGGCCTCCTGCAGCCGCTCGATGCCGAGGACCGGATCGCGGCCGTCCGGATCGAGGTCGAAGGTCCAGGACCGGCTGTCGTGCGTGGGGCCCGGGGTGCCGAGGGAGATCGCGTCCTCCAGCCCGAGGAGGCGGCGCACGATGATGGTCCGGTTCGCCCACGGACAGGCGCGGGCCGCGATCAGGCGGTAGCGCCCGGCCTCGACGGGATAGCCGTCCGCGCCGTCCCGCGTGATCCTCGTCTCGATGTACTGGGTGTCCCGCGTGAACTCCTTGCCGTCGGTCACGTAGGACCCCTTGGTGCTGTGTCCTGCCGTATCGGCCTGCTGTGGATCGGTCATGCAGCCAGTCTAGGACCGCGGACATGCGGGAGGCCCGGCCGTTGACACGTCCGGGCCTCCTGGCGCAGGGTGCGGCCGGCCTACCGGCGGGCCGCCTCCCGCTCGTACTTCTCGCGCAGCTCGCGCCCCTCGTTGACGAGCTTGCGGTACTTCTCGCGCTTCTTGTCGGCGGCCTTCGTGTCGCGGGGCGGTAGCTGGATGCCTTCCTCCGCCTCGATGCCGCCCTGCAGTTCCCTGCCGCGTTCCATCTCGGCGTCGAACTCGACACCGAACAGGAGCGAGAGGTTCGCCAGCCAGATCCAGAGGAGCAGCACGATCACGCCGGCGATGGCGCCGTACGTCTTGTCGTAGCTGCCGAAGTTGGCCACGTAGAGGGAGAACGCCGCGGTGGTGATGGCGAGGACGACCAGGGCGATGAAGCCGCCGAGGCTCATCCACCGGAACTTGGGCTGCTTGATGTTGGGTGAGCCGTAGTAGAGGACGGCGATCATGAGCACCGCGAAGAACACGACGACGGGCCACTTGGCGATGTTCCAGATGGTCAGGGCGGTACCGCCGAGGCCGATCGTGTTCCCGACGGCCTCGGCGACGGGACCGGAGAGCACCAGCATGAGGCCCATGACGACGATCAGGACGAGGACGATGACGGTGACGAGGAGCATCTGCGGGCGCAGCTTGAAGAAGCTCCTGCCCTCCTCGACCTCGTAGACGCGGTTCATCGCGCGGGAGAAGGCGTTGACGTAGCCCGAGGCCGACCAGATGGCGCCGAGGAGGCCGATCACGAACGTGAGGCCCGCCGCCTGGTTCGAGGCGAGGCTCTCGATCGTCGGCTTGATCGTCTCGACAGCGTCCGCAGGGGCGAACTGTCCGATGATCTCCAGGACCTGGTTGGTGGTGTTCTGCGCCTGCCCGAACAGCCCGAGGAGGGACAGCAGGGCGAGGATGCCGGGGAAGATCGCGAGGACCGCATAGTACGTCAGCGCCGCGGCCAGGTCGGTGCACTGGTCCTTGCCGAACTCGTTGAGCGACCGCTTGAACACGTATTTCCAGGCTGGCTTCCCGATGTCCTTCGGATCATCCGGCTTCCGGGGATCGTTCGGATCGGGTGCGGTCTGCGCCTTCTGTGCGGCGTCGCTCTTCGGCTCGCTGCTGACCCTGCTGTTGCTGCTCACGGATACCTCCCGCTATGGCCCTGATAAAGGCGTCGTGCGCCCTTGCGGCTGTACGTCTCCTTCAACTGCACCATAAGCTTACTTAGTAGTCCAGTTCGGATCAGCACCCGCTCCGACCCCACAACCAGCAGGCCAAGGAGTAGAACCATGCGCATAGCAGTCATCGGTGCCACCGGGAACGTCGGCACCGCGGTCCTCTCCCGCCTGCAGCGGGCGGCGCGGGACCGCGAGGCCATCGAGCGGTCCGGCTACGACACCTCGGGGGACACGGACGGCATCGCCATCACCGCGATCGCCCGCACCATCCCGGACACAGCGCAGGCGCCCTACGACGGCATCGACTGGCACGCGATCGACATCGGGACCGACGAGGGCAGGGAGGCCCTGGTGCTCGCGCTCGCCGGCGTGGACGCCGTCGTGCACCTCGCATGGGCCATCCAGCCCAATCACGACGAACCCGCCATGCGACGGACCAACGTCACCGGGACAGCCAACGCCCTCCACGCAGCCGGCACCGCCGGCGTCCGCCAGTTCGTCTGCGCGTCCTCCGTCGCGGCCTACTCGCGTGCCGGCAAGGACACCCGCAGGGACGAGGCCTGGCCGACCGACGGCGTCCGGTCCTCCCAGTACAGCCGCCAGAAGGCCGAGCAGGAACGGCTGCTGGATGCGTTCGAGCAGGCCTACCCGGAGATCGCGGTGGCCCGTCTCCGGCCGGGACTGATCTTCCAGAGCGGGGCGGGCAGCGAGGTGGGCCGCTATTTCCTCGGCCCGCTCGTCCCGAAGATCCTGCTGGGCGTACCGCTTCCCGTGCTGCCCGTCCCGGCAGCGTTCATCTTCCAGGCCGTGCATGCCGAGGACGTCGCCGACGCCTACTGGCGGGTGGTGGCGCGACGCGCTTCCGGCGCATTCAACATCGCCGCCGAGCCCGAACTCACCCCCGCGCGCCTCGCCGACCTGCTCGACGCCCGTCGCGTGATCGGTCTCCCGGTGCGCGTGCTGCGCTGGATCGTCGGCGCGAGCTGGTGGCTCCGGGTCCAGCGCACCGATCCGGGCTGGATTGATCTGGCGGCGCAGAGCCCGGTCATGGACACGACCCGGGCGAGGAGCGAACTGGGCTGGGAACCGCGCCACTCGTCACGGGAAGCGGTGGCGGAGGTGCTGGCGGGCATGCGCCGCGGCGACGGGCACGCGGGATCTCCCAAGATGTACCCGCGGTCGAGGAACTGAGCCCGGGGCGCGGGGCTACTGCGCCGGGATCCTCGGAGCGTCGTCCGCGGCGACCAGCGGGATACCCGGGGGTAGCTGGTCGGGCGCGCCGGGCAGGCTGACGGTGAACTCGGCGCCGCCCTGCTCGACGTTGCGGACGCTGATGGTTCCTCCGTGGCTCTCGGCGATGCGGCGGCAGATGGCGAGCCCGAGTCCGGTCCCGGTGGCCTGGCCCAGCCCGTTCTCGGAGCGGTGGAACTCCTCGAAGACGCGCTGGAGGTCCCCTTCGGGGATGCCGATACCGTTGTCCCGCACATGCACCAGGGTCCTGCCGGTGGCGGGGTCGACGGTCGTCTCCACGACCACCTCGCCGGTCCCGTCGGTGCGCCCGTACTTCACGGCGTTGCCCACGAGGTTCTCCAACAGCTGCAGGAACAGCCTCTCGTCGGCGTAGACGGGATGCGGCGCACGGACCTCGAAGCGCATGGCGGGAAGCTGCGTCCCGGGGAGGGCCGTCCGCAGGTCCACGATGCCGTCCATGACGCGGGAGACGTCGATGCGGGTGGCCGTGAGCCTCCCCTCCTTGGCCAAACTGTAGGCGAGGAGATTCCGGATCAGGGTCCGCATCCGCAGGCTCGCGTGCTGGAGGCGCCCGATGCTGGCCTGCCGATCGGCGGCGGGCAGGTCCGGATCCTCGAGCAGCTCGAGCCAGCCGTCGAAGACCGTCAGCGGGGTCAGGAGGTCGTGCGCCACGACGGAGGCGAAGCGGCCGAGGTCCCGCTGGTGGACACGCTCGTCCGTCACGTTGCGAGTGACCACCACGGCGCCCCGTTCCCCGGGAAGCGGCATGGCATCGACCGAGAGGTGCATCACCTCGCCGGACCGGTGGGTGAGGTTCACGTCCATCCGTTCGGTGACCGTGCCCTCCAGCGCCAGGGTCAGGGGGTTGTCGGACTCGGCCAGTGGCTGTCCTTCCGGCGTCGTCACCTCGTAGTCGCGTTTCCACACCTCGCCGGGCCGCGCCGTGCCGGGACCCAGCCAGCGCTCGCTCATCGCGTTCTGGAAGATCAGGCGGCGGTCCGGTCCCGCGACGAGGACGCCGTCGTTCATCCTGCCGATCACGAGGTCCCGGAGGTCCGCCGCTGCCTTCGCCTCTTCGTTGGCGCGGTACAGGCGGGCGATGAGGCGGCGCCGCTCGTCCATGCTGAGCGCCAGGACGGCGGACAGGGAGAACGCGATGAACATGAAGGACTGGGCCACATAGGCGGCGACGCCGGGACCCAGGTCCTGGAACGGTCCCCGGCCCGCGAGGGTGAAGAGGACGAGGAAGGCACCGCTGATGAGTCCGTGCAGCATGGCCCACCCGGCACGGAGCCTCAGGCCGGCCCACATGTGCGCCGGGATGGTGGTGTAGGCGATCGGCAGCGCCGGGCCGGCACCGAACGTGGCGACGTAGAGCACCACCGAGACCACCGTGAGGAGTGCGTACTCGGCGCGCCGTGCCGTGGTCAGGGCCGGGGCGACCTCGCCGCGTGCACGGGCCGTGATGCTCGAGGCGACCACGATGCCCAGTGCTCCGAGCGCCGTCAGGGACACCGCGTGCCGGACCAGCCAGGGGATGAAGGCCGAGAACGGGTCCGTCCCGCCCTCCAGTGCGACGCCGGCGACGATGAACAGTGCGCCGAGGGAACAGGAGACGAGCGAGACCCCCCCGAGCCGCAGGTAGTCCCCGACGCTCCGCACGTCGAGGCCGGGCACGAGTCCGCGGAAGAGGCGGACGGCCACGGCCGTCTGGGCGAGGCTTCCGAACGCGACAGACAGGGCGAGGGTCGGGCTGAGTCCCGTGGCCATGTTGACGACCGCCAGGATGGGCGCACTGGCGATGAGCGCGACGGCGAGATCCCGCCGGGTGCGTGAGCCCCAGAGCCCCCACAGGAAGCTCACCCCGGCCGCAGGCCAGACGAGGGCGAGGCCCGGCGCATCGAGCATCGTGTGGCGGCCGGTCAGGGCCGCGGCCGCGAGCATCAGGGCGAACAGGACGTGGAGGTACGCCGGCGACAACGCTGCCAGCCTTCCTGAGACCCCCTGCATCCGCTCCTCGCTCATGCCACTACCTGTCCAGAGATGAGATCCGTGCTGCCGGATCGGACCAGAACCGGCGGAACGTGGCTGTGAGACGAGCCACCCCGGCACTCAGCTTACTTGCTGTCCGCCACTCCCCGTGCCCCTCGACCCGCGGCAGGCGGGAGCAGCAGCACGTAGCGGGGGAACGGGTCGACGGCGACCGCGGCGACGCCTGCGCTTCCCGGTGACCCCGCGGTTGGGGGGGGGCGGACTCCCGCCGCCCGCAACCGTCAGCGGTCCACGCCCTCGCCGAGCGTGGCCGCGTCGATCACGAAGCGGTAGCGCACGTCGGAGGACAGCACACGCTCATAGGCCTCGTTGATGGCGTCGGCGGAGATGACCTCGATCTCGGGGGCGATGCCGTGCTCCGCGCAGAAGTCCAGCATCTCCTGCGTCTCGCGGATGCTCCCGATCCCCGATCCCGCGAACGACCGGCGCTGGTCGAAGAGCGTGAACACGTGCAGCGGCAGGGCATCCGCCGGGGCCCCCACGTTGACCATGGTCCCGTTGAGGCCGAGGAGCGAGAGGTACGCGTCCAGGTCGATCTTCGCGCTCACGGTGTTGATGATCAGGTCGAAGGTGTTGGCGAGCTGCTTGAACGTGTCGGGGTCGCTCGTGGCGTAGTAGTGCGCCGCCCCGAAGCGCCTGCCGTCCTCCTGCTTGCCCAGTGTCTGCGACAGGACGGTGACCTCGGCCCCCATGGCGTGCGCGATCTTGACGGCCATGTGGCCGAGACCGCCGAGGCCGACGACGGCGACCCTCTTCCCGGGTCCCGCGTTCCAGTGCGCGAGCGGCGAGTAGGTGGTGATGCCCGCGCAGAGCAGGGGCGCCGCGGCGTCATAGGGGATGCTCTCCGGGACGGACAGGACGAAGTCCTCGACGACGACGATGTGGGTGGAGTATCCGCCCTGCGTGATGGAACCGTCCCGGTCGACGCCGGCGTAGGTCCCGGTGTTCCCGTTCAGGCAGTACTGCTCTCCTCGCCCTGCTTGCAGTTGGCGCATTCGCGGCACGAGTCGACCATGCAGCCGACTCCTACGCGGTCGCCGACCCTGTGCAGCGTGACCTCGCTGCCGGTCTCCTCGACGACGCCGACGATCTCGTGGCCCACGGTGAGCGGGTACTGCTGCGGTCCCCACTCGCCGCGCACGGTGTGGATGTCGGAGTGGCAGATACCCGCGTAGGCGATCTTGATCAGGACGTCCCGGGGGCCGACGTCCCGGCGCTCGATGGTGGTGGGGACGAGCGGTTCCGTGGCGGACGGGGCGGCGTAGGCGTGAACGGTTCTCATGGGTCCTCCTGGAGGATCGGGGACGGCGCGCGGGGTCGCGCGCCGTGGTATCGGTAGGTCGGTGGTGCCGGAAGGTCGGTGGTGCCGGAAGGTGGGTGGTGCCGGTAGGTCGGTGGTGCCGGCCCGGGCTGTGGCGTCCGGCTCGCGAGGAGCGTCGGGGCGTCGCTCCTCCACCGTCCCAACGGTAGGGCGGATCGGTCGGCGGCGGGAGGTACTGCCGGCACCTCCCACGCGACGTGCCCTTCGGTGGAGGTCCGGTCATCCCGTCGGAGGGTCACCGCCGGAGGCCCCGCCGGTCAACCAGGCGATCGCCTCCGCCTCGTCCGTGAAGTACCGGCTCGGGGGTCACCGAACGGTAGTTGAAGGCCGTGAGCACCCTGCCCACTTCATCCACGCCGACCACGCCGGTCCGGCACGAGCAGTCGTCCTCGATGAGCAGGTGCCGGGCCTCCGCGGTGATCGCATCGACGAGACCGATGTTCACCAGGAGCGGCCGTCTCCCGTCGGGCGATGCGGCGGTCACGGCCGCCGTCGTGGAGCGGACGTCGTCTCCTCCGATCGTGACGCCCGCGGCCCATCGCAGGCGCAGGAAAGCGCCGTCGTCCGTGAGCGTGTAGCGGAGCTCCCCAGCATCCCCAGCCATGTCGTCCCGTTCATGTCGCATCTGAAGTCCTGATCCTAAGGGCAGGAGCGGCCCCGGGGCAGCACCGGCACCGCCACCGCGGACGCTCATTGTGGACCCGCACCCATCCGTGGAGGATGGGAAGCGCCACCACCGACCGAAGGAGTCTTCCATGGACCACGAGTTCGATGTCCTCGTCATCGGCGGCGGACCTGCCGGCATGGCGGCCGCCACACGAGCGGCCGAGCTCGGCGCACGCACCGCCGTCGTCGAACGGTCCGCCCTCGGCGGCACGTGCGTGAACTCGGGCTGCGTCCCGACGCGCGTCCTGGCGAAGACCGCCCGGCTGTTCCGTGAGGTCCGCACCGCGTACGACTACGGGATCGTCGTGGACGAACCGTCCGTCGACTGGGCCAGGACGGTCGACCGTGTGCGTGCCACGGTGGCCCGGGTCCTCGCCGCCAAGGGCTACGGAGCCACCATGGAGCGCCTCGCCATCGAACTGATCGAGGGCGACGCCGAGCTCACCGGCGATCACAGCGTGGTCGTGGGTGACCGCCTCGTCACCGCGACGTCGATCATCCTCTGCATCGGGGGCAGCGGGCGTCGCCTGCCCGTCGAGGGCGCCGAACACGCCGTCCTGCCGCACGAGGTGCTGAGCCTCGAGAGCCTGCCCGGAAGCGTGGCCATCATCGGAGGCGGGCACACCGGGGCACAGATGACCACCATCTTCGACGCCATGGGCTCCCGGGTCCTCCTGCTGGACCTCGCGCCACGCATCCTGATGACGGAGGACGAGGACGTCGCCGCGGCCGTCACCGGAAGCTTCACGGGCAAGGGCGTCCAGGTGGAGACGGGGATCGGGGGGATCGACAGCATCCGGAAGGACGCCGACGGTCTCACGCTCACCTGGACGCGCGACGGCGAGCCGCTGGCCCGCACCGTGGATGCCGTCATCATGGCGGCCGGCTGGCCCGCCAACCTCGCCGGGTTGGGCCTCGAGGCGGCCGGCGTCCGGACGGCACGGTCCTTCATCCCCGTGGACGAGTACCTGCGCTCCAGTGTTCCGCACATCTTCGTGGCCGGTGACGCCAACGGCACGAGCATGCTGGTCCAGGCAGCCGTCTTCGAGGGCGAGACCGCGGCCGAGAACGCGGTGCTGGGCGCCACACGCACCACGCCGCACCACCTGCTGCCCGAGGGCGGCTTCACGGATCCGGACTACGCAGGCGTGGGGCTGACCGAGGCGAAGGCGAGGGAGCGCGACGCCGAGTGCCACGCGGTCTCCGTACCGTACGCGGTCGTGGAGCGGCCCATCATCGACGACCGCGAGCAGGGCTTTCTCAAACTCGTGATCGACCGGCGCCGCGAGCTGATCCTCGGTGCGCATGCCGTCGGCGAGAACGCGGTGGAGGTCATCACCGCCGTGGCGTCCGCGATGGCGGCGGGCACCGACCTCGCCACGCTGGCCCGGGTGAAGTTCGCCTACCCCACGTACAGCGCGGTGATCGGGCATGCCGCGCGGGCCGCGCTGCGCGGATGACGGGTGCGGTCCGCGCCGGCGGGACACGGACCCCCGCTAGCTGCGGAGCAGCACCAGCTCGTCCAGCGGAAGGCGCGTGCGCGGTGCGGTCTCCCGCTCCGCCAGGGCGCCGGGAAGCTTGCCGGCCTCGTCCACCGTGCCGACGGCCGTGATCGTCAGGGGCTTCAGGTTGTCGGCCAGGTCGAAGGCCGCCACCACTTTGTCCCACTCCACCCCTGCCATCTGGTGGGTCGCCAGGCCCTCGGCCTCCGCCTGCACGGTCAGGTGGGCGATGGCCTGGCCGAGGTCGTACTCGGCGTAGGGACGGAGGTCGCCCTCCACGGACGATGTCTCGGCGATGCCCACGACCAGGGCCGAGGCGTTGTGGGCCCATGCAGCGTTGAACCCCACGAGGGCCGAGACGATCGTCTCGAACGCGTGGGTGCCCCGCCTGGCGACGATGAACCGGCGGGGCTGGTTGTTGCTCGCGGACGGTGCCCAGCGCGCGGCTTCCAGCAGGGCGTCCAGCTGGAGCTCCGTGATCGTCGCTTCCGGGTCGAAGGACCGCGGGCTCCAGCGCCCGGCCAGTTCGCTGATGATCGGCACGCCGGTGTCGGCGATGCGGGTGGTTGTCGTGGCAGTGCTGAGCGGCATACGGGAGCTCCTGTGCGTCGATCGGAAAGGCGGCGCACCATTGAGCCTCGCCGAGGACAACACAGGTACCGGCCGCATCATTCCTGCCGTCGGCTCCTGCCGTCAGCGGCGGAGGCCATCCCGCCGACGTGGGCTGCGCGCCAGCGCCAGGTACTGCGGATTGCGGTGCAGGAACTCCTGCGCCGGGGCGCACTCCGCGATCACGTCGATGCGCCGTCGATGGGCGTCCAGCATCGCTCCGCGTATCAGCACCCGTCCCAGGCCCTTCCCCTCGAAGCCCGGGTTCTCGACGACGGCACGCAGGGTGAGCCGACCCGCGCGGATCGAATACCTGAGGTACGCGGCGAGGCAGCCGTCGAAGTAGAGCTCGAAGCGGGAGCCGACGGGCGAGTCCCTGAAGACCCCGCGGGCCGGGGCACCGCGGTGCGCGGCGATCCTGCTCATGCGCCGCTCGATCTCGTCGACCACCGCCCCGTAGCGCTCCTGCGCCCACCGTGGCGGGACATCGGAGTCCAGCGAGCGGAACACCGAGTTCGCCAGGATGCGCAGTTCCGCGAGCGGGACGACGGCCAGGTCGCCGCCATCCAGCATCGATGCCATCGACAGTGCTTCGCGCTCCCGCTTGGTGGGAGGCGCGTCGTCGGAGGGCGCAGGGAGGAGTGCGAGAAGGGGCGCCGGTTCCGGATCTGCCGAGCGGGGCACGCCGGCGGAAGCACCGGTGATGCCGGACAGGATCGAGATGTCGGTCATGAGGGTCCGATGATGGTCGGGTCCCGGCCCTCTGCTGGACCGCGGTGGTGCGACTGTAGCGCCTCCCACCCCCAGAATCTCCGCGTGTCCCCCCTTCCGGTCCGACGGGCTGTCGGGCTCCCGAAAATCGAACGCATGTCCTATTGTTGAGCCAGGGCAGGACGAGAACCGGAGGATCAGGCATGACGGCACAGACGGTCGGAACGAGCGACGGAACACCCCGCCCGCTCGATGAGCCCGCATCGGTGCGCTTCACGCCCGCCGGTACGCCCCTTGCACTGAGGTGGCGCGGCAGCATCTGGCAGGTGGTCGGTGAACCCGTCCCGTGGCGCGCGTCCGCCGATCGTTCCGTGGCAGCCTCCCCGGCCCCCGGGGCCGACGGCGCGACCCCGCGGTCCTGGCGCTTCCGGGCCCAGACGGGTCCCGCCTCCCCCGTCCTCGACTTCGCGATCGGCCTCGATGACCGGCGTGGCGAGTGGCGGCTGCTGCGCGTCGGCAGCGTCGGCAGCTGACCCGCCCGGGCCGTCCCTGCTCAGCGGCGCGCAGCGCCTTCCGGTGAACCCGAGCGCGCGTCACGGCGGCGCCAGTACGCCGCCAGGGCCGCCCCGGATACGTTGTGCCACACCGAGAAGATCGCACCGGGCAGTGCGGCTTCCGGGGTCAGGTACGTCCGGGCGAGTCCGGCGGCGAGCCCCGAGTTCTGCATGCCCACCTCGATCGCCGTGGTGCGCCTGGCCGGGGTCTGCAGCCGGAAGATGCGCGCCGCACCGTAGCCCAGGGCGTATCCCAGGCCGTTGTGCAGGAGAACGGCGGCGAACACCAGCAGCCCGGCGGAGAAGATGATCCCCGGCGCTGCCGGAGACCACCGCGATCACGACGACGGTGATCGCCGCCACCGAGATCCACGGCAGGGCGGGGAGCAACCGCTCGACGAGACGGGGCAGGACGTGGCGGACGACGAGGCCCACGACGACCGGGATCAACACGATCTGGAGGATCGACAGGCCGATGGCCGCTGCATCCACCGGCATGTACCGCCCCGCGAGCCACAGGGTCAGCAGCGGAGTCAGCACAGGGGCCAGGATGGTCGACACCGAGGTCATGGCGACGGACAGGGCCACGTCGCCGCGCGCGAGGTAGGACACCACGTTCGACGCCGTCCCGCCGGGACAGCAGCCCACGAGGATGACACCGGCCGCGAGGGCGGGAGGAAGGCCGAGCGCCATCGAGACGCCCCAGCCGAGGAGCGGCATGATCCCGTACTGGGCGACCACGCCGATCACCACCGGGACGGGCCGCTTCCCGACGAGCGCGAAGTCGACCGGCGTGAGGGTCAGGCCCATGCCGAACATGATGACGCCGAGAAGGGGATTGATCAGCGGACGAGGCCGGTGAAGGACTCGGGCGTCAGGACGGCCACGAGGCCGCCGGCGAGGATGAGGAGCGGGAACAGCGTCACCGCGATCCTCGCACTGCGTTCTTCCGCGGCCTGGGACCGGACCGGGACGGATCTTTGCTCATTATTAACCGAATACCATGCACTGCCCCGGAGAACCCACTGCTAAAGTGTCTGTCACCCGGAAGGAAAGGGTACTTGGTTCCTCACCAACGGGAGGTATGGCGATGGCGACGACCGACAAGAAATTCACCGCGACCGAGGAGTCGACGAGCAAGCATCCGCACGACTGGGGGCGGGCCATGGCGGTCGCCATCTGCCGGCTCACGGACATGGCGCGGGAGGCCGGCGACCCGGTCCACCACGAGGCCCTGATCGGCGAGGACCTCCACCTCTTCGTCGAGGACACCGCGGACGGCGTCAGCATCTCGATGTCCTGGACGCCGCGTGAGCAGGGCGCCTTGCCGCCGGCCACGATCGCCCTGCCACCGGCCGACGACGGCGCCGACGACGGCACGGAGACCCCGCACAGCGCCTCGGGCCAGCGGTTCGATCCGACCGGCGGCAGTACGGCAGGGGTGGGCCAGTAACTCCGCAACCCGTGTCCAGTCCCCTGGTTGATAAGCGTGCTGATGATATGCGGGGTAGGGTGACAGGGAATCACCCAGCCAACCATGTGGAGGACAGCATGAGTGAACGTCCGGATCCGTCGAACGCAGGCAATCCCGATCCCGTCGAGAACCACATCACCGGCCTGGAGCCCGGCGGCGGTGTACCTCCGGGCGAGACGCCGCCGGCGGAATCCAGCACGGCCTGGCAGCAGCAGGGCCACGCCGACGAGGAGAAGCCCTCGAAGGGCCGCCAGGCGATCTGGGTCACCGTCATCGGCATCGTCGTGCTCCTGGCACTGCTGTACTTCGTGGGCTACATCGTGGGGATCATCGACCTCTTCTAGGGCTCCCAGCCCTGCGTGCAGTACGAAGCCCCCGTCCGCCGGAGCGGACGGGGCCTTCGTGCTCGGCCGCCTAGGGTGCCTCGGCGCCGTCGCGCAGCCGGTAGTAGTCGATCAGTGCCGTCTCCTCGCCGGGCGAGAGCTCCGCGGAGCTCGCGGCACTCGGCGCGTCGGCGATCTCGCTCTTCGACCAGGCGAGATGGAGGGCGTCACCCTCGAAGCGTGAGTTCGCGAGGGGTACGTAGTGCTTGCGTGCGTTCAGCAAGCCGAAGGACACCGTGACCCAGGCAGGGACGCCGGACTCCTTCTCGAGGTGTACGTCGTTGACGTCGCCGAGCTTCTTGCCCTTGCTGTCCCAGGCCGTTGCCGCCTGGAGCTTGTTGATTTCCGCCTGAGCCATCGAGGTTCCCTTCATCGGACGCGAGTACTTCCATTCCAGCGGAGATACCGCGGAAGGGCAATCGGTGGTCCTCGTCAGGCCTTGTCGGCAGCCTCGCCGAGCATCGGCACGAAACGGTCGAGCGCCCAGACCAGGCTGAGGGGGTTGGCCGCCGAGATGGAGAGCGTCAGGGTGTTGTCGCTGTCGGCGACGAGCGCTCCGCTCTCCACGGCAGGGATCTGGCTGAGCAGGGGATCGCTCGCGATGGCCTCCTCGGTGGCCTCGTCCGGGACCCAGGTGACGAAGACGTCGGAGTCCAGTTCGTTGGCACGCTCGGCCGACCACGGGATGAAGAACTCCTCGGAACCCTTCGTGTTCGCCGTGACGACGTCGGCCTGCACCATGCCCAGCTCGGTCAGGAAGCGCGGACGGTTGTCGTTGGCGGTGTAGACGCTGACGCCCTCCGCGCTGCCCGGCTCGAGGTTGCCGTAGATGAAGGTCTTGCCCTCGAGCTGGGGGTACTCGGCGGCCGCATCGGCGATGGCCTGCTCCGTCTCCGCCACGAGCTGCTCGGCATCATCGGACAGGCCGAGCGCCTCGCCGATGATGCGCGTGGAATCCTGCCAGGCGGTGCCGTAGGCGACCTCCGGGTAGGCGACGACGGGCGCGATCTTGCTCAGGGTGTCGTAGTCCTCCTGCGACAGGCCGGAGTACGCGGCGAGGATGACGTCCGGGGCCGTGGCCGCGATGTCGTCGAACGCGATGCCGTCCGTCTCGCTGTACTGTGCGGGCGCGTTCTCCGTGCCGATCGCGGCATCGAGCTCCTCGAGCTTCGCGTCCTTCCAGGGCGTGGACTGGTTCTCGTTGCCACCGTAGGTGTCGGCGGGCATGCCGACGGGCACGACGCCGAGGGCGAGGGACACATCCGCGTTCACCCACGACACGGTTGCGACGCGCTCGGGCTTCTCGGTGAGCGTCGTCTCACCGAAGGCGTGCTCGATCGTGACGGGGAAGGCGTCCGCGCCGGCGGAGGCACTGCTGCCACCGGTGGCCGCGGTTCCACTGTCGGCAGGGCCGGTGGAGCAGGCGGAGAGCGTAAGGGCGGCGACGGCGACGGCGGCGACGAGGCCGCGCAGGCGTGAGGGGGCCATGGGGGTCCTTGACTTCTGTGGCCTCGGAGGAGGCCGTGGAACGGGGTAGAAGTAAGGCTAACCTAAGCGGATCTGGATTACGAAATGCTTTCGTTGCGTAATAGCTACCGCTCGCGCGCCTTGCGGGTCTCCCGGTCGTTCGCCTTCTGCAGCGCCTCGACGAGATCCGCCTTGGACATCGTCGAACGCCCGGGCACGTCGAGCTTCTTGGCGAGGTCGTAGAGGTGCTGCTTGGAGGAGTTGGCGTCGACGCCTCCCGCCGTCGGCCGCGCTTCCGCCCGCCCTCCGGCCGCCTGGTCGTCCGACGGGCCCTTCTCCTCCTTCGGCTCCCAGTGGTCCCCCACCTTCTCGAAGCCGTGCTTCAGCGAGGCGAAGGCGGTGCGGCGCGCCCGCTCGCCGTCGCCGTACTGCTCCTCGGCCGCATCGAGCGTGGCCGCGAACGTGTCCTGGGCCTTCTCGTCGGAGCGCTGCAGCGTGCTCGGCAGCGTATCCGGCTTGACCTTGCCGTCCTTCGTGAAACGTGACATTCCTGCAGCCCTCCGGGAGATCGACGGCGGCCCTGCGGGACGGCCGGGCCGGTACGAGCAACCTACAGCAGGAGAACGGGTGGATTCGAGCATGGACAGTACCCTGTGCATCGGCCTCCGGTCGCTGTAGCGTGGAGCGCACCAGCCATTGGGGACTGCCAACCGCACGGGGAAGCGGTGTCCGAACCCGTGGCCGGACCATCACCTACGCGCCAATGGAGGACATTCGTGATCAGGAGTAACACCACCGCGTCCGGTACGCCCGGCAGGGCGAAGCACCGGGCCCTCGCACTCGGCATGGCGACGCTCATCGCCCTGCCGTTGCTCACCGCGGGACCCGCCCGGGCGGAGGGGAATTTTCCCTCACCGAAGGGCACGACCAGCACCGCCAGCATCCTCACGTACGCCGACACCGTGAAGGCGCTCGAGAAGATCGAGGCGACGTCGCGCTACGGGTTGGACGTCTTCACCCTGGCCGAGGCCGGGACCGCCGTCGACACCAGCGAACAGGGCCGGAACCTGTACGTGGCGACCGTCGGCACGGGCCCGAAGGACGTCTGGGTGCAGGGCCGCATCCACGGCAACGAGCCCTACGGTGCCGAGGCGATCCTCAGCCTCCTCAAGGACCTGGGCACCAACGGGTCGCCGGAGTACCAGGCGATCAGGGACGCCTTCACCATCCACTTCATCCCCATGTACAACCCGGACGGCAGTGAGCTCAACATCCGCCAGACGGTCCTCTGGGACACAGCGGCGGACGCGCCCCGCACGGACGCGAACGGGCGGGACCTCATCGTGGACCTGAACCGCGACTGGGTGGCCGGCAAGTTCCAGGCACGCGAATCACTCGCCTTCTACGAGTACTGGACCATGGTGGATCCCGACTACGGCATCGACATCCACCACCAGGGGCTGAAGCAGCAGTACGGCACGGGCGACGACGTCACGCTGTCCCTCGGCATCTCGCTCGCTCCCGGTGGTCCCACCCTGCCGACGATCGAGGGCGGCGCCTACGACGTCCTCACCCGGCAGATGCACGGCTACGTCTACGAGGAACTCGAGGACACCGGCTTCATCACGATGGACCGCTACCAGGTGGGCAACAGCCTCGAGATCGACATCAAGGGCGGCGTCGTCTCGGCGATGATGCTCGGGCTGAACTACCAGGACCTCAACCCGGAGGGCCATTCCAACCCGGTGGTGTTCTTCGAGACGTCGGGCAACACCAGCGACGGCTCGCTCGGCCAGAAGGCGCGCGGCAAGAGCATCCAGCAGAACATCCTGGCGATGCGGACCCTGCTCACCGGCCTCGCCAACGGCGAGGTCCAGCAGACCGATCCGGACGTGTGGGAGGAGATCCCGCACGCTCCGGTCACGGGGTACAGCACCGACTACGCCGGAACCATCCCCGTCACGCCGTAGGTTTGACGGTCGGATGCACGACGACGGCGCCTCCGCAGCCTCGCGGAGGCGCCGTCGTCGTCCGCCCGGGATCCGCGCCTCGAGGCGTTCCTGCCGGGTCCGGCCCCGAGGAGCTAGCCCCGCGCGGCGAGGAAGGCCTCGAGTGCGGGCAGGTCATCCGTGTTGATGTGGTCCACTCCCGCCGCGGCGAGCTCCGACCAGACGGCCTCCCGAGCGGCGCCGGGGAGGTCCGGTGTCGCCCAGAAGCGGACCCGCGCGCCCTGGGCGTGCGCCGTGGCGACATAGGCCTCGAGCTTCGCCCGCTCGGAGGCCGGCATCTCGCCGACGCCCTGCCAGGTGAAGAGCTGCGTCCAGTTGTTGCTGATCAGCGGCATGATGCTCGACGGCAGGGCGGACCCGAGATCAATGGCACGGCCGTCGTAGAAGCTCAGTCGCTGCCGGTCGGCCGCCATGGTGGCCAGTGGCCGGTTCCCACTGATGACCACACTGACCGCACCCTGCTTGACCTTGCCGTTGCTGAAGCGCGTGAGCATGCTGCGGTGTTCCTCGAGGTCGGACTCGATCGCGGCCCATGTCGCCTCGGCGTCGCCCTTGATGTCCACGAGGAGCTGGAACTCACCGTCCCAGCCCGGGTAGACGCTGCCGGCCCTGCCGCTGACCAGCTCGTCGAGCGGATCGAGGTACAGGCTGTCGAGGGTCACACCCGGCGTCACGTCCTCGGCGTCGTGCGCCACGAGGAGTTCCCCGTCGACGAGGTGGACGTCGGCCTCGACGCTCGTGAAGCCGTGCTCGAGCGCGTCGTGCAGAGGGCGGTCGTGCTCGTA
Organism: Arthrobacter sp. MN05-02; assembly: GCA_004001285.1. Classification (NCBI taxonomy): domain Bacteria; kingdom Bacillati; phylum Actinomycetota; class Actinomycetes; order Micrococcales; family Micrococcaceae; genus Arthrobacter; species Arthrobacter sp. MN05-02. The sequence goes on from AP018697.1 coordinate 3,104,157, forward strand.
GTCGTTGTGCGCGTGGGCGGCGGCCTGCGGCGTCCCGAGCACGACGGCGTCGCGGGCGGGAACTGCCGACGCCGGCGCGGCGGCGGTGAAGGCGAGGGGGACGGCGAGCAGCACGGCGATGGTACGTCCGGTGGTCATGGGTCGTCAGCTTCCTGCAGGGTTCGGGGACGCTTCCGACGCTAGGGAACGGACATGATCAGGAGACCGACTCCGGCCGACCCGGCGGTGAACAACTCCGGACCGGACGGCCCTCAGCCGAGGGTCGCGAGATACCGGACGAGTTCCCGGGGAGCCGACGTCGGCGCAACCGCCTCGACCGCCGCGTTGTAGTTGGTGTTCGTGTTGACGTCGTACGTCAGGACCCGCCCGTCCGCGGTCTCGATGAACTCGATGCCGCAGACCTCCAGGTGGTTGCGCCGCGCGAACTCCTCGAACTGCGCGATGACGGGGTGGTCGAAGTCCTCCCGGAGGCTGAAGAGCTGCTGGTCCGGCTCAGGGGCGATCGTCGCACCGGGAGGCATGATGGGCTTGCCGGTCTCCGGATCGATCGCACAGGCGTCCGCAGGGCAGAGCTGGAACCCGCCGCGCGCGGTGTCCGCCATGATGGCATAGACGAATCGTCCGCCGACGATCTCGGCGCGCGTGATGAAGGGCTCCGCTGCCTGGATGAACTCCTGCACCAGGGTGATGCCGTCGGCCGGCTCCTCGAACTCCTCCGAGGCGACGTAGGTCGCGAGATCCTCGTGGGAGTCGAACCTGCGCACCCCGAGGCCCTTCCCGCCCTGGTTGTGCTTCACGATGAACGGTGCGTCGAAGCCCTGTGCTGCCTCGACGATGCGGTCGCGGCCCACGGCTGCGACCGTGCGCGGAGTGTCGATGCCCGCGGCCTTCAGGGCGGTCAGCTGGTCCACCTTGCTCATCTCGAGCTCGAGCACCCGCCGCCCGTTCACGGTCCGCCGGCCGTGCGCTTCCAGCCAGGACAGGACCGAGCGCGCGTAGTCCTTGGACAGCCCGTGATCCCGGGTGTGCGCCGACGCACTGATGCGGGACCAGAAGATCCCTTCCGGGGGGACGGCGTCCAGGTCCAGCACCCCGTCGGTGAGCAGCCATTCGACCACCTCGACGCCCTCGGCCTCGAAGGCGCGGGCGAAGGGCGGGAACCATTCAGGGTTCTCGTGCAGGGCGTACACCGTTGTCACGGAGGTCCTTCCGATCGGGAGTGGGACGGCTGGGGGGCTTCCTCGTCATAACCGGACCCGTCGGGCACCTATTCCGGCCCCGCCCACGGACATCTTCCCGTGGGCACGGCCGGCCTCGGGACTGCCCGCGTTCGGCGCGGGACGACGATCGGGAGAGCTGTTCGGCTACGGTGTCGTCGTCGGGCTCGTGGTCGCCCTGGTCCCGGGGCAGGCCGTGTGCCCCGGGGACAGGACCTGCGGGCAGCGGGCGTCAGTCCTCGATGAAGATGTCGTTGCCCGGCCCCAGCGGCAGGTCGAGGTAGAAGAAGACCGTCAGGATGGCCACCCATGCGAGCCAGAACGGCACCACGAACGGCAGCATCCGGGCCATCAGTGTGCCCAGGCCCGCTTCCGGTTCGTACTTCCTCAGCATGGTCAGCAGCACGATCATGTAGGGGTTCAGCGGGGTGATGACCTGCGTGGCCGAATCCCCTACCCGGAACGCTCCTTGGATGAAGGCCGGCTCGTACCCGAGCAGCGCGAACAGCGGGACGAAGACCGATGCCATGAGCGTCCACATCGAGGAGCCCGAGATGATGAACAGGTTCAGCACGGATGCCAGCAGGATGAACGCGAGGATGGCCGGGTACCCGGTCAGCCCGATTCCCTCGAGCGCCCCGGCACCCGCGACAGCGATCCAGGAGCCGATACCCGACCAGTTGAACAGCGCGATGAACTGGCCGAGGATGAACGCGAGGACCAGGAAGCCGGCCATGTCCTTGATCGCCTCGCCCATGACGCGGGGTACGTCGCGCCCCGTGGTGATGGTGCCGACCACCCGTCCGTAGACGAGCCCCGGAATGGTGAAGAGGAGGAAGACGATGAAGACGATCGAGCTCAGCAGCGGCGAGCGCGGCAGGAACCCGCCCGTCTCGTTCCGCCAGGGCGAGTTCGGCAGGAGCACGGCCACCACGATCGCGAGCGCGACGACGACGCCCACGATCACCGACCACCGCAGGCCGCGCGCCTCCTGTGGCTCCAGTTCGGCTTTCAGGACCACGGGTGCCGCGGCGCGCTCTCCGTCCTCCACCACCTCGTCGACGGGGACGTCCTGCCGGGCGAGCCGGGGTTCGAGCACCTTGTCGATGATGAACCCGGCGATGACGATCAGCACGAGCGAGGACGCGATGTTGAAGTAGTAGTTCGAGAGCGGCGTGACGGGTGCGCCGGCGTTGGGCAGGCTCTCGGTGACCGCCGTCGTGATGCCGGCGAACAATGCGTCGAGGCTCGTGACGAGCAGGTTCGTGGAGTATCCCGCTCCCGCCGCCGCGAACCCGCCGAGCAGCCCGGCCACCGGATGCCGCCTCGCAGCCTTGAACACGAGGGCCGCGAGCGGCGGGATGATGACGAAGGCGGAGTCGGACATGACGGAACCGACCACGCCGACGAAACCCACCGCGTACGGCAGGGCCCAGCGGGGAGCCGAGCCGAACACCTTGCGGATCAGGGCCCCCAGCAGGCCGGACTTCTCGGCCACGCCGACGGCGAGCAGGATCGGCAGCACCGTGGCCAGGGGCGGGAAGCCGAGGTAGTTTGCGCCGAGGTTCTCCGTCAGCCAGGTCATGCCCTCGCCCGTGAAGAGACCCTTGATGACCGTCGCCTCCTCGGCGCCCGGCACCTGCACGGTGACGTTGCCGAGGGCCATGCCGGTGGTGACCACGGCCGTGATGCCGAAGAGGATCAGGAAGAGCATGAACGGGTCGGGCAGCTTGTTGCCCACCCTCTCCACGCCCGTGAGAAACCGGTCCGTCAGTCCCGGGCGGGGTGCTGCAGTGGTCGACATGCGTTCTCCTTGGCGGTCGGTGCTGCGGGTCGTGCGGGTCAGTCGAAGTAGGAGGGCACGTCGATCGCGCCGCCCTGGTCCTCGAACTCCTCGTGCACGGCGGTACGCAGGGAGGCGTCGACGAGGTAGTCCAGCGCGGTGAGCGCCAGTCCGACGGCGCCGTCGAGCGCTCCCTGCTCCGCCTCCGCGCTCCTGGCCGCCTCCGCGAACCCGCGCGTGTGCAGCGCCGTGGCCGGCTCGGCGATGCGGATGAGGGGATGGATCCCCGGGATGCGGTAGCTCACGTTCCCGAAGTCGGTGGACGCCGCGAGTGCCTCGGAGACGACGCCGAGCGGAAGCGGGGAGCGCCCCCGGCGCTGCTGGGCGGCCACCCAGCGGCCGGTGAGCGCATTGTTCGTGCGGATGGGCAGGGACGGCGGATGCTCGTCCCACTGCAGTTCCACGCCCGTGCCCGTCATCAGGGCAGCGCCGCGGGCGACGTCCTCGAGCCGCCTGCTCAGGTCCTTCAGGGTCGCCGGCTGCTGCGAGCGGGCGTAGAGCTTCAGCACGGCGCGGCCCGGGATGATGTTGGGACTCTCTCCACCCTCGGTGATGTTCGTGTGGACGCGGTCCGACGGCGGCAGCTGCTGGCGGAGCAGGCCGATGCCCTGGTAGGCGAGGTTGGCGGCGTCGAGCGCGTTCCGGCCCATGAACGGCTGGGCGGACGCATGCGCCTCGACCCCGGTGAACGTGATCGTGAGCAGCCTCCGCCCGAGCCACACCTGGTCGGCGAGGTCGTAGCCGTAGGGGTGCACCATGATCGCGGCGTCCACGCCGTCGAACGCCCCGTTGCGGGCCAGCACCTCCTTGCCCGAATGCCCCTCCTCGGCCGGGGTCCCGAGGAGCACGACGCGGCCGGGCAGCCGGTCGGCCACCGAGGCCAGGGCCAGGAACGCGCCGAGGCCCGCGGCCGCGATGACGTTGTGTCCGCAGGCATGGCCGATCTCGGGCAGGGCGTCGTATTCGGCGAGGACCGCGATGGTCGGGCCCGCGCCCGCATCGCCCACCTCCGCGCGCACCGACGTCTCCACCCCGTGCACGCCCAGGCGGGCATCGATACCGTGCCGCCTGAGTTCCCGGTGCAGCAGCATGGCACTGTGGTGCTCCTGGAACGCCGTCTCCGGATGGGCATGCAACTGCTGCACCACGTGCCGGAGGCGCTGCGCGACGGCATCGACGCCCCGCTCGACGTCGTCGGCCAGTGCGGACGGCGCTCCGTCGAACGGGGACGGGGCAGGCACCGCGTCGGCGAGGAGCCTCCGCGTCCGCTCGTCGATGGACTGCAGGTACGCCGTGTCCGGCGGTGTGGGATGAGCCATCCGAGTAGCCTAAGCAACGATCAGCAGCCTGTGCACTCCCGGAACCCGAAGCCCGGCAATGCAGCGGCCGTGCTCGCCGAAAGATAACCTTCCGGAAATATCCCTGCAACACCGCTCCCGAATCATGGAGGAAGTCGCCCGCCAGTCTCAGCGGGCCGCACCCTGAACCGCCAAGGAGCACCCATGACCGCCATCGCCAGCCCCAGCACCGCCCGCGTCCTCGACCTCGGCGCGCTTCGCACCGGAACCGTGGTCGAGGCTCGGCGGAAGAACGAGGTGCACTACCGCGGGCGCGTCGAGGACACCGCGCCGGGCCTGGGCGTCGTGTGGATCCGCGACGACATGGCCGGGCACCGCGCCATCCTCCACCTCGACGAGTACAGCATCTGGCACGTGGCCGCCTGACCCGCGACGCTCCGGCCCCTCCTAGACTGGAGGAATGACTGCAACCCTCGTGGCGAAGGACCTGTCCGGGGGCCACGCCCACCGCACCCTCTTCTCGAAGCTCGACCTCACCGTCGCGCCCGGGGACGTCGTCGGGGTGGTCGGGGCGAACGGTGCCGGCAAGACCACGCTCCTGCGCCTGCTCGCAGGGGCGGACGCGCCCCTCGCGGGCACCGTCCGCACCACCCCACCCGATGCGTTCGTCGGCTGGCTGCCGCAGGAGCACGAGCGCCTGGACGGCGAGACCGTCGCGACGTACATCGGGCGCCGCACGGGGACGGCGGCGACCTCGCCATGGAGGACGCCGCTGCGGCGCTCGGCAGTGGGTCGAAGGGTGCCGACGACGCCTACGCGGCCGCGCTGGACCACTGGATGGCGTCCGGCGCCGTGGACCTCGAGGACCGCATGCCGGCGGTCCTGGCCGACGTCGCCGACGGCATCGATCCGGCCACGCCGACCACCGCCCTCTCCGGCGGGCAGCTCGCCCGCGTCGCCCTGGCCGCGCTGCTGCTGAGCCGCTTCGACGTCGTGCTGCTCGACGAACCCACCAACGACCTCGACCTCGCCGGCCTCGAGCGCCTCGAATCCTTCATCCAGAACCTGCGCGGCGGTGTCGTCCTCGTGTCCCACGACCGCGAGTTCCTGGCCCGCTGCGTCACCACCGTCGTCGAGCTGGACCTCGCACAGAACAGGGTGGCGGTGTACGACGGCGGCTACGACTCCTTCCTCGAGGAGCGGGCCGTCGCGCGGCGCCATGCGCGCGAAGCGTACGAGGAGTACGCGGAGAAGAAGCAGGACCTCGTGGGGCGGGCGCGGACGCAGCGGGAATGGAGCTCCCAGGGCGTGCGCAACGCGATGAAGAAGAGCCCGGACAACGACAAGATCCGCCGCAAGGCCAGCATGGAGTCGTCCGAGAAGCAGGCCCAGAAGGTCCGCCAGATGGAGTCGCGCATCGCCCGGCTGGACGAGGTCGAGGAGCCGCGCAAGGAGTGGCAGCTGCAGTTCACCATCGGTGCGGCGCCGCGGTCGAGCTCCGTGGTGGCGACGCTCAACAACGCGTCCGCCACGCAGGGCGGATTCACGCTCGGTCCCGTCTCGCTGCAGGTCAACGCCGGCGAGCGCATCGGCATCACGGGCCCCAACGGCGCGCGGGGAAGTCCACGCTCCTGCGGCTCCTGCTGGGGCACCAGCAGCCCGACGGCGGGGTGGCCACCCTCGGATCGAGCGTGGCCGTCGGTGAGATCGACCAGGCGCGCGGACAGCTGGACGAGGCCCTTCCCCTCGGCGCTGCCTTCGAGGCGCTGGTGCCGGAGCTGTCCCAGGCCGAGGTGCGGACCCTCCTCGCGAAATTCGGGCTCAAGGCCGATCAGGTGCGTGCCGTCGTCGGGTCCCTCTCCCCCGGTGAGCGCACCAGGGCCGGGCTGGCCCTGCTGCAGGCACGCGGCGTGAACCTCCTGGTCCTCGACGAGCCGACCAACCACCTCGACCTCCCCGCGATCGAGCAGCTCGAGGACGCCCTCGAGTCCTACACCGGCGCACTCCTGCTCGTGACGCACGACCGCAGGTTGCTGCAGAACGTCCGGCTGGACGAGCGCTGGCAGGTGGTGGACGGCCGGGTGACGGCGGGCTAGGAGGGACGGCGTCCGGCCCCGCGCCCGGATCCTGTGGCGCCCGGGCAGTCGCGCGTACGTCCCGCCCCCCGCCCGGCCCGCACCACTGCTCCCGTTTCCGTGACAGCATGGAGACCGGGGCGGGAACCACCGCCTCCCGGACGATGGGTGCCGTACCCGGTGTGCGACAAGACGGCCCAGGGAGAGAATCATGGCCTGGATCGTCCTCGTCGTCTCCGGAGTCCTCGAAGCCGTGTGGTGGGCCACAGCGCTCGGCAAGTCGGAGGGCTTCAGCAGACTCGCGCCCACACTCGTGTTCGGCGTCGCCATCGTCGCGAGCATGGCCGGCCTGGCCTACGCCATGCGGACCCTGCCCGTCGGAACGGCCTACGCCGTCTGGGTGGGGATCGGCGCGGCCCTCACCGTCGTCTATGCGATGGCCACCGGCACCGAAGCTGCCTCGCTGCTCAAGATCGTGTTCCTGCTCATGATCGTCGGAGGCGTCATCGGGCTGAAGCTGAGCCACTAGCCCGCGCCCGGCACCGGGACAGCCCCGCAGGAGCAGATGCTGCGGGACGCCGGTTTTTCTCTGCTTTCTCCGCAATGCCTTGAGGTGGGAGCCTCCGCTTGCGCCAAAACTGAGCGCGACAGGCCGGTTGAGTTGAGGTGCGTTCGGGAGGATTGAGGAAAGGCTCAGCTGGGGGCCGTGACAAGGAGTTGAGCACTATGCAGAACGACGAGACCCTGTCGGCGATGGAGTTCGCCGGACTCTCCTCCTACGAGTCCTGGATGCACTACTGCAACATGGGGGGCTTCACGGACTACTTCGAGTTCGATGCCTACCTGCACGGCGTCTACGACCTCGACACCGAGGACGCCGATCTGGTCTCCCAGGCGGTCAACGAGCTCATCGACGACGTCACCCCCGCCGAGGACGCCCTGCTCTGCCGTGCCCCCTACTCCTGGGCACCCCTGCCCGGCGGCCGGTCCGGGCAGGACGCGGCGTTCGAGGACGTCGACGGCCCGGTCCAGGTACCGGTGGACGACCTCGTCGGCCCGCACTCCCCGGCCACCTTCGGCTCGCACTTCCTGACCGGACTCGACGTGAGTGCTCTGGCCGGCCGTCCCGGCATCCCGCTGCCTCCCGGCGCCCCGCTGGAACTGCTCGGCGAGATCCTCGACAGCGGCGTGATCGGCCGTATGTTCTCCGGCGAACGGAACTAGCGCTACCGGCCCGGTTCCCGCTCGAGCGCCTCGTCGTGCTCGACGTGCGCCCTGCGGATCATCTCCATGAACTCCGTCTCGTTGCGGATCAGGCGCTTGTACTTCTCGGGAAGCTTCCGGAGGTCCGCCTCCTCGGCGCACAACCTCGCGAAGATCTTCTCCCGCTCGTCGATGTCCGTCTCGTAGGTGAGGTCCAGGTACTCGGCGGCGTGGCGCTTGGCGCCGGAGATGGCGTTCTTCGCCTTGCCCTTGGGGCTCAGCACCGAGGCCAGGACGGTCACGACCAGCACGCCGAGGATGACGCCCAGCGACAGGCCCGTGCTGATCTCGACGACGTCCACGTGCTCTCCGTTGTTGATGAAGGGCAGGTTGTTCTCGTGCAGCGCGTGCAGGATCAGCTTCACGCCGATGAAGCCGAGGATCACCGCGAGTCCGTAGGAGAGGTAGATGAGCCGGTCCAGCAGCCCGTCGATGAGGAAGAACAGCTGGCGCAACCCCATGAGTGAGAACGCCGTGGCGGTGAAGACGATGAACGTGTTCTGGGTGAGGCCGAAGATCGCCGGGATGGAATCCAGTGCGAACAGGATGTCGGTGGCGCCGATGGCCACCATGACGAGCAGCATCGGGGTCAGGACGCGCTTGCCGTCCTCGACCGTGAACAGCTTGTCGCCGTCGTAGTGCTCCGACGCCGGCAGGAAGCGCTTGGCGAGCCGGATGATCACGCTCTCGTCGTCGTCGTGCCCACCGGGCTTGAGCAGGTTTCCCGCGGTCAGGAGCAGGATCAGGCCGAAGATGTAGAACACCCAGGCGAAGCTGTTGATCAGGGCCGCGCCGAGGAAGATGAAGCCGGTCCGGGCGATGAGAGAGAACACGATGCCGAACAGCAGCACCTTCTGCTGGTCCGCGCGCGGCACCCGGAAGCTCGACATGATGATGAGGAACACGAAGAGGTTGTCGACCGAGAGCGCCTTCTCGGTGACGTAGCCGGCGAAGTACTCGGTGCCCATGGTGGGCCCGCCGAAGACGAGGACACCGACACCGAACAGCAGGGCGATCCCCACGTAGATGGAGGACCAGATCGCCGATTCGCGCAGGGTCGGGGTGTGGGCCTTCCGGACGTGGAAGAAGAAGTCGAACACGAGCAGGCCCACGATGCCGATGACCGTGGCGGTCCAGACGTAGAGCGGTACTTCCATGCTGCAGGCCTCCTCGAAGCGTGGTGCCGGCGCGGTGCCGATGACCCGTGGATCCGGTTGTGCACGTAACGGTAACCCCCGCGCCTAGACTGGCGCAGTCCGTATCCCGACGACGAGGAATACCATGAGCCCGATGATGCGCGCCGCGGTGCTTCGCTCCGCCGAACTGCCTGCTCCCTATGCCGGAAGCAAACCCCTCGCCCTGGAGACGGTCCCCGTGCCCGAGCCGCGGCCCGGCGAGGTCCTGGTGAGGATAACCCGGGCGAGCCTCTGCCACTCGGACCTGTCGGTGATCGACGGTTCGCGAGTCCGCCCGCTCCCCATGGCCATCGGCCACGAGGCGACCGGTGTGGTCGAACGCGTGGGCGACGGCGTCGTCGACGTCCACGACGGCGACCACGTGGTCCTCGTGTTCGTACCCGCGTGCGGTGCATGCCGCGCGTGCTCGGCGGGGCGGCCGGCGCTCTGCTACCGGGGCGCGGAATCCAACGGGAGCGGGGATCTCCTGCACGGGCCGGCCGTCCTGCGCACCATCGACGGCGAGCGCATCAACCACCACCTCGGCGTCTCCGCCTTCGCGGAGTACGCCGTCGTGGCCCGCGAATCCGTGGTGGTGATCGACCGCGACGTGCCCTTCGACGTCGCCGCCATGTTCGGCTGCGCCGCCCTGACCGGCATCGGCGCCGTCCTCAACACCGCGGCGCTGCAGGAGGGGCAGTCCGTGGTCGTCTTCGGCCTGGGCGCGGTGGGACTGATGTCGGTGATGGCAGCAGCCCAGGTACCCGGCACCACGGTGATCGCGATCGATCCCCTCGCCGCCAAGCAGGACCTCGGCCTGCGCTGCGGCGCATCCCTCGCGGGAACGCCCGACGACGCCGCCGACCTCGTGCGGGACGCGACCGACGGTGGTGCCGACGTCGTCATCGAGGCGGTGGGCAGCGCCCGCGTGCTGGAGGCCGGACTGCAGCTGCTCGCACGCGGAGGCGCCGTGGTGTCCGTCGGCCTCCCGCATCCCGACCAGCAGATCACCGCACAGGCCCTCCAGTTCGCCGGCATGGGACGGCGCCTGCTCGGCTCCTACATGGGTGACGCCGTACCCGGGCGGGACATCCCCGCCTACCTGGACCTGTGGCGGCGCGGCCTGCTGCCCGTCGAACTGCTCCACACGGACACGCACCCCCTCGAGGATCTCAACGAGAGCCTCGATGCGCTCTCCGAGGGCCGCGTGGTACGACGGATCTTCACGCTCGGCAAGTGATTTGTTGCCGCTGGCACCAAATATCGGTCCGTGCGTACGATGACAGCTGCACGTCTATCCAGAGGAGAACGACAATGCAGCAACGCACACTCGGCGGTATCCCCGTCAGCGCCCTCGGACTGGGCGGCATGCCCATGTCCATCGAGGGACGCCCCGACGAGGACCGTTCCATCCGCACCATCCATGCAGCGATCGACGCCGGGATCACCCTGATCGACACGGCGGACGCGTACCACCGCGACGCGGACGAGGTGGGCCACAACGAGGTGCTCATCGCGAAGGCACTGGCCACCTACGGCGCGGACAGCTCGTCCGTGCTGGTGGCGACCAAGGGTGGCCACCTGCGACCCGGCGACGGATCATGGAAGCTGAACGGCCGCCCGGAATACCTCAAGGAGGCCGCGAAGGCGTCCCTCAAGCGTCTCGGCGGCGACGCCATCGACCTGTACCAGTACCACCGTCCGGATCCGGAGGTCGCCTACGAGGATTCCATCGGGGCCCTCAAGGACCTCCTGGACGAGGGCGTCATCCGCATGGCCGGTATCTCGAACGCCACCGTGGACCAGATCCGGCAGGCCAACGAGATCCTCGGCGGCAGACTGGTGTCCGTGCAGAACCAGTTCTCGCCCGCCTTCCGCTCCAGCGAGGACGAGCTGAGGTACTGCGGGGAGAACGGCATCGCCTTCCTGCCGTGGAGTCCGCTCGGAGGCATCAAGAAGGCAGGCGGACTCGGCGAGCACTTCACGCCGTTCCAGGAGATCGCCGACAGGCACGGCGTCAGCCCCCAGCAGGTATGCCTGGCCTGGGAACTGGCCCTGTCGCCCACGGTCGTCCCGATCCCCGGGGCATCGCGCCCCGAGAGCGTGCAGGACTCGGCCCGCGCTTCGGAACTGAACCTCTCGGCCGACGAGATCCGGACGTTGTCCGCCACGAAGTAGGCCCGTTCCCGCACACGGTGATGCCCGCACCCGCCGTGGGTGCGGGCATCTCCGTGTCGCACGGGAGCCGCCGCTCCCCGTCGGGGCCGCATCGCCCCGGAGGCCCCGCTGCACCCGCTCCGACGACGGGAACGGGAGCCTAGCGGTCGTCCGGCTGCATGGCGACGGCGCGGACGGGAGCCCCGTCCGCCCCGGCGAGGGCGAGCGGCAGTACGGAGACGACGGGCTGGTCCCAGGTCACGGCAGCAAGGTCTGCGAGGTTCTCGATGATCACGCCGCCGGCCCCGAGCAGTGCCGTGTGGAACGGCAGCCGTCCCCCGTTGCGCAGGGTCGGGTCGGGATTGAGGGTGTCCACACCCACCGCCGTGATACCCGCCGCGAGCAGCCGTTCGGCCACCTCGGGCGCCAGGACGGGGTGCTCCAGGTAGTGTGCGCTGCCGAACCAGGCGGACCAGCCCGTATGGAACAGCACCATCGCCTGGTCCGCCAGGTCCTGCAGCTGGTCCTCCACGGAGGCCCAGGTGATGACCTCGTGCGGAGCCAGGCCGGTGCACTGCACGATGCGTGCCGGCCCCACCAGCCGGGCGAGGTCGATGTCGTCCACGGCGTGCCCGCCCGCGATCGAGTGGAGGGGAGCGTCGAGGTGGGTGCCCGTGTGGGACCCGGCATGGAGCGATGCCACCTGGTACCCGTCCTCGGCGACCGTCGCGACGGTGGTCAGGACGACCTCCGGATCTCCCGGGTAGACCTGCATCCCCGTGTGGACGGGCTGCGAGAGGTCAACGATCCGCATGGATGCCCTGCTCCTCCGGCAGGTCCAGGAGGTGGACACGCGGGTGCCCGTCCCGGTCGATGCGCCGCGACGCCGCCGCCCAGGCGAAGTAGAGCAGGGCGGACAGCACGAACGTCGGGATGGTCGCTCCGATCGGACTGGGGACGACATAGGTGAGGAGCAGCGACGTGCCGGCTCCGAGGAGCCACACCAGGACCGCGGCCAGGTTCACTCCCCCCGTGTACCAGTACTCGCCGCCGCTGGCGCGGAGGATGTCCCGGCCGTAGTGGCGGGAGCGCACCAGGTAGTAGTCGACGATCATGATGGCGAAGACGGGGATGAACAGGGCGCCGATCACCGTCAGGAAGGCCGTGAACTGGTTCAGGAGCGAGAGCCAGGTGGAGCCGAGGATCGAGATGACGCCCAGCACGATCGCCGTCGGCAGGAAGGTGACGCGCCGGGAGGGCACCATGTTCACGACGGAGGCCACCATGCCGTAGACCACCATGGTGTTGGTGGCCATGACGGACAGGAAGATCACCACGGCGAGCGGAGCACCGAAGGAGGCGACGATCACGGTGGGATCGAACGGCACGGCCTCCCCGCCGTCGAGCACCACGTAGCCGATGGCCGTGGCGCCGAGCGTCATGGCGAGCACGGTGGAGAGCATGTACCCGATCCCCGAACCGATCATCCCCGCCGACTGCGTGCGCGCGAGACGGTTGAACTCCGCGGACAGCACCGTCCAGGAGATCGCCGTCGCGATCACGACGTCCAGGGCCGCGACACCCGTCCAGCCCGCCGCCGTGTCCTGCGGGATGGCAGCGATGTCCGCGGGGCTGTAGGCGAGGAACGCGGTGGTGAAGATGTAGGCCATGAAGGCGAGGATCACGAGGGCGAGCCACGGCTCCACGCGCGCGATCCCGGCGTGGCCGAAGATCGCCAGGCACACCACCAGCAACTGGCACAGCACCGAGAAGAGGACAGGGCTCGAGAAACCGGTGGCCTGCTCGACGAGGAAGTTCACCGTCACGCCGGCGAGCATCGCCTGCACCCAGCTCCAGCCCATGAGCGTGATGACGTTCGCGGCCACGGGCAGGAAGGACCCCCGCAGTCCGAAGGACCCCTTCGTCAGGGACATCGTCGCCAGTCCGGTGCGCGTGCCCATGTTGCCCACCAGGACCAGCACGGACCCGCCGATGAGCGTGCCCAGCACGATCATGGCGACGGCGAGCGGCCAGCTGATGCCGGGGACGAACAGGGTCCCGGTGAGGAGGGTGGTGACCACGAGGTTCGCGGCGAGCCAGATCATGCCCATGCGGGCGGTACCGAGCGAGCCGCGCAGCGGGCCGTAGCCGTCGGAGTTCCGGTCGAGGTGGTCCGACAGGCGTCGGTAGGCCGAGGTGGGAGGGGTTCCTGCCGTCATGGTGGTCTTACTTCCGGTCGTCGTGGGGGGCGGGGCTGAGGTGTTCGTGGACCGCCGTGATGGTGCCGGCCGAGCGGCGGAAGACGATCGTCTCGCGCTCCCGGGTGGTCTCCGTCGCACCGGCCGTCTCCGTGGTGGTGCGGACGTCGTGCGTGAACACCGCCACGTCCCCGAGGAGCTGCACATGCCGGTCGCTGCTGGAGCAGTCCGTCACGCGCCACCCCGCGTCGAGCCACGTCGACCACAGCTGCTCGTAGGCGGCCCTCGATGCGAGCCTGCGGTCCTCGGTGTGGAAGACGAAGGTCGCATCCTCGGCGAAGCAGGCGAAGTACGCCTGCGTGTCGGTCGCACGGAAGGCCTCCACGAGGGCGACTGCCGCGCGGAGCACGTCCTCCTTCGTCAGATGTGCGTCGGTCATCGAGCGTCCTCTCCACCGTCACCCGCGGGTTGCCCACAGGTGAACATTTGTTGTCCAGTGAGTGTGTGTGACGTGGGCGACGTTGTCAACGGAGCACGGCCTCGCCGCCGCGTGGGGAGCGCCCGGCGGCCTCCCCCGCATTGCTAGGGTGAGGGCATGTCACCGAACCCCGTCGCCCTCATCACCGGCGCCTCCCGCGGTATCGGCCGCGCCATCGCGGACGAGCTCGGCTCCACGCACCACCTGCTGCTCGGCGGCCGCGACCTCGCCGCCCTGGCGGACCTGTCGTCGTCATTCCCGTCCGCGGAACCCTTCGCGGCGGAACTGCGCGACGCCGGGCAGGTGGCCGCCGCCGTGGCAGGGATCCCGCGCCTGGACGTCCTCGTCCATTCCGCGGGAGTGCTCCGGATGGGGCCGGTGGCGGAACTGTCCGACGACGCCTGGCGCGAGAGCTTCGAGGTCAACGTGTTCGCCGTCGCGTCCCTCACGCGGGCGCTACTGCCGGCGCTGCGCGCCGCTTCGGGCCAGGTCATCGCCATCAACAGCGGGTCCGGTTACACCTCCGGGGCCGGATCGGCCGTCTACAGCGGCACCAAGTTCGCGCTGCGGGCCCTCACGGACGCGCTGCGGGAGGAGGAGCGGCCGCACGGCGTGCGGGTGAGCTCCATCCACCCGGGCAGGGTCGCCACCGACATGCAGGAGGAGCTGCATGCGTGGGAGGGCAGGGACTACCGGCCGGAGGCATGGATCCGGCCCGACCAGGTCGCGAAGGCCGTCCGGCTCGCCGTCGATGCGACACCGGAATCGACGATCGAGACCCTCAGCATCCGGCCCTCCGGCATCGCGCTCGGCTAGCCCGCTCCGGCTCCGGGCAGCCGCCCGCAGCGAGCGACCGGTCCGGGCCCGGGTCCTGCGTCCGGGCGACTAGCGAACCACTCGGGGCCTGCCGAACTGCGTCTGCACCCCCGGGGAGAACAGCACCGACTCCGGTGGCCCTTGGACCAGGAGCCCCGCCGCACCGAGCAGCCCGTCGTCGAACTCCGTCAGCGTGGCCGGGTGGAGCGGCCAGGGGGAATGGGTGTTGGGGATGGAGAGCGTCCGGCCTGCCAGGGTGCTGTGCAGGCCGAAGCGGGCGGTGAGTTCGAGGGACAGGACGTCATCCGCTGTGCGCTCCAGCTCGGGGCGGGCGACGAAGCGGGAGGTCGCCTGCCGGCGGTACCGGACGACTTCGTACCCGTACTCCCGCTGCTCACCCCAACCCCGCAGGAGCGGTGAGCATCTCGACCACACATAGGGGATGCCGCCTGCGCGCGCCGCGAGCACCACGGCGAGGCGGGAAGCGTCGAGGGTCACGAAGACCACGCCGCGCGTCCCGTCCGGGCCCCGCGAGTAGAGCCGCACGTTGATCTCGGTGAAGGACCCGAGATAGGGCACGGGCAGGCCCCGGCCGAGCCCCGCTCCGACCATGCGGAAGCCGATCAGCCCGACCCACGACGAACCGTCCACCACGTCCGGGGTGACGCCCGGCGGCATGAAGCGCTGCACGGCATCAGGGTCGATCCGCCAGTGCAGGAACACGGCATCCGCCCAGAACTGGTCCATGATGACGGGCACCGGCAGGTCGGGGGCGAGCTGCCAGCCGGGGTCCCGGCCGTCCGTGGTCATGCCAGGGGCTCCCCGCATGCTTCGGGTTCCGCCGCGAAGCGGTACCACTCGGGCAGCACGGCCGTGAAGGCGGCCCGGATCGCTGGGTCCTCCACCACGGTCCAGTCCACCGCGGCGCCGACCTCGGGTTCCATCTTGTTCCACTCGAACCAGTTCACCATGCGCAGCTGCGGGAAGCGCTCGTGCACGGCCGGGTCGAAGACCTGCTCCCACCAGGCACGTTTGATGTTCAGGGTCCGCAGCTCTCCGATGTCATCGGTGACCAGGGATGCTGTCTCCGGGATGGCGACGGGCTTGCCATGGCCCACCCCGTACTCGGCGTAGAAGTCCGGCAGCATCGAATCGTCGCCGTTCTTCCCGTTGTACCGTCCGGTGAGCTGGTCGGTGAACTTGTCCTCTTCCGGCATCTCGCTCTCGCCCCACGGATAGGTGCTACCCCAGTGATACAGGGACATCCCGACCCAGTCCACGGCGTCGTCACCCGGGTAGTACGGCGCGTAGGGGTCGTCGAGTGCCGTCAGACCGCCGTCACCGGTGGTGTCGAGCTCCGCGAACCCCTCCGCGCCGGGCAGGGACTCATGAGTGCCGCCCGCGAAGGGGTAACCCCCGCCGTAGTTCGGTGCCCACATCATGGCTGAGCCCGGTGCGTCGCGGTGCACGGCGTCGGCGACCCGCCGGAACGCGGCGATGTACTCGCCGGGCTGCTGCCCCAAGGGGTACCAGGAGCCGTTCATCTCGTGGGCGAAGCGCACGATGACCGGGACCCCGTTGACGTTGAAGTCCGCGAGCATACCGGCGAGCTCGTCCGCGTGGTCGTCGGTGACCGCGGCAAGTCCTTCCATCGGTTCGAGCGTCAGCAGCAGCATGCCACCTTCCTGCCGCAGTTGCTCGGCCGCCGAAGCGATCAGGTCGGGATCCTCTTCCCTGAAGGGGAAATCCGCGAACGTAACAGCGACCGCGGGTCGCTCCCCGAGCTTCTCCGAGTACTCGGCGAGCGTCTCCCTGCCCCATTCGAGGTTCACACCCATCAGCGTCCCGTCCTCCGGCGCGAGATTCCGCCCGTCGACGGGATCACAGCGGACAGCCTTGGGATTGATGTTGCATGCGCACAGGACAAGGAGAAGGAGCACGGTGAGCATCCGCGCAAGGTGTGAGACCACGGAGCTAATCTACAACCGGATCGGTGCCCCGGCGCACCGATCCCACCGCCGGCGCTAGAACGCGTAGCGGATCCGGCAGTAGGGCAGCTCGGCAGCGGCCAGGCGCAGGAGCTCGTCGAGATAGCCCCGCTTCTCGTAGGCGATGTACCGCACGTTGGGAAAACCGTTCTGGGACCGCTTGGTCTCCTGCAGGTCCGGGCGCCACAGGATCTCCTCGGCCTGCGGGTGCCAGCCGAGGTTGACCTCGTGCAACTGCTGGTTGTGCGTGAGGAAGATGACCTCGGCGGCGAGCTGCTGCTTCGCCGCGGGCGAGAGCGACGCATCGAGCCGGCGGAAGAGCTCCCGCCAGTCCTCCTGCCACCCGGGCGTGATGATGACCGGCGAGAAGTTGACGTGCACCTCGTAGCCGGCCTCCACGAAGTCGTTGATGGCGGCGATCCGCTCCGCCACCGGCGTCGTGCGGACGTCCACCGTGCGCGCGAGTTTCTCGGGCATGAGCGAGAAGCGGATCCGGGTGCGCCCCTGCGGGTCCCAGGACAGCAGGTCCCGGTTCACGTACTTGGTGGCGAAGGACAGCTTCGCCGTGGGCAGCTCGCGGTACAGGTGCACGAGGTCGCGCACGTTGTCGCTGACCAGCGCATCGACGGAGCAGTCGCTGTTCTCGCCGATGTCATAGACCCAGGCGTGGTCGTCGCACTGGTTCGGCTCCAGCTTGAGGCCCTGCCTCGCGACGTGCCGTTCGAGGTAGCCCCCGATCTGGTCAATGTTGGCGAAGACGGTGATCGGGTTGCTGTAGCCCTTGTGGCGCGGCACGTAGCAGTACGCGCAGGCCATGGCGCAGCCGTTCGCGGTGGAGGGGGCGATGAAATCGGCGGACCTGCCGTTGGGCTTGGCGGTCAGGGTCTTCTTGACACCGATGATGAGCGCCTCCGTCTTGATACGGACCCAGCGACGCACGTTCGCCTCGT
Source organism: Arthrobacter sp. MN05-02 (assembly GCA_004001285.1). Classification (NCBI taxonomy): domain Bacteria; kingdom Bacillati; phylum Actinomycetota; class Actinomycetes; order Micrococcales; family Micrococcaceae; genus Arthrobacter; species Arthrobacter sp. MN05-02. Next base: position 3,121,615 of record AP018697.1, read on the forward strand.
CTCCGCTCAGTTCGGGGATGCGCCAGTGGCTCGCCACCTCGACGACGTCCGCCTCCGGCCAGCGTGCCAGGATCTCCTGACCCCGGGGCAGCGCCGCAGCGGCCGGCTCGACGTAGATCCTGCTGATCTGGAGCAGCTTGTTGGCCTGCAGCATGCAACCCTTCGTGTCGGTGGTGTGCGGCCATGATATCGGCCGCCACCGACACTTCCGGGCCCGCCCGGCCCCCCCCTGCAGTGGCAGGAACGGCCTCGAGGAGCTCGTGCTGCGTGGGCACGAGTTCCTGGTGGCCGGGGACTTCGCCTAGCCGGACGTGGTGTCTCCGCCGAGCGCTGCCACGACCGGCCTGGCAGCGTCGACGATCAGTAGTACCCTAACCATCAGTGCACACTTATTCGTCGCGGACCCATCCGGAGGACCCTTGGCCACCACCGACAACGACCTCCTGCTCGAGCGACAGTTGTGCTTCGCGCTGTCCGTAGCATCCCGGAGCGTGGTCGGCGCCTATCGTCCGGTCCTGGAGAAGCTCAACCTCACGCACCCGCAGTACCTCGTGATGCTCGCGCTGTGGGAGGAGAGCCCGCGCACCGTCCGCAGCATCGGGCAGGCGCTCGCCATGGAGTCCGCCACCCTCTCGCCGATGCTCAAGCGACTGGAGGCCCTCGGCCTGCTCACCCGGACCCGCGTCCCGGGCAACGAGCGGGCGCTCGCGGTCGAGCTCACCACAGCAGGCCGGGACCTCCGCACCGACGCCCTCGACGTACCGGCAACCATGATGGAGCGGCTCGGCCTGACGCGGGAGCAGGTGGACGCCCTCAACGACGCCATGCACGGGATCATCCGGGCCACCGGCACCCGGCTCCCCGCTTCGACCGGCGCGGAGCACGCCGCTTCCGCCGCCCCCGTGAACCGACACCCCGAAGGGAACCTCCGATGACCGACAAGCAACCGCTGTCCGCCCGCTTCATGACCGCCACGGGCAAGCTGCGGATGTTCTTCGGCCCCGCCCAGCGCGGCACCACCGCGGGACCGGTCGTCTACCGCGACGACGAGGCACACCGGCTGCGCCAGGCGGAACTGCAGCAGTGGACCGTGGTGCGCAATCCTGACGGCTCCACCTACCTCACCACCCGTCGGGAGGAGGAGGCATGACACTGCCGGCCCGGTCCTGGGACGGCAGGGGCGCCGGCCCCGTCGGCACCGGTGTGCGGACCTTGATGTTACCGACCGGTAATGTTGTGTAATTCCTGAGCCGGAATTCGTAGGGAACCTGCTCCATGGGTGGCAGACTGTCGTAGTCAATCTTTTTCTGCCCAGGGGGATTCAAGGGCGCCGTCTTGACTTAGAAGAGGTCTCGATCCATGAGCGCACAGCGCCCGTCCGCCAGCACGACTGCCCACGCCTCCGGGCTGCCCCGAACCGCCCTCCGCATGGTGTCCGGCGGCCGCGGGCCCGCGACCGGCACAACGGCCGACCATCTCGCCGCCCAGACGCACGAAGTGCTGGAGACCCTCGAGGGGACCGTGGCACGCCTGGCCCTCGCGCACCGCTCGTCTGCACCCGGCAGGAAGGGGCAGGCCATGGATGAGGAAGCCTTCGCGTGGGTCCTGCAGTCCCTCGAGGACATCTCGGCGACCCTCCGCGGCCTGACCCTCGGACGCACGGAGGACGACGCCCCCGTGGAAGCCGGACTGCACGCGAAGTGCGGATCGGCCTGAGATGCAGGAAAGGCGGGGCCCGATGGGCCCCGCCTTTTTGCGTCGACTCCGGCTGGAGTCCCTAGATGGACTGGCGGGAACGCAGCCCGGCCCGGCCCATCGCGTCGGCATAGGCCGACTGGATGTCCTTCAGCCACAGCTCCTGGTTCGCGGGCGTGCCCTTGAACGCCCGCTCACCCGGGGAGCGTACCTCGTAGATCTTGAACCCGCGCTTCATGATGGCGCGGTTCTCGAGCTTCATCAGGCGCCGTGCGGCCTTGTGCGCGTCCGCCCCGTGGGCAACGAGCGCCGAGGCCCGCGGAACCTGCTGGAGGAACGTCAGGAGCGGCTTCACCCCGTCGGAGATCTGGTCCATGGTGAGCGCACGCTCCTTGCCCTCGGGCAGATACCAGGGGTAGGCGTTCCAGGGCATGACCGCTTCAGGCGGCAGGCCGACCGCCTCGTAGATCCCGGCCATGCGGATGGAACTCGGATCGTCGTTCTCGAAGGAGACGAAACCCGACGGCAACGAGGAGCCCGGACTCGAGAAGAGACTGACGATCTTGCAGCCGTCGACGTCGTGGACGGGATCGATATACGGCACGGCCGATCCCGGTTTCGACTCGGCCAGCGTGTCGCACAGGCGGTTCACGTCCTCGATCTGGGGATCGTAGCGTTGTTCCCACTGCTGGGCCCGATACGTGGGGTCTGCCATGCGCTGTACCAATTCCGCCTCCTCGCGAACGGCGCCAGAGGTGGCGCTAACGTGTCCGCAGGATTCCAGCCTACGCCAGTGCCCCGCCGACACTCCGGCCGCCGGGATCAGGACAGGGTGCAGGCGTACGGATCCCAGTCCTCGGGCAGCGGCTCGGCAGCGGTCGCCGTGCTCGAGAGCGGGACGAACTCGCCGGTCGCGATGCTCTCCGAGATCGAGACCATGGCGTCGAGCACGTGGTAGGCCGTCTCGCCCTGGGCGCGGTGCGGCCGGCCCTCGCGGAGGGCGCGAGCCATCTCCAGCACGCCGCTGCCGCGGGTGGAGATCGCACCGACCGCCGGGATGGTCTCCGGCTCGTCGGCTCCGGGCCGGGTCAGCATCAGGTCGCCCGTGAAGAAGTTCGGGTCGGGGAACGCGAGCGTGCCTTCGGTCCCCGTGACCTCGACGAAGCCAGCGCGCTTGAGGGGCGAGTCGAAGCTGAAGATGCTCTGCGAGGACTCCCCGTTCGCGAACTGGGCGATCGCGCTGACATGCGACGGGACCGTGACGTCGAAGACCTCGCCGGCCTTCGGACCCGATCCGATCGTCCGGGTGGCCCGGGACCTCGAGCCGAGGCCCGCCACCCTGGTGATGGCGCCGAAGGTCTGGACGAGTGTGGTCAGGTAGTAGGGCCCCATGTCGAACAGCGGCCCTGCCCCCTCCTGGAAGAGGAAGGCCGGGTTCGGGTGCCAGGACTCGGGGCCGGGCGACTGCATGAGGGTCAGCGCCGTCAGGGGGACGCCGATGTCGCCGCGCGCCACCATGCGCAGCGCAGTCTGGAGCCCCGCGCCGAGGAACGTGTCGGGAGCGCAACCGAGACGGAGGCCGGCGGCGTCCGCCGCCTCGAGCAGGCCGAGGCCGCTCTCGCGGTCCAGCGAGAAGGGCTTCTCGCTCCACACATGCTTGCCGGCCTGCACCGCCGCGGTGGCCACTTCGACGTGCGCCGCGGGGATCGTCAGGTTCACGACGATCTCGACGTCGGGATGGGACAGCGCGTCCTGCACTCCACCGGATGACGCGACTCCGAACTCCGCGGCCCGGGTGGCCGCGACCTCCTCGACCATGTCGGCGACGATGTGCACCGTCACATCGGGGAAGCTCGTGAGATTGGTCAGGTACTCCTTGCTGATGACGCCTGCGCCGATGACGGCCACTCCGACGGGGCCGGTCCTCATTTCTTCCCCTCGCTCAGGTAGACCAGGCTGTCGGCGACGGCGGTGAAGATGTCGCCGTCGAAGTCGTCGAGTTCCACGACGGCCGCCTCGAGGTCGGGGACGGCGTCGAGCACGTCCCAGACGCGCATGCTGCCCGAGCCGACGGCGACCTGCTCCTTGTCGTCCTTGGTGAGCGGGCCGTCCTTGATGTGGACGAAGCGCACGCGGCTGCCGAGGCGCCGGAGCAGCTCGACGGGGTCCTCGCCCCCACCGCGGCCCAGTAGGTGTCCACCTCGAGGACCACCTCGGGATCGAGGTGGCCGGCGAGGACCTCCAGCCCGGAGACGCCGTCGATGCGCTCCTCGAGCTCGAACTCGTGGTTGTGGTAGCCCACCGTGATGCCGTACTCCGCGCCCTTCTTCGCCGCGGCGTTGAGCGCCTCGGCGGTGGTCTGGATGTCGGCGGCCGTGGTCCAGTGGAAACGCTCGACGTGCGGGTCGATCACCGTGCCGATGCCGAGCCTGCGTGCGGCGTCGAAGATCTCGTCCTGGTCGGCACGGAGCAGGGGTGCATGGCCGGACGGCGCGGTGAGTCCGTTGGCGGCCAGCGCCTCGGCCAGCTCCTCCGCGGTGGCGACGAAGTTGTACGGCTCGACGGCGGTGTAGCCCAGCTCGGCGACGCGCCGAATGGTGCCCGGGAGATCCTCTCCCATCGCGGCCCGCAGGGTGTAGAGCTGGAGTGAATACGTCACGGAGATTCTCCTCGCTGAGAACTGGATGTACTGAACCGGTTCAGATCCTAGGTCGAACCTAGGGGATCACCCGGGGCGGGTCAAGCGATCGGTGGCGCTATCGTGTAGGCCATGGCCAAGGAAACCATCGCCGGCCTGGCGAAGAGGCTGGGCATTTCGAAGGCATCCGTCTCCTACGCCCTCAACGGCCAGCCGGGTGTCAGCGAGCTGACCCGGCGCCGCGTCCTGGACCTCGCGGAGGAACTCGAGTGGTACCCGAGTTCCTCCGCCCGCGCCCTGTCGCGCTCACGCGCCGGCGCCGTCGGGATGGTGCTCTCCGCCGATCCCCTGCTCATCGGGACCGAGCCCTACTACATGGGCCTGCTCACCGGGATCGAAGCGGCACTCGCCCAGGCGGACATGGCCCTGATGCTGCGGATGGTGGGCAAGGACCCGGCACAGGAGCGGCTCATCTACGAGCGGTGGGCCGGCGAGCAGAAGGTGGACGGCGTCGTGGTCTTCGACCATCTGCACGACGACCCGCGCCCCGCCCTGCTGGCCCGGCTCGGGCTGCCCTTCGTGCTGCACGGTGCGCCCGCCACCGGCACACCGCACGGGTTCGCCGGCACGACCACGGACCACACCGTCGACGCTGCCACGATCGTCGACCACCTCCACGGGGGCGGCCACCGCAGGATCGCCCATGTCACCGGGCCGCACACCTTCCTCCACGAGGAGGAGCGGATCCGGGGGGTGCGGGAGCGGGCGGCCGGGCACGGGATGCAGGTGGTGCTGCACGAGGCCACCTATGCGCTCGACGCCGGGCACGACGCCGTCGTCGCGCTCCTCCGCGCCCCCTCGGACGAGCCGGTGACCGCGGTCGTGTTCGGCAACGACCTCATGTCGATGGGCGGCCTGCTGGCCCTCGGCGAGCTCGGGCTGCGCTGCCCGGAGGACGTCGCGATCGTGAGCTGGGACGACTCCCTGCACTGCCGGCTGGCCTCTCCCGCGGTCACGGCCCTGGCTCGCACCCCGGGGCAGCAGGGCAGGATCGCCGCCGAACTGCTGCTCACGCTGCTCGACTCCGGGGAGGCCAGGACCCGCTCGCTGCCCGGGAGCGAGCTCATGGTCAGGGCCAGCACAGCGGTGCTCCGATCCGGCCGGCCCTGACCGGCGGCACCTACGATGGGGTGATGGACACCGCCGATGCCCGCCCCTTCCCCGCCGAGCAGGATGCAGCAGCCCGAGGACTCGGCATATCCCTGGTGCCCCGGGACGAGGACGGCACCTTCGACGACGCGGCGTCGGCCCAGGGCCTCACGGCTGAGGCCGGGGTCAAGACCATGGTGGCCAAGGTCAGCGGAGGGAAGGCCGTCTTCGTCCTGATCCCGGGGACGAGGCGCCTCGACTGGTCCCGGCTCCGCGCGCTGCTGGCCGTGAACAAGGCCTCGCTCGTGCCGCCCGCGACCGCCCTCGAACTCACCGGCTACGAGTCCGGGACCATCACGCCACTGGGCAGCAGGAGCGCCCTCCCCGTCTATGCCGACGAGCGGATCCGGGGACGGCGCATCGGCATGGGGTCGGGGTCGCGGGACTTCCTGCTGTTCACGGACGCGGACGCGCTCCTGGCATCCCTCTCGGCCACTCTCGGTGACATCACCACGGAGACCCCGGGAACCTGACGCCCGGCGCGGTCAGTCGAGGAGTCTCGCGTAGCAGACCGAGTGCTCCTCGCCCGCGTACAGGCCGAAAGCCGGGATGCGGTGGTACCCCTCACGCTCGTAGAACCGCATGGCATCGGGTTGCTCCGTGCCCGTCTCGAGGCGCAGCGTGCTGCTGCCCATGGCGCGCGCCTGTTCCTCGATGCGTCGGAGGATCGCCGTCGCGACGCCCTGGCCCCTGCGGTCGGGCAGCACATACATCCGCTTCACCTCGAGGCCTCCGTCGCCGAGCGGGCGCAGGCCCCCGCAGCCGACCGCCGTTCCATCCGCTGCCCGGGCGACGACGAAGAAGGGCACGTTGTCCGCGGTAGGGGGCTCTCCGGGCTCGTGGTCCTCGCTGCCGTAGCGCACGTGCAGCTCGGCCTGCTGGGCGTTGCGTAGTGCCTCGGCGTCGGGGGCGTCGAAGGGCACGCGTTCGATCGTCAGCTGCATGGGGGGCGGCCTGTCCTCTCGGTGTGGTGGGCCCGGCGGCACCGTCGACCGGGCGGGGCGTTCCGGCAGGCACGGCACGATAGCGCCGGCATCCTGCCCGCCGGGACGCGGACTACAGGGCGATCAGGGCTTCGATGATGTCGTACGTCTCCGTGCGCGTCGTGTAGTCCACGCGGACGTCGATCAGGCGGATGGTGCCCGTGGCGTCGGCGACGACCACCGTGGGGAACGGGATGGCCGCGGTGCGGTCCATGTTGGTGCCCGCGACATCGATGCCCAGGGCGGCGCGTGCCGCCTCGGACTCCGGACTGGGCACCGTCACGATCCCGAGGCGCGAGGCGAGGGCGTTACCCTCGTCCGAGTACAGCTCGAAGCGCAGTCCTGCGGCGCGCGCGGCCGCGACGGCGGTCTCGGGGGTCTGGGGGCTGATCGCGATGAGGCGAGTCCCGAACGCCTCGACGACGGGGCGGAGTTCGCGCTGGTACGTCTTCAGCGCGATACTGCAGTACGGACACCACGATCCGCGGTAGAACACCAGGATGGCCGCCGCGGCCCCGAGCACCTCCGCCAGATGCACCCGGCGGCCGTGCTCGTCGTGCAGGACGGCCGCGGGGAGCGCGTCGCCCACGCGTGCCGTCCCCGGTGGGATCCCAGCGCTTCGGAGATCCTCCTGCTCGCGGGCGAAGACCGCGGCGAGGGCAGGGCCCACCTGCGCCTCGAAGGTCGGCCTGTACTCGTCGATCTGGAACGCAATGGTGTTCGTGAACGCCGGTCTCTGCTTCATCTGTCCCCCTCACCAACACTGCGGGTGCCTCGATCCCGCAGCAGGACCCATTGTGGTGCACGTCACCGGGAATTCCCAGCGCACCTGTCCGTCCACGTCATAGTCGGCCCTTCCCGCCATCGCGGCGCAGCGAGGACGGAGGCGGGTCCCACGCGTGCCGGAGAGCGATCGGGACGTGCTGCGGAAGACCTGTAGGAATCCTCTGGCATCCTTCAGGTGCTCCGCCCCCGCCCGACGACGACCTCCGGGACAATGGTGGAGGAGCCCCGCCTCGGCGGGGACCTCCGGCGCCCGGGCGACCGCCCGGCGACAACGGCAAACCCGGCGCGAGCCGGGGACGCAAAGCCACGGGGCCCCTGCGGTCAGCCGGGCTACCGAACCAGCTAGGTGCCGACCATGACTCCAGCCGCGACTCCAGCCGCCGCTCCCCCTCCCCCGGCCGCTTCCGCACGGGCCACCGCCCACCGGCTCCCCCTCCTCCTCGCCGTGATCTCGGTCCTGCTGTTCGGGCTGACCCCTCCCCCCGCGCAGGCCGCGGCGACGATCACACTGGGCAGCGTCTCCGGTGCACTCGGCACGTCCGTCTCCGTCTCGGGTGCGGGGTTCCCGAAACGGACCAAGGGCACCGTCGTCGCAGGAACCGCCCGGGTGGCGGTGACCACGACCGCCGGTGGCACCTTCCAGGCGTCGATCGTGATGCCCGCCGCCCCGGGCACCGTGACCGTCACCGCGACGGCCGGAAGCGCGGTCGCGACCGCCCGCTTCACCGTCGTCGAGCCCACCCCCGCGCCGGGCGGCACCGCGAAGGCGATCCGGTTCGGCGTGGGCACCAATGGCGGACCGGCTGCCGGTGCGGAACTGGACGAGGTGACGGCCCTCGCCGGTGAGGCGCCCTCGATCGTCCTGTCGTACAAGGACTTCAACCAGCCCGCGCCCATCGCCGAACTCGATGCCGTCCGAGCGAGGGGAGCCGAGACCCTCCTGACCTGGGAGCCCTGGACCTGGGGAGGTGGCACCGCGCAGCCCGCCTACTCGCTGGACCGCATCGCCGCAGGCGACTTCGACGCCTACCTGCGGGAATGGGGCACAGCCCTGGGCCGGTGGGGCCAGCCGGTGTACCTCCGCTTCGCCCACGAGATGAACGGCAACTGGTACCCCTGGGCGGAAGGGGTCAACGGCACCGGGACGGGCGACTACGTCGCCGCCTACCAGCACGTGCACGACGTCGTCGCGTCGACCGGCGCGACCAACATCAGCTGGGTCTGGAACCCGAACGTGCCCTACTGGGGCTCCGTCCCCCTCGACGGGCTCTACCCGGGGAGCGGATACGTCGACGTCGTGGCACTCGACGGCTACAACTGGGGCACCTCCCCGTCGGGGGGCAGCTGGCAGGAACCCGAGGCGATCTTCGGCGAGGGGATCGCGCAGCTCCGCCGGATCGCTCCGGGAAAGCCCGTTCTGATCGCCGAGACCGCGTCCTCGGAGATCGGCGGATCGAAGCCCCAGTGGATCACGAGCCTGTTCGGCTACCTCTCCGCCCAGCCCGACGTCGTCGCCGTCGTCTGGTTCCACATCGCCAAGGAGGCCGACTGGCGCATCGACAGCACGGCGGCGTCAGCCGACGCCTTCGTGGCGGCGCTCGCCGCCCGGCGCTGACTGCCGCGACGGCTGGCAGCGCGGACACCACCAGGTCCGGCGGCGGCCCGGATCACCGGGGACCTCGGCACGGACACGCACGGTGGTGCCGCAGCGCAGGCACGGCTTCCCGGCCCGGCCGGTCACCCAGTGCTGCTCGCCCTTGCGCGTATTGCCCGTGGTGACCTGGTGCGCACCGGGCTGGACGGCGGAGAACCGCAGGCATCGTGCGCCGAGCGCCACGAGCGCGGGGAGGTCGGCGTCGGCCACGGGGGTGTCCGGGTGGAGGCCGCGCAGGAAGCACAGCTCGTTGGCCCAGAGGTTGCCGAAGCCGGCGACGTTGCGCTGGTCGAGCAGGGCCGCGGCGATCCGTTCGGCAGGATCCCGGCCCAGCCGGGAGACCGCCTCCGCCGCGGACCAGTCGTCGCGCAGCGGATCGGGTCCCAGGTGGCCGATGACATCGGCCTCCGCCCGTGTGGGCAGCAGGTCGACCACGGGCAGGTGCAGTCCGTACGCGGTGGGACCGTCCTCGACCTCGAGGATGACCCGCGCGTCGGGCAGCAGCGCGCGGGGCAGCTTCCTGCCCGCGGCCGTGACCGTCCACGAACCCTGCATCAGCAGATGCGTGTGGAGCGTGAGTCCGCCGTCCAGCCGCGTCAGCAGGTGCTTGCCATGCGTCTCGTGCCCCACCACCCGCAGTCCGTCCAGTGCATCCGTGGCGTGGGCGGGGACACGCAGGTCGCCATGGCGCAGAAGTCGTCCGTCGAGGGATCGCCTCAGCCGTGCCGCGAGCCGGAACACGCTGTCACCCTCGGGCATCGCACCCCCTGCTCGCTCCGGCATCCATCAGGGCAGATTAGGCCCTGCCACCGACACCCCGCCGCAACGGTCGGGCGCACGACTCGCCCGTGTCGACCGCCTGCCACCGCCGGTCGCCCGCGCCGCTGCTCAGCCTCCGCACCCACGGCACTGTGGACGAGAGCAGCACCTCCCGACGCCCTCTCCCCGCCGCTCACCGGCGTCGCACGGGAGGGCAGGGGCCCGGCTTGCCGGCTCCTGCCGGGCGGCGTGCCCGTGGCCGTCGACGACCCCACGGACCGGCAGGCGGAGAACACGTCCAAGGAGCGCCGGGCGGCTTCCCTTCCGGGCGGTCGAACGGGTACTCTTTTGCCTTGCCCTGCCGGGCCCCGCCCGGCATGCGTGGTCTAGAAGCGGGCCCGATCGCAGTGTTCCGTCCCACCACCGAACAGGCACCCCTTGAGAAGCAGACTCACGCCCTCCGACGACTTCCCGGAAGACCTCACAGCACTCGAGCTACCCGAGGTCGAGGTCCTCAACAGCAAGATCCACCGGGAGCTCGACTACGAATACGCCCACGACGGCGAGGCGACCACGGAGACCGAGATCCGGCACGAGGAACTCACCGAGGAGCTCGATCGCCGGGACCAGCAGCCCGACTCCACGCCGGTCCGGCCCGACGTCGTCGAACCCGTCCTCCGCTCCTCCTGACCGCGGGCACCTACACCCGCCCACGGGCCGTGGCAACCAGGCCCCGCGCGGGACGTTGCGTTGTAGCCCCGGAGGGGAACTCCTAGCCTTGGGAATGCTTGCCGACCAGCATCTGCCCGCGAATGTCCAGGGCGGGAACTGGGTGCCGGGGAATGCGCCCTCCCAGGTGTCCCAGTGGAGCGTGGAGACCGTCAGGAAGTACGGCCGCATCGGGATCATCGGGGTCTACGGCCCGGCGATGATGTCCTACCCGATCGGCCAGGCGATGAACAAGAACCTGACCCTCCGGATGGGCAACTGCGATCACCGCTCGGTCACGCCGCCGCTGCTCGACCTCGTCGCGTCGGGGGTCTTCGATCCGACCAGGTTCATCACACAGCACGAGCCGCTCACCGACGTCGTCGACGCCTACCTGACCTTCGACCGGCGCGAGGAGGGCTGGCTCAAGACGGTCCTGACGACGGCGTAGGCGCCCGCCGCACACCGAGCACGAGGAAGAGGGCGGCCACCACCGCGCACGCCAGCATGACGACGGCGGTGGGCACGGGCGAGGACAGCCCGAACGCTCCGGTGAGGGGCGCGATCACGGCGGCCCCTGCCATGTTCGACGCTCCCAGCAGGGACGCGGCGGTGCCGGCACGGAGGCCGTGGTGCTCGAGCGCCGTGGCCTGCAGCGCCGGGTTGACCAGCCCGAACGATGCCGTGAAACCCATGACCGGCGCCATCAGCCCCCACAGCCCCAGGTGCGGGGCGAACCCGACACTCAGGAGCAGGACGACGGCGGCCACCACCAGGGCCGCCGCCCCGGTGCGCACGGCGAGGACCGGCGAGGCTCTCCGTGCCACCAGGCCTCCCACCTGCGCCCCGACGACCATGAGGGCGCCCTGGGCGCCGAACAGCAGGGCGTAGGCGGACGGGCTGAGCCCGAAGACCTCCTGCAGCAGGAAGGCGCTGCCGGCCATGAAGGACATCATCGCGGCGAAGAGCAGCCCGCCGGCCACCGCGACGGACCGGAACCGGGCGTCCGAGGCGAGGCTGCGGTAGTCGTCCCGCAGGCGGACGCCCTTCCGGAGCAGTCGGCGGTTCCTCGGATGTGTCTCGTTTCGGAGCAGGATGCTGCCGGCGACGCAGAGCAGGACGACGCCGTAGGCGAGGAGCGTCCAGAACAGTCCCCGCCAGCCGACCACCTGGAGGAGCTGGGCACCGAGGGCGGGCGACGCCACCACGAACACGCCGGAGGCGATGGACAGGCGGGCCAGGAAGACCAGCAGGCGCCTGCCCGAGTACAGGTCGCGGACGATGGCCAGGGCGATGACCGCACAGGCCGCCGACCCCATGCCCTGCAGTGCCCTGCTCCCGATGAGCCAGGCCATGGACGGAGCAAGGGCGCATGCAGCCGTCGCGATGCAGTAGACCACGATCATCACCGCCAGGGGGCGCGCCCGCCCGACGGCGTCCGACACCGGTCCGGAGGCCAGCTGGCCGATGCCCATGCCGATGAAGGCCGCTGTGAGGGTCAGTTGGACGGCGGACTCGTCAGCGCCGAACTCACGACGGATCGCGGGGAACGCGGGCAGGTACAGGTCCATGGTGAGCGGCCAGATCACCTGCAGCATCGCGAGCGCTGCGACGAGGAGGAGGACCCGCGGGTGCGGAGCGTCCCGGCGTACGCCCTCCCCCGAGGGCGCGAGGAGGTGCGAGGTGGAGCCCACGGCGGTTTCCTTCTTCTGGATAGCGTTTTCCCATTATCCTCGCCCATACCCGGCTGCGAGGCCAGGACCTGTTCGAGGATCGCCATCGGCACGGCCCGCGCCCCCGACGGAAAACTTCCCTCGCTCCCCCTCGCGTGGTGGTCTAGATTCGGAAGCACGCAGTCCACCGGAAGGAGAACGGCATGAAGAACAAGATTGTCTTCGGAGCAGGCATGGCGGCCGGTTACGTGCTCGGCACCCGCGCCGGCCGCGGGAGCTACGAGCAGATCAAGACGAAGGCGCAGCAGCTGTGGAACAACCCGAAGGTGCAGGACACCGTCGCGTCGACCACCGGCACCATCAAGAGCAAGGCGCCCGCGGTGCAGGACTCCCTGAAGGGTGCGCTGAAGAAGGGCGGCTCGGGATCCGACGACGGCGCCAAGGCACCGTCCGAGCCGGGCGTGGCCGGAGGCGCGAGTGGGGATCTCCCTCTCGACGTCCCGCCGGTCGTCACCGCCATGGACACGGGCAGCACCGGCTCCACCGGTCCGAGTGGCGGGGATCCCGGGCACGTCGAGGACACACCCTTCCTGTCACAGGACGAGTCCACCCGCCCCGACCTCGGCAAGTAGGGACGACAGCACGCTCGAAGGCCCCGGTTTTGCCGGGGCCTTCGAGCGTCCGGGGAAGGTGACCCTGCCACGGACGTCAGACGCCCTCGCTCACCGCTTCCTCCGCCTCCAGGCAGACCTCGCAGTCCTCCTCCACCAGGATCGCGTTCACCGCGACGGCGATCCGGTAGGCATCCCCCGCCGCCGGCACCAGCTGGGCGGCAGGATCGGTCGCGTTGCCGACGGCCCAGACCCGTTCCACCGACGTCCGTCCGATGTCGTCGGTGCTGACGCAGCCGTCGTCGCGCATCTCGCAGCCCAGGCCCTCGAGGAGCGGCATACCCGCGTCCGCACCCGGTTCGCAGAACACCGCCACGCAGGGCACCACGGAGCCGTCCTGGAGCCGGACGCCCCGGAGTGGACGCGGCCCGCCGTCGTCCGTCCGGCCCGGCAGCAATTCCTCCACCCGGCCCTCCGCGATCCGTACGCCGCGCCTCCGCAGGCGGTGCCGGTCCTCCTCGGACAGGGCACCGAGGGCATGCGGGAAGAAGGTCACGTCGTCGGACCACTGCCGCAGGAGGATCGCCTGGTGGATGGAGGTCGGGGCGGAACCGAGCACACCGAGGGCCCGGTCACGGACCTCCCAGCCGTGGCAGTAGGGGCACTGCAGCAGGCCACGCCCCCACGCCTGCCGGGCGCCGGGTATGTCCGGGAGGATGTCCCGGAGCCCCGAGGCGATGACGAGCTGGCGCCCTTCGACGGTCCGGCCGCCGGCAGTGCCGACGGACCAGCCCCGCGCCGTGCCCACGGCGTGCTCGACGCGATCATCGAGGAAGTCCACGCCGTACGGTTCCAGGTCCTCCCGCGCCAGTGCCACGAGCTGCCCCGGTGGCGTCCCGTCACGCGTGAGGAAGCCGTAGGCGGCGTCGGCCGGAGCATTGCGCGGTGTACCGGCATCGATCACCACGACGCTCCGCCGGGCCGGCCCGAGGACGAGCGCAGTACCCAGCCCCGCGATGCCCCCGCCGACGATGACGACGTCGTACGTCCGGGTGTCCTTCCTCTTCATTCCTCCATCCGACCACGAGCCGGGGCCATGCCGCCTCCCGATATTGTGCTTGCGGTCAGTCGATCGGCCCGGTGCCGCCCGCACCGTCCGCCGGAAGGCCCAGCGAGGCGACCAGCGACGCGAAACGCTCGTTGCCGGTGAGGTCCTCGATGAGGACGGCGTTCCCCGCGGCGTCCGCAAGGGGTATCCGCCAGTTCGGGTATTCGTCGTTGGTGCCGGGCTGGTTCTGGGTACGCCGCTCGCCGACCGCGTCGGCGAGCGCGACGCCGAGCAGCACCGACGGCGTCTGCGCGATGAAGCCGTGCAGCGCCTCGACGGTCTGCTGGACGCTCGGGGACTCCTGCGGAAGCAGGTTCCGCTTCCGCAGGAGTGAGAGGAACTTCTCCTGGCTGGCGCGGTCCTCCGCCTGCTCCTCCTCCACGGGGCGGCTGAGCAGACCGAGCTTCTCGCGGAGCACCACGTGCTCGCCGGCCAGGTAGCCCGCGCTCGGGGGCAGGTCGTGCACGGTGACCGTCGTCAGGCACCCCTGCCGGTAGGCCTCGGGAGGCAGCGGCCCGTCCTCGTCCTGCTCGAACCAGAGGATCGAGGTGCCGAGGATCCCCCGCTCGCCGAGGTACTCCTGCACGCCGGGCTCGAAGACGCCGAGGTCCTCGCCGACGACGATCGCCCCCGCCCGCTCCGCCTCGAGGGCGAGGATGCCGATCAGCGCCCTGTGGTCGTAGTAGACGTAGGCGCCGGCACCCGGTGCCTCACCCTGGGGTATCCACCAGAGCCGGAACAGCCCGAGGATGTGGTCCACGCGGATGCCGCCGGCGTGGCGCAGGATGTTGCGGAGCATGTCCCGGAAAGCGGCATAGCCGGATTCCGCGAGCCGCTCGGGGTGCCATGGCGGCTGGCTCCAGTCCTGGCCGTGCTGGTTGAACATGTCCGGCGGCGCTCCGACACTGATGCCCGTCGCCAGCACGTCCTGCAGGGCCCAGGCGTCGGCACCGCTGGGATGGACGCCGACCGCCAGGTCGTGCACCACGCCGATCGACATCCCGGCGCCCGTCGCCTCGAGTTGCGCCTCCTGCAACTGCTCGTCCACGAGCCACTGCAGCCACTCGTGGAACTCGATGCGCGCTGCATGCCGTTCGGCGAACTCCCGGGCGCCGGGTGATCCGGGGCGTCCGACGTCGTGCCATTCCTGCGCACCCGGCGGGACCGTCTCGGCGAGGGCCGACCACAGCGCGAAATCGGCGAGCCCCTGGCCCTGCTGGTAGCGGTAGGCGTCGAAGTCGTGCTGGCGCTGATCCGGGCGCTCGACCGCGAACACGAGTTCGAGTGCCTCGAGTTTCGCGGCGTAGGACGAATCCCGGTCGAGCAGGTCGGAGGAGGTGTTGGCATCCGCGAGTCCGGCTGCCAGCTCTCCGATCCGCGCCCGCGCTCCGGCGTCCAGGCGGGCGTACTCGGGGATGTCCTCGATCCGGAGGTAGAGGGGATGGAAGTAGCGCCGCGTGGTCGGCAGGTAGGGCGAGGGCTCCACGGGCGGGACGGGTTCGGCGGCGTGCAATGGGTTCACCAGCACGAAGTCACCGCCATGGGCGGCGGCGGCCCGGGCCAGCAAGCCGAGGTCCGCGAGGTCGCCGATACCCCACGATCTCGACGATCGCACCGAGTAGAGCTGAGCCATGAGCCCCCACCTGCGGTGGTCCATCAGTGCCGCCGTCGTGCTCAGGCGGTCGGGCGTCACCACGAAGGTGCAGGTCGTCTCCTGCCCGTCGATCGTCGCATGGAGGGTGTGCCAGCCGAGCGGCAGGGCGTGCGGCAGCATGCCCTCCCGCCGCTCGATGTCCTTCCCGTCGATCGTGCGGACCTCCGTCGCGTCCGCCACCGTGCCGGTGTAGTGGACCCCGTCCTCGTCGACGGCCCAGAACTCCACCTCGGCCCCGGCAGGCACGTGCAGCTGCACCGGGTCGACGTCGCTCCGACGCACCACGACGACGGCGGGCAGCACGGATCGCCAGGGCCCGGCGACGACGTCGTCCAGCGCGCGGGCGATCGCGGTCTCGGAGGAGGCGTCGACGCCGAGCGCCGCGAGGACGGTGACGAGAGTCTCCGGCGCGACGCGGGCGGGCTCACCATCCCATCCCTTGAAGGTGGTTCCCACGCGGTGTGCTTCCGCGAGCTGCTCGAGCGGCGTGGGAGTCACCGGGGCTGTTTCTTCGTTCTCGGTTGTGTCGGCCATGCCTCCAATCTAGGCATGGAGCACCGGCCGCCGCACCCGGTCCGGCCTCCCGCCCTCGATTTGACGCTCCGTCGAGGCCTCGCCCCGGCGGACGGGTACCAGTCCGGGAACAGGCGGACAAGCTCCTGCAGCGGCACGGCGGACGGTGGCGGTGCGCCCACGACCGGTGGTTGGGTGGAGCATGGCCTATTTCTTCGAGTACGTGGTCCCGGCGGAGAGCGGAGGGGCGGAGGTGCCCCTCGACGACGCCGAGAACGGGTTCACCGTCCCCCTCGGCGAGACCGCGGAACGGGTGGTCCACCTGGACGCACTCCCCGCCCGCAGCCGCATCGCCGCCGACGGGCTCGAGGACGCCCGCGCCGAAGCGGAGCAGCTCCTCCTGCACAGCAAGGCGGACGCCGGCGAACTCTACGAGGACGCCGACGACTCCCTCGACGCCGGCTCCGGTCGGCGGGTCGGAGCGTTCCGCGAGGCTTCGGGGTGGAGCGAGGGCTGATCCGCTACCAGGTGTCCTTCGTGTAGGTGCTGTTGAGCCGGGCGATCAGGACTCCCAGTTTCTCCACGTCCTCCGGCGCCCAGCTGCGCATCAGCGCGGTGAAGGCCGTACGCCGCCCGGTCTGCGCCACGGCGAGCTGCTGCTCGCCCAGCGCCGTCAGGAGGCCGCGTTGCGAGCGGGCGTCGTAGGGATCGAGCTGTCGGCTGACGAGTCCCAGCCGTTCGAGTCCGGCGAGCTGCCTGCTCACGGAGGGTTTCCCCACGCCGATGCTGGCGGCGATGTCGGTCGCCCGCAGCGATCCTTCCCGCTGGAGCAGCGTGAGGATCCCGTAGGCGGCCGGCTCCATGTCCGGATGCACGTTCTTCGCGAGGGCGTGCGACGTCGTCCGTTCCCGCCGCCACAGCACGCTCGTCTGCTCTTCCAGCACCTCGATGGCCTGATCGAACTCTCCGCCGTCGCGCCCCTTCGCTGTTTCCATGGGGGAAGCGTATAGATGCCCGGCGCATCGTGGGCCCTATCCGCGGGAATTCGTCGGAGAAGTCCGAAGATGTCAGGCCGCAGGCACACCGTGTCCACGTACGAAGTCGCGGTGCATCTGTGTCTGGGTGAGCGCGGACAACAGCTGGAAGCCGTGCAGTCCCTCCCACCCGGCCGTCCACGTCAGTCGTGCGGCGATCGTCCAGACGTCCGGTTCCCCGGAGGCGCCGTCCGATGCCGCGAGCACCTCGGCCACTTCCCGTGCCCGCCGGAGCTGGTGCTCCGCACACTCGTCCGCCCGGCCGGCCAGCCCTGCGAACCGGTATCCGTGTCCCGGGAGCGCCTCGTACTCTCCGTAGCGGTGCACGCGCTCCACGGACGTGAGGAAGTCGGCCAGCGGGTTCGACGGCGTGACGCCGCCCAGGCCGAGGCCGGAGAACACCGTCGGCAGGACGTGATCGCCCGTGAAGAGGATCCCGCGGTCGTCGTCGCGCAGGCAGATGTGCCCGGGAGTGTGGCCCGGCGTCGCCATCACCTCCACGCGGAACCCCGGGACGTCCAGGACGTCGCCGTCGGCGAGGACGGAGTCCACAGCGACGACGAGCCCGGCCGGAGAGCGGTCCACGAACTGGGCCAGTTCGTCCCTCCGGTCGGCGGGGACACCCCATTCCTCCAGCCGTCCGGCAGCCTCGTCGAGGTCGAGCAGCCGATCGCTGTGCCGTTCGAGGGCCTGGCGTTCTCTGCCGTGCATCGCGAGTCCCGCGCCCGATGCGGCCCTCAGCCTGGCTGCCATCCCTACGTGGTCCGGGTGCAGATGCGTGCCGGTGATGCCCGTGACGGCGTCGGCGCCGCCTCGTCCCGGAGCGACGTCCGCGAGCGCCGCCGTCAGCCGTGCCCAGTTGTCGTCGGAGTCCCAGCCGGGGTCGACGACGTGGATGCCGCCGTGTGCGTCCCGCAGGAGATAGGTGAAGGAGTACGTGAGGTGACCGCCGGGCATGGGCTGGGCGAGGGCCCACACGTCGTCGCGCACCTGCTCCAGCGGGGGGAGTTCGCCGCGCTCCAGGGCGTCGGTCTGCTGCCTGCTCGTGCTGTCCATGCGTCCTTCCGGGGTGCCTGGTCCCATTCAAGCAATGTGCGGAGGTCCCCGCGACGGTGTGCCGCGGGCGGAGGATCCTCGCCGCGTTCGGACAGTGGGTCGGCGCTGCCTGCGGCCGGCATGGCACCGGCACCAGGACACCATGGCCTGGACCCCGACGGGGCAGCCCGAGTGAGAGCGTGGTCGAGGACGGCGCCGGTCAGCCGCCGAAAAGAGCCGCGACCCGTGTGAGGGTCTGGAAGACACCGTAGGCGAGGGGCACTCCCACGAGTGCCCAGACGACGGCGATACGTGTTCCGGCCATGTCAGGCCTCCTTCGCGAATTCTCTGGATGCGTCCGACGCCGGTTCGTGGAAGCGCGGGTCGACGGGCCGGACGAGCAGGTTGGCGATGAAGCCCACGACCAGCAGCCCCACCATGGTGAGGAGAGCCGGCTGGTAGGCGCCGGCATCCAGCTCGCCCGGCGTGCCCTGCGAGTCGAGGAAGGCGTTGACGATCAGCGGCCCGGCGATGCCGGCAGCCGACCACGCGGTCAGCAGGCGCCCGTGGATGGCCCCGACCTCATAGGTGCCGAAGAGATCACGCAGGTAGGCCGGTACCGTGGCGAATCCTCCACCGTAGAAGGAGATGATCACGAAGGCCAGGGCGACGAACAGCAGGGTGGTGGAGGACCCCGCGAGGGCGAGCACCAGGTAGAGCAGGGCTCCTACGCCGAGGTAGACCATGTAGATGCGCTTGCGGCCGATGAGGTCCGACGTCGTGGACCAGGCGAACCGTCCACCCATGTTGCCGATCGAGAGCAGGCCCACGAAGCCACCGGCGGCGGCGACGGACACCGCCGTCGTGCCGTCGGCGCCACGGAAGAAGTCCTGGATCATCGGGGCGGCCTGCTCGAGGATGCCGATGCCGGCCGTGACGTTGCAGAACAGGACGATCCAGACGAGCCAGAACTGGCGGGTCTTGATCGCATTGGCGGCCGAGACGTTGTCGGTGGTGACCAGGGGCTTGGATTTCAGCTGCGAGGGGTCGAATCCCGCGGGCTTCCAGCCCTCCGCCGGCACCTTGATGGTGAAGGCGCCGAACATCATGTAGACGAGGTAGACGACGGCAAGGGTCAGGAACAGCTTGCCCACGGCGTCACCGCTGGCCACCAACCCCTCGGCACCCGAGTTCGGGTCGTACATGCGCAGCAGTTGGGTGGAGAGCGGGCTTGCGATCAGGGCGCCGCCGCCGAAGCCCATGATGGCCATGCCCGTGGCCAGGCCCGGGCGGTCGGGGAACCACTTGATGAGGGTGGACACGGGCGAGATGTAGCCGATACCGAGGCCGATGCCGCCGATGACCCCGTAGCCCAGGTAGACGAGCCACAGCTGGTTGGTGAAGATGCCGAGCGCCCCGATCAGGAACCCGGAGGTCCAGAACAGGGCCGAGGTGAACATCGCCTTGCGCGGGCCGTGGCGGTCCACCCAGGTGCCGAGCACGGCGGCGGACAGGCCGAGCATCACGATGGCGATCGAGAAGATGATGCCGACCTGCGTCAGGGTCGCATCGAAGTGCGCCGTCAGGGCCGTCTTGTACACGCTGGTCGCATAGGCCTGCCCGATGCACAGGTGGACGGCGAGCGCCGCAGGTGGAATGAGCCACCGGTTGAATCCCGGTGGTGCGATGGTGTGGTCGCGGTCGAGCCAACTCATCGAGAGCCTTTCTGTCAGCGTGGGCGGCCACCCCCGGGCCGAGGTCCTGTCCATGGCCAGTATGGTGTGCATCACAGGGATGCGGGGCTTTTCTCGATCGGCGGTACTCCTGGCGCGACGAATGGCCGCCCGCATGGTATTCCACAAGCCCGCTTAGCGTTTTCGCCTACACTGGCGCCTATGCCCACCACGGAACAGGTCCCCGACACCCGATTGAAGCGCGGCATCTCGGGTCCGCTGCTGTACCTCTTCATCCTCGGCGATGTCCTCGGCGCAGGCGTGTACGCGCTGGTCGGCGTGATCTCGGCGGAGGTCGGGGGCGCCATCTGGGTGCCCCTCATGGTGGCCCTTGCCCTGGCCCTCCTGACCGCAGGATCGTACGCCGAACTCGTCACCAAGTACCCGAAGGCCGGTGGCGCCGCGGTGTTCGCCGAACGGGCCTTCGGGAAACCGTTCATCTCCTTCCTCGTCGGCTTCTGCATGCTCGCTGCCGGCGTGACGAGTGCTGCAGGACTCGCCCAGGCGTTCGCCGGCGGCTACCTCACCACCTTCATCGACGTGCCCGCTGTTCCCGCAGCCCTGGTGTTCCTGGTCCTGCTCGCACTGCTCAACATGCGCGGCATCAAGGAATCGGTGCGCAGCAACGTGGTCATGACCGTGGTCGAGGTCCCCGGGCTCGTCCTGGTCATCGTCGTCGTCGGCATCTTCCTCACCGGAGGCAACGGCGACATCTCCCGCGTCACCGAGTTCCCGCCCGGCGTGAGTGCCGGCACCGCCGTCCTCTCCGCGGCGCTCATCGCGTACTACTCCTTCGTCGGCTTCGAGGTCTCCGCGAACGTCGCGGAGGAGGTCCGGGACGTCAGCCGCGTGTACCCGAAGGCCATCTTCGGCGCCCTGCTCACCGCCGGTGTCGTCTATCTCCTGATCGGGCTCGCCTCCTCCGCGGCGCTCGCCCCGGAGGACCTGGCCGGCTCCACTTCACCCCTGCTCGACGTCGTCGCCGCCACCGGAGCGGGCATCCCGAACTGGCTCTTCAGCCTCGTGGCGCTCATCGCCGTCGCCAACGGCGCGCTGCTCACCATGATCATGTCGAGCCGGCTCACCTACGGGATGTCGGAACAGGGACTGCTGCCGTCCGTCTTCGACCGCGTCCTGCCCAACCGCCGCACGCCCTGGGTGGCGATCGTCGCGACGACGCTCGTCGCCATGGCACTGACCCTCACGGGCGGGCTCGAGTCGCTCTCGCAGACCGTGGTCCTGCTGCTCCTCTTCGTCTTCCTGAGCACCAACATCGCCGTGATCGTCCTGCGGAAGGACTCGGTGGACCACGATCACTTCCGCATCCCGGTGGTCTTCCCGTACCTCGCGATTGTGTCCTGCCTCCTCCTGCTCACACAGCAGACCGGGGAGATCTGGCTGCGCGGCGGCATCCTGCTGGCGCTGGGTCTGGCGCTGTACGGCGTCCAGCGGCTCGTGCGGGGCCGGGCGGCGACGCCGACCAGGGCCTGAGGCGCCGGTGGGCGCGGGTGCGCCTACTCCTCCGACCGGGACCAGATCTGACGACGGGAACGCACCGCCCCGCCCGAGACCGCCGCTTCCTTCATGAGCAGCGACAGATAGTGGTCCTGGCTCGCTTCGGCGAGGCTGTAGAGGTCGGGGCCGCCCTCGACGCATTCGCTCATCCGCACCAGGCACTCCGCGATGGCGATCTCGTCGTCGCTCAGCCGAGCGGGCAGGAAGCGGTTCTCGAACACCCATTCGGTGCCGGCCATGATGCCGCGCAGGAAGAGTCCCTCGAGGTTGCCGCCCTCCCCTGCCGAAACACGACGGAACGTCGTCGAGACCGGCGAGCGCACCTCCCCGAGGTAGTGCAGGTCGGTGTTGTTGATCTCCCCCCGGTCACCCCGGACCAGTAGTCGGTTGGCCCGGATCCACGAGAAGTACTGCTGCTCGGCGAAATCGTAGAGCCCCAGCCGGTCCCCGACGTCGAAGCGGGCGGACAGCTGCTCCGCGGTGACGGTGATCTCCTCCCGGGGGTCCCCGTTGCGGTCGGGCCCCTTCACGAGCGGCGACCGGAAGATCGACGCCGTGATCGAGACGTCGTCGAATCCGATGCCGAGTGCGCGGCGCATGATGCTGACACCGTGGTAGTCGTGGCACTGGGCGACCAGCACCTGGCTGATCTGCCCCAGGCGCCCCGAGGCGGCGACGCCCAGTTGCGCACGCAGGAGTGGGGACAGGTGGTACTGCTCCGCCACCTGGATGACGGCCCCACGTTCGACCAGCGGATACAGGCTGGTCAGTGCCGCGAGGTCGGGGCCGGGCGGTGTCTCCGTGAGGACCGGGACCCCCATCTCGGCGAGGTGGCGGATCGCCTCGGGCGCCACCCCCCGGGGGACGGACACGACGACGAACGGCGGCGACGTCTTCGCCACCAGGTCGTCGACGGAGGCGAAGGCCCGCACCTGCCACGTCGCCTCGACACGGCGGCCGGTCGCCTCGTCCCGCGTGACGAGACCCGTCACCTCGAAGCGGTCGGGGAGTTCCCGCGCGACCCGGAGGAAGAACTCGCTCCTCCAGCCGCTTCCGACGATGCCGAACCGGATCTTCCCCTCGGAGCTGTCGGCGATAGCGGTCCGTGAATCCATGGGGGCTCCCTGCCTGACGTGGTTCGTGTGTGCCTGATACCGGCCTCAGCTCAGCCTGGCAGCCTCACTGGTCGTCTGGGTGACCGGGACCAGGCGGGTGAGCTGGGTGACGTGCCTGGGTTCGAGTTCGCCGATGTGTGAGACGCCGAGCAGGCGCATGGTGCGCTCGATCTCGTCGCGGAGGATCGCGATGGCACGATCGACGCCCTCGCGTCCGCCGGCCATCAGACCGTAGAGGTAGGCGCGGCCGATGAGGGTGAACTTCGCCCCCAGGGCCATCGACGCCACGATGTCGGCCCCGTTCATGATGCCGGTGTCGACCATGATCGTGGCATCGCTGCCGACCTCCCGGACCACCTGCGGCAGCAGGTGGAACGGGATGGGTGCGCGGTCGAGCTGGCGGCCGCCGTGGTTGGACAGGATGATCCCGTCGACGCCCATCTCCACGAGGCGCACGGAGTCCTCGACGTTTTGGACGCCCTTGATGAGGATCTTGCCGGGCCACAGGTCCCGGATGACGGCGAGGTCGTCGTAGCTGATGGTCGGGTCCATCGCCGCGTTCAACAGGTCCCCCACCGTGCCGCCGGTGTCGCTCAGGGATGCGAACTCCAGCTTCGGGGTGGTGAGGAAGTCGACCCACCACCAGGGCCGCGGGACGGCATTGAGGATCGTCCCGATCGACAGCTGCGGCGGGATGGAGAAACCGTTGCGTTTGTCGCGGAGGCGGGCGCCGGCAACCGGGGTGTCGACGGTGAACATGAGCGTGTCGAATCCTGCTTCACCGGCGCGGCGGGCGAGCTCGTAGGAGATCTCCCGCTGCCGCATCACGTACAGCTGGAACCAGTTGCGCCCCGTGGGATTGGCCGCCTTCACGCCCTCGATCGACGTCGTCCCGAGGGTGGAGAGGGTGAACGGGATACCTGCGGCAGCGGCCGCACCTGCACCGGCGGTCTCCCCTTCGGTCTGCATGAGCCGGGTGAATCCGGTCGGCGCGATGCCGAAGGGGAGCGCGCTGGGACCGCCGAGGATCTCCACCGACGTGTCGACGTGTTCGGCCGGGCGGAGGATCGAGGGGTGGAACTCGATGTCCTCGAACGCCTGGCGGGCACGACTCAGCGACAGTTCGCCCTCAGCCCCGCCGTCCGTGTAGTCGAAGGCGGCCTTCGGGGTGCGGCGCTTGGCGATGGTGCGCAGGTCCCCGATGGTGAGCGCGGCATCGAGCCGCCGCTTCTTGCCGTTGAGCTCGATCTTCTTGAACTGCATCAGTTCGAGCATCTCCGCCGGAACGGGAAGTTGACGCTTCGTCATTGGAGGGTCCTTTCACCTGCCGGGAACACTGCGGGCGGGTTGTCCCGGGGCCTGCAGTCGCCGTCATCGTGGCTTGAAACGATTCAAAGTATTGGGCCAACCCTACCAAGAAGGACCGGAAGCTTCTACAGGCCCGCCGAACCGGACAGCAGGCGGGCACGGAGCTCCGTACCTCCTGCGCCGGCGCCGTGGGACTGCGTCGAACCCCTCGTCTAATGATTGGGAGACTCGTCGATCGCCTCGGTTCGGATTCGTCCTCCAGTGGTGCCCGGCGATGCGGGCTGTTGCATAGGACCGGGTGACTCCACCCACTGTTGCCACTCCACCAGTTCCACGGAAGGCCCGCCGTCCTGCAGGCCATCTCGGGACAGGACTGCGCGCGCTTCCGCCGGCAGATGTACGCGGTGGTCCGGACTCAGCGGCAGCACCGTCAGAACCAGGGCGTCCTCGTCACCGACGTCCAACCCGTCCAGGTCGACGATCCAGGGCGAGCCGTCCCAGAAACGGTCCGCCACCACGGTGTTGCCGACCATCAGTTGGGCGACGTCACCCGTCCAGGTGATCTCCAGTTCACGCCGTCGTCGGTCTACGCCACCCGGTCCGCCGTCAACCTCTATCCGGTAGGAAGCCGCCAACCGGGAAACGTCGTCCTGGGTCGGGGCGCTCGCTCGTCCGGCCGATTCGCCATAGCCGATCGGCACCGCCTGAGCCGGTCGTTGGAGGGCGACCGGAAGGTGCCGGCGGCCGACAGCGCCTCGCGAGGTCCGGGTCGATACAGGTACGACGGCGCGCATCGACGTGTCGTACCGGCGGACCTCCGGCTCGGGCGCCGCCGTCCGCCCGCCGAGTGCACCCTCCGCCTCGAGCCAGACCGGATCGTCCGACAGCACCAGTTGCCGCTCCTCGCCGTCGCCGAGCACCCAGGCCCGGTCTGCGTCTGTCGCGGGGAGCACGACGACGTCGATGTGTGCTGTAGGCGTGGAGCATCGGTACATGCCGACCCGGGTGATCAACCCTGGTCCGCTCGAGGCGTCGCCGTCGTCGTCCTGGTGGGGAGTCACGGCAACGTCGTCGGCCCACTTCCATGCCAGCGGGATGCCGTGTTCGGCCGTGAGGACGAGCACGGTGATGGAGCCGTCCTGCAGCGTGGTCAGCGGCGAAGCGGTGGCCCATTCGAGCTCGACACCGTCGATGATCAGCCCGAGGGGCCAGTGTGCGAGGGTTCCGGGCGGTATGTCCACGGGGTCGGTCGGAAATTGCCTGGGCCCGTCCTCCATGGCCACCGCGAACCGTGCCTGCTCATACGTCTGGAGTGGAACGTGGGGCTGATGCCACGTGACGAAGAGGAAGGCACGTCGCCCATCGCTGCGTACCGCCCACCGCAGGGTCCTCGCGTCATGGACACCGGCTGGTCCCACGACTGGGAGCTTCGATTCCATGGGGCCGAGCGACGAACCGAAGGCGGCCAGGAAAGCGTGCTGGCGGCGTAGCAGGTTGTGGCTCGACCTCAGCCGGCCCGAGGAACCGATCGGGGCGTGGAAGTCGTAGTCGTACCGGGGCAGGTCGTTCGGGTACCCGGTGTCCTGGGACTCCTGCAACCCCGTCCGGTAGGCGTGGTCCCGCTCGGACGGATTGACTCCTCCGGCATACATGTAATAGCCCTGCCAGGCGGAGCCGCTGCCGATCTTGTTGTGCGCGACGGCGGCGATGTCGAGCCCGCTCGGACGTGGCCGCCGATGGTAGGCGGTCGCCATGCCTCCACCGAGTTCACACGTTGCGGGCGGGTAGGGATTCTGCACCGGTGACTGTGCACGGGGGGCGGTACGGACGTCGGCGCCGATCCCGGGATCGTCCCATTCATGGGAGAAGAAGAAGTGCGCGCGGAAGCTCTCGTCCCATGGCAGGTCGGCGTCGACCCAGAACCCGTCGCCATAGCCTCCGAACAGCGGGATGACCTCCTCGAGTGGCAGGTCGGCTCCGCCCCACGCCGTCGCCGTCCAGAAGGGTGCGGTGATGCCGCAGTCGGCGGCCAGACGCTTGAGGGTGTCGATGTGACGGGGCTGATCATAGAGCTCGTTCTCGAGCTGGACGCCGAGTACGGGACCATCGGGCCGGCAGAAGGGTGCGATCTCCTGACCGAGTCGACGTAGCCACGGCTCGATCAACGCGAGGTAATCGGGATCGTCTGTACGGTGCCGGACGGGCGCCTGCTGCACCCAGTCGGGGAAACCGCCGTTGCGGACCTCGCCATGACACCAGGGGCCGATCCGCAGGACGACAGCCAATCCGAGTTCCGCGCACAGGTCGATGAAGGCCGCGATGTCGAGCCTGCCGTCGAACGACACGACACCGCGCTGGGGCTCGTGGTGGATCCAGAACACATAGGTCGACACAACCGTGATCCCACCGGCCTTCATGAGGTTCAGGCGGTCCCGCCACTGATTCCGGGGTACGCGGCTGTAGTGGATCTCGCCGGACACCGGGACGACCGGGACCCCGTCACGTGTCACGAACCGCGGCGTCAGTCGGTACCGGGATGCCCCGCCATCCACGGGAGGGTGAGGCTTCTCAAATTCCCGCGTGGATCGTCCATCGATCGCCAGTGGGGGAGATTGCACATCGGAGGTCATCGGCACCGGCTTCCCGCCGGCCTTCCGGCCGGCTCTCTTGGTCACACCTTCGGCAGACGCTCCGCAAGGGGAATTTCCGAGGAGGATTCACCACGGGGCATGACATCAATGCCATCTAAGCAAAGCACCGGCGAGACCCGAAATACGAGCTGGTGAGTACACGATCCTCCATATTGACGGCGTATATCGCTATGTCGCCCGTGGGATTGCGCGCCTAGATTTGGCGCACCGGACCCGAAAGGATCCACCCGTCCCGCAGTGCAAAGGAGCATGTAATGTTCGGCAACCACTTCTCGGGCCGACGGTCGGCGTTGGCCGCTTCGGTGATCATCGTCCTGGCCGGCGGACTCACCGCGTGCAGCGGTTCCGGCGGGGAAACTGCTCCGGCGGCGCAGGAGGGGCCGGTGGACATCACGTTCCAGTCCTGGGTCCCCAACATCGACCAGGCCGTCGACGCCTACAACGCCTCGCAGGACGACGTGAATGTCACGCTGGAGACCATCACTGCCGGCCCTGATGGCGGATACGCCAAGATGCTCTCGGCAGTTCAGGCAGGCAACCCGGCCGACGTCGCGCAGCTCGGGTACGACGCCATCCCGGACTTCCTCGTCAATGACGCGTTGGAGGACATCACCGAGTACGTCGGCGACCAGGAGGACAAGTTCGTCCCCTGGCAGTGGGAGACAGGTGTCTTCAACGACAGCGTCTACGCCGTCCCCCAGGCCAGTGGTCCCCTCGGCCAGTTCTACCGCAAGGACATCTTCGACTCCCTCGGGATCACCTACCCGAAGACGTGGGACGAGTACTACGAAGCCGCGAAGAAGATCCGGGCCTCCGACCCCAACCGCTACATCACCGCCTTCGCCTTCAATCAGGCACCCTGGCTCATCGGCCTGTCTCAGCAGGGCGGCGGGAATTGGTTCGCCGCCGAGAACGACGCCTGGACCGTCACCATCAACGACGACGAGACGCTGAAGGTCGCCGAGTTCTGGCAGAAGATGATCGACGAGGACCTCGTGAAGATCGAAGCGGATTTCTCGAGCGAATGGAACGCCGATATCCAGAACGGCAACGTCACATCCTGGATCTCCGGGTCCTGGGCCGATGCCATCCTCCGTGGTACGGCGCCGGACACCGCAGGGCAATGGGCCGTCGGGGCGATGCCCCAGTGGGAAGCCGGCGGAGAGGTCTCCGCGACGTGGGCCGGCGGTTCGGCCAGCGCCGTGCTCAAGGGCTCCGACCACCCCAGGGAAGCCGCCGAGTTCGCGGCCTGGCTGAACTCCGACCCGGAGAGCGTCAGCATCCTGACCAGCGTGGGGGCCGGCTGGCCTGCCATCGCCGACACCGGTTCCATCGCTTCACTGCAGGACGACCCTGAGGTCTTCGCCTTCTACGGCGGGCAGGATATCTGGGACGTGTTCTCCGAGTCGGACAAGAACGTCGACAACACCTGGAAGTGGCCTCCCCTGTCCTCGACGCTCTTCGCCTCACTCAGCGACAACGTCAAGACAGCAGTCGAAAGCGGGACACCGCTGACCGATGCGTACGACAAGACGCAGGATGACGTGAGCACCGCGCTCAAGGACAAGGGAATCGCGGTCAATTGAGCCAGACCCGAGCGGCGGGGCGTATCGCGCGCCCCGCCCCTGCCCCAGCACTCCGGACACCGCGCCGCACCACGAGCCCTTCGGCATCGACGGGCATGCCTCGGCGGCACTCGAAGGTCGCCGTCCTGGTGATGGTGGCGCCCTTCGCGGTCATGTTCGCTGCGTTCTTCATCGCACCCATCGTGTACGCGATCAATGACAGCCTGTTCTCCACGAAAGCGTCAGGGCTCGGGTTCGGTGCACCCGAGAAGGTCTTCGTTTTCTTCGACAACTACGCCGCAGCCCTCGGCAATCCGTCCTTCGTCGAAAGCCTCGTCCGGCTCCTGGCGTTCGCGGCCATCGAAGTACCCCTCATGGTGGTGACGGCCGTGGGACTGGCACTCCTGATCGATTCGGCGGGCGCACGGTTCCCGCGGATCTTCCGGGTCGTCTTCTTCATCCCGTACGGGGTCCCCGGCGTGATCGCGGCCCTGCTCTGGGGCTTCCTCTACATCCCGGCGACGAGCCCCATCCTGCAGGGGTTGTCCTCGATCGGCATCGACCTGAATCCCCTGAGCACCGACAGCATCCTGTTCGCGATCGCGAACATCGCACTGTGGGGCTTCGCGGGCTACAACATGCTCATCCTCATCGCAGCCCTGAACGCCATCCCGTCCGAACTCTTCGAAGCCGCGAAGATCGACGGGGCGTCCGAGTGGTCGATCACCTGGCGCATCAAACTTCCGCTCGTGCGTCCGTCCGTCATCCTCGTCACCGTCTTCACCATCATCGGCACCCTGCAGCTCTTCGTCGAGCCACTGGTACTCAGGCCCCTGACCACGGCGATCAGCTCCGACTACACACCGAACCTCGCTGCGTACAACCAGTCCTTCTCGCAGGGCAACCCGAATCTGGCCGCAGCCATGGCGGTCATCGTCGCACTGCTCGGCTTCGCCTTCTCCTTCGGGTTCCTCCGACTCGTGAACCGCAAGGGAGACCGCGCATGGTGACCCGGAACCAGCCCATCCGCCAACCCTTGACCAGCACCGTCGTGGTCAACGGCATTCTCGTCATCGCCGCCCTGTACTTCCTGCTCCCCATCCTGTGGGTCCTCGTCGCTGCGACCAAGAGCCCGGGAGAACTGTTCAGCAGCTTCGGCCTGTGGTTCACCGACTCGCCGCAGGCATGGCTGAACCTCACCAACGTCTTCACCCAGGACGGTGGGATCTTCACCTCCTGGATCCTCAACAGCATCCTGTACTCCGCCGTCGGAGCCTTCGCAGCCACGATCCTGTCTGCGGCGTGTGGCTACGCGATCGCCAAGTTCCCCTTCAAGGGTCGGGAACTACTGTTCTCGATCGTCCTGGGAGGTGTCCTCGTGCCCGCGACGGTCATCGCCCTGCCGCTGTACTTCCTCCTGAACGCCGTCGACCTCACCGGCACCTACTGGTCCGTCTTCCTCCCGAGCATGGTCAGTCCGTTCGGCGTGTATCTTGCACGGATCCACGCGAACGCCGCAGTGCCGGACGAGATCATCGAGGCCGCGCGCATCGACGGCGCCGGAGACCTGCGCATCTTCGGCGCCATCGCGGCCCGCATGATGACGCCGGCCCTCGTGACCATCTTCCTGTTCCAGTTCGTCACCATCTGGAACAACTACCTGCTCCCCCTGGTCATGCTCAATGAGACGAGGACCTTTCCGCTCACCCTCGGGCTGACCCTGTGGAACTCGCAGACCCAGCGGGACCCGATGTTCTACCAGCTCGTCGTCACCGGATCCGCGCTCTCCGCCGTCCTGCTGGTGGCGCTCATGATCGGATTGCAGCGCTTCTGGAAGGCCGACCTGACCGCGGGAGCCACCAAAGGCTGAGCGGATTCCGGGAACGGCCGATCAGCCCTTCCGCTCTGCCCGGTAGGCACTCGGGCTCAGTCCGTGCAGCCGGCGGAACTGCCGGGAGAAGTAGAACTGGTCCTCCATCCCGATCTCCTGCCCGACTTGCGCGATTGAAAGGGTTGTCGTGTCCAGCAGTCGCCGGGCCCGGGCCATCTTCAACGCGACGTGGTGGGCGAGGACCCTTCCCCCGGTCGCCTCGCGGAACAGCTTGCTCAACTGGGACGAGGACACACCGACGAGCGCTGCGAGATGCGGTACCCGGATCGTCCCATCGATGCGTTCCTCGAGGAACCGCATCGCCTGCTCGAGCGGTGCTCCCTGTTCCGGCGACCGGCGGTCGACAGCCAGGGAGGTCAGGAGCCGCCATGCCATGCCTGCTGTCGCAACGAGACGGGCGGGCGACTGGTCCCGTTCGAGTGCGGTGATGATCTCGTCCAGGATGGCGGTCAAGCGATCGACGGCGACCAGCCCGATGAGCGGCCGGGCATTGCTGATCCCGGCCTCGCCGATGAGTTCCGGCACATCCGTTCCCCGGACGTGGCACCACCAGATCGTCCATGGGTCTTCGAGAGCCGCCCCGTAGGCATGAGGTATGCCCGTGTTTCCCGGGAGCACGACTGCCGTTGCTTTCCCAACCCGTGCGCGGTCCCCGCCGACCTCGATCCAGCCACTGCCCGCCACGCACAGCATGATGATCGTCTCCGGCGCACCCCTGTCCCTCCGGCGCCCATGCCCTTCGGCTCGTGGAAAGAAACCTGCATCGGTGACCACCATCCGGCGAGTCACCGGGCGGCCGAGCGCTTCCCTGACGAGCGGTCGAGGAACCACGATCAGGCGCTGGTCATCAAATCCTGTCGCTCGTTCTCTCACAGGCCCACGGGTGTCGGATCGTCCATGCATGCCTCATTATGTGCCATGGTGAACGGAGTCTTCAGTTCCTAGTGTTGGTTCTGTGAGCCACGCCGATGACGCCAAGAGTTCCATCACGCTTCCTCCGGCCCCTGCGGACCAGCAGGTGCTGCTCGACGAGGGCGGCGTCGCCTGCTGGAGCGAAGCGGTCCCGATCGATACGTACGCGCCCGACGAACCGGACGAATATCCGATGTTCCTGGACCGTCGCGTCTATCAGGGCTCGAGCGGTCGGGTTTATCCCATCCCCTTCACCGACCGCATCTCCACCACGAAACGGCCCCGCCTCTGGCAGGCCGTGCACCTCGAGAACCAGTGGATCCGGCTGATGATCCTGCCCGAACTGGGCGGGCGTATCCATATCGGCTACGACAAGACCAACGGATATGACTTCTTCTACCGCAACAACGTCATCAAACCGGCTCTGGTGGGGCTTGCTGGCCCGTGGATCTCCGGCGGGGTCGAGTTCAACTGGCCGCAGCACCACCGGCCAGGCACCTACCTACCGGTCGAGACCTCCATCGAACGCTTCGGGGACGGGTCGGCGACGGTCTGGCAGAGCGATCTCGACCCGCTGCAGCGGATGCGGGGAACCCACGGCATCCGGATCCGCCCGGACAGCTCCGTCATCGAAGTGGCGGTACGCCTGTACAACCGGACGGACGAGCCGCAGACGTTTCTCTGGTGGGCGAACGTCGCAGCTCGGGTCCATGACGACTACCAGGCGTTCTTCCCTCCGGATGTCCACTACGTGGCCGACCACGCCCGGAGAGCCGTCACGGCTTTTCCCCGGGCGGACAGACCGTACTACGGCGTCGACTACCCGGCCTGCGTCAGCGAGTCCCGTCCGGACGCGGACCGCATCGACTACTACAGCAACATTCCTGTTCCCACCTCCTACATGATCACCGACACCGAGGACTCCTTCTTCGGCGGGTACGACCATCGCGCGGACGCCGGCTTCGTCCACTGGGCGGACCGGTCGATCGCGCCCGGCAAGAAGCAGTGGACCTGGGGCAACGGTCCGGTCGGTCATGCCTGGGACCGCCTCCTCACCGATTCGGACGGCCCCTATGTCGAACTCATGGCCGGCGTCTTCACCGACAACCAGCCGGACTTCAGCTACCTCGCGCCCGGTGAGACACGCACCTTCAGCCAGTTCTGGTACCCCATTCGGGCCATCGGCCCAGCCCATCGGGCCACCCGGGACATCGCCGTCTCACTCCGCTGCGACGAGGATGCTTCGATCGTCGAGGTCGGAGTGGCAAGCGCCAAAGTGCTCGACGACGTCCGCGTCATCCTTTCCCTGGACGGCACGATCCTGTGGGAGACCGATACCGCCGTCACGCCGGCCACGCCCTTCACGGCGACCGTGCCGTTCCACCTCCCGGCCACCCCTGACCGCCTCACGCTGCAGGTCCTGGAGAGAGGTGTGGAGCTTATCGCGTGGACCCCGCCCTCCGGTGCCATCGACGCCATCGAGCCGTGGGTGGCCACAGAACCCCCAGCACCGGCCGCCATGGCGTCAGCCGACGAGCTGTACGTCACCGGGACGCACCTCCAGCAGTACCGGCACCCGACACGATCCGCGGCACAGTACTTCCAGGAAGCACTCGACCGGGACCCGCACGACTCCCGGTCCTGCCTGGCGCTTGGCACCTGGCACCAGCGGCGTGGCGAATACGGGAAAGCCCGGGAGCTGTACCAGCGGGCGCTCGCACGACTGACGTCGCGAAACCTCAATCCGCCGACCGGCGAAGCCCACTACCGCCTCGCACTGCTTGCCGAACGGACCGGACGCCTCGACGAGGCGGCGGCCTACTTCAGGAAAGCCGCCTGGGACAAGGCCTGGGCGCATCCGTCGCACCTCGGTGCAGCCCGTACTGCGTTGCGCACCGGGCAGCCGCGCGAGGCGCTCCACTACGCTCGCGCCGCACAACAGCACGATCTGCTGAGCCCCGCCGCACAGCACGCGATGATCGTGGCGCTGCGTCGAACGGGAGACGCTAATCACGCCGAGCAGCTGCTCGAGCGATGCCTCACCGGAGATCCGCTCGATCCGGTGGCGCTGGCCCTCGCGAACAGGCTGGAGCCAATCGACCCGCGAACAACTCTCACCGTCGCCTCGGACCTGTGGCGTCTCGGCGACACCGGAGCCGCACTCGACCTCACCGCGCATCCACCCGCAGCATCCCTGAGTACGTTCGGGAACCAGGAACCGCTGCGGCACTACCTGAGGGCCCTGTGGCTCGATGCGCTGGGCGATACAGCCGGCGCATCTGCCGAGCGGGCGGAAGCCCGCGGGTCGACGTCGAAGTACGCCTTTCCCTCGGGTCTGGACGAGTACGACGCGCTGGTCGCTGCCAGAACATCGGATCCGACGGACCATGTCGCCCACGCCCTCCTGGGTGCCTGGCTGCTCGATGCCGGGCGGACGGCCGAAGCACGCGAAGCACTTCAGCATGCTACGGAACTCGGGTCGACCGACCCTGTGGCATGGCGGAACGCGGCGGTCGCGACGATCAACAGCGGCGAACCCACCACGGACGGCGCACGCTACTTCGACCGGGCGCTGGAACTCCGGCCCGGTGATCCGCGTCTCGTCTTCGAACGTGCCCTCCTGGCCGCACTGGCCGAGGAGCCCCTCGAGGACCGCCTCCACCGCATCGAGCACTACGGCACCGCAGTCCTCGTCCGCGACGACCTGACCCTGCACTACGTCGACCTGCTGGTCGATACGGGAAGATCGGACGACGCCCTCGCCATCATGCAGCAACGCACCTTCCAGCCCTTCGAGGGCGGGGAGGGCAAGGCCCTTGCGGCGTACGACCGGGCGTCCCTCGCCGTCGCCCGCCGTCTTCTCGACTCCGACCCTTCGTCCGCAGCAGAGCTGCTCGAAGCAGGAATCGACGCCCCGGCCAACCTCTCGGAAGGTCGGCATCCCGCGAACAGCCTGGCCGAGCGCTACGTCCTGCTCGGCGAGGCACTCGAGCTGCTGGGCGACAGCGACGGAGCACTGAAGGCCTACGCCCGCGGATGCGTCGGCCCCGACCCACTGGCGGTGGGTCGCGCTGTCGATCAGCAGGACTTCTGGCACGGCGTCGCCTGCCTCAAGCTCGGCGATGACGCCAAAGCGACGGACACGTGGGCGAGCCTCGACACCCGGGCGGACGAACTCGAGCTGGCCGGGTCACAGGTGGACTACTTCGCCACCTCGCTTCCCGAACTGCTGCTCTTCACCCAGCACCCCGGGACCGAGCAGGCGCTGCTGGCACGCCGGCTCAGGAGTCTCGCCGATCAGGGCCGGGCCCTCCACCTCAAGGAAGTGAGCACTCCGTGACGAACCGATACCTGGGCTCGGGCACCGTCGATTCCACCCACTCCGGGCTGACCGGCCCCATCCCGGGGCACCTCCCCGGCCGGCTCACCATCAGCCTGTGGGACTTCTCCTGGTACACCAGAGCGGAACCGGGCGGACCCTACGCAGACCTCGATGCAGCCTGCGCCGAGACGGCTGCGCTGGGCTACAACACCATCCGGATCTGCGCAGCACCGTTGCTCCTCTTCGGGCGCCTCGGCCTCGACGACCTGGCAAGCGCATTGGACATCGAAGGCCTCGGCGCACGGCCGGACGGAGGCTACTTCGGGCAACGTACCCGGTGGTACGACGCACCCGGTGGCTACACGGTCAACCTGCACGACCGCCTGACGGAACTGTTCGACGCCGCCGCCAGGCTCGGGCTCGTCGTCATCCTCGCCAGCTGGGAGTACCAGCAATCCCCGGCGTTCGCGCGATCCCAGGAGTGGTTCCGCGCCATCGACGGGGTTGCACTCGGTGACCGCTACGCACTCCTCGCAGCGGCATGGGACAGGCTCATCACGGCCCTCACCAGTGCGGGCCATCGACAGCGGATCGCTCTGGTCGAGCTGCACAACGAGGTCGATTTCTCCATCCTGCCCGCGCTGCAGGACGGCGGCAGCGACGCGGTCCTGCAACTCCGCGAGCAACACCCCGACCTGCTCATCACCGCGAGCTACGGGAAGCCCCCGCACCTCACCATGCACGAGCTCCCCGGCGGCCTGGGTGCGGCACAGTTCCACATCTACAGCTACGGGGTGCTCGACGCCCTGCAGAAACGAATCGACATCCGATCCGAGAACACCGCCAACTTCCCCAACCCCGAACTGAGAACCCTGCTGCGGGCGGATGCACCGACCCCGGCCGACTACGGTCGGGCAGCGGAGTGGAAGTACGCTGCGACCGTGGTGACCGATCAGATGGTGTACGGGTACGACTGGATCGACGCCGATGCCTGGGATGCCTGGTTGTACAACGAATACGGCACGTACCGCGAGGTCATGCGCCGCGAGATCGAATCACGGGTGATCGCCGTCGCAGGCTGGGCGCGATGGCAGCAGGTACCGGCGGTCATCGGTGAGGGCTGGATCGGCTACACCCCCCTCCTCGGCACCTTCGAGGAAGGACCCGTCGGTCGGGAACTGGCAGTCCATGGCATCACCACCGCCCTCGATCACGGCGTATGGGGCATGGTGCTCGGATCCAACGCTGCACCGCACCACCCCTTCTGGTTCAGCAAGGCATGGCAGCAGCAGACGAACGCCCTGATCCTCGATCATCCGTAGACGGCGGTGACCCGACAGTACTTCGGTTGTCGCGAATCGGTGCAGTCGCCCATCCGCTCAGTAGACGCATGACCCATCACCCGTTCGCTGTCCGATCGCCCATTCTCATGGTCTTTTCACCGTGACCTCGTACAATGGGTCCACTATGGATGACCCCCCGACTCATAAACCCGTGCCCCTCACCCGCTTGAACGCCGCAGAAGCCGGCCGATCGAGGATGGGGGGCGCACCGTGTACGAACTGATCATGATCGGTATCGGTCTGATCCTCACCGTCGGCACCGGCATGTTCGTGGCCTCCGAGTTCGCGCTCGTGAACCTCGACCGAGGTGAACTCGAAGCCCGCGACGCACGCGGCGAGAAGGGCCTGAAGCCGACGATCAAGGCGTTGAGGATCACCTCGACGCATCTTTCGAGCGCCCAGCTCGGCATCACCCTGACGACACTGCTCACCGGATACACGTTCGAGCCGGCCATCAGCTCGCTCCTCCGCGAGCCCCTTCTGGGCGCCGGCATCCCGGAGACGATCGTCCCCGGGATCGGCGCGGTCGCCGGCATCCTGCTGGCCACGATCTTCTCGATGGTCATCGGTGAGCTCGTACCGAAGAACTTCGCCCTGGCCCTGCCCCGGCAGACCGCCAAGTTCGTCGTCCCGTTCCAGACCCTGTTCACCACGGTCCTGAAACCCATCATCTTGCTGTTCAACAACACCGCGAACAGGATCATCCGCTCCTTCGGCATAGAGCCGAAAGAAGAGCTCTCCGGTGCCCGCAGCGCCGAGGAACTCTCCTCCCTGGTCCGCCGGTCAGCCCTGGAAGGATTGCTCGACCAGGACCACGCTGAACTCCTGCACCGCACCCTGCTGTTCTCGGACCACACGGCCGACGATGTGATGACCCCTCGGGTCCGCATGTCCTCCATCCGCCGGACCGACACAGCCGCCGACGTCGTGGCAACGGCGGTCGCCACCGGGTACTCACGCTTCCCCGTCATCGGGGAGGACAACGACGACGTGCGCGGCGTCATCCACCTCAAGCAGGCCTTCGCCGTGCCCCTGGACGCGCGGAGTACCGTGACCGCCGAATCGCTCATGGTCGACCCGCTCCGCGTACCGGAATCGATGAGCGTCGACACCCTCCTGGGCTTGCTACGCGGCGAAGGCCTGCAGGTCGCGATCGTCACCGATGAACACGGTGGAACTGCCGGCATCGTGACGCTCGAGGACCTGATCGAGGAGATCGTCGGCGAACTCGAAGACGAACACGACCGCACCCGGGTCGGCGTCGTCCGGACGGGCCGGTCCGTCACCTTCGATGCGGCCCTCCGCCCGGACGAGCTGAAGGAACGCGCCCTGATCGAGGTGCCCGAAGGTGAGGACTACGACACCATCGCAGGGTTCATGACCGACCGGTTGGACCGCATCCCCGAACTCGGTGACGAAGTCGACCTCGATACAGGTGTCCTCCGCGTGGAGCGGGTCGTCGGCACGCACGTCGAAAGGATCCGCTACACACCCGGCGAGGCGGCAACCGAGGACCGCGGCGCTGCTGACTCCGCACAGAACCAGCTCGTCGACCGCCTGATGAAGGACGCACACAATGAGTGAATATCTGCCCGGAATCATCTGGCTGGTCGTCCTGTTGGCCGCCAATGCCTTCTTCGTCGGCGCCGAGTTCGCCGTCATCTCCGCCCGTCGTTCCCAGATCGAACCCCGCGCCGACGAGGGCAGCAAAGCCGCGAAGACGACCTTGTGGGCGATGGAACACGCGACACTCATGCTGGCCACCAGCCAGCTCGGCATCACCGTGTTTTCCCTGGTGATCCTCAACGTCTCCGAACCGGCCATCCACCACCTGCTCGAATATCCGCTGGCCCTCACGCCCATCCCACCCGAAGCCATCGGGATCATCGCATTCGTCGTCGCACTGCTGCTGGTGACGTTCCTGCACGTGGTCCTGGGCGAAATGGTCCCGAAGAACATCTCGTTCTCCGTCCCCACCCGCGCAGCCCTCATCCTGGCACCACCGCTCGTGTTCGTCTCCAAGGTGGTCAGGCCCGTTATCTGGTCGCTCAACGGCATCGCCAACGGCATCCTGCGCCTGTTCAAGGTCGAGCCCAAGGATGAAGCAACCAGCGCGTTCACCCTCGACGAGGTCGCGACCATCGTGCAGCAGTCGACGAAGGAAGGCCTCCTCGCCGACGGCAGCGGAACCCTGACCAAAGCCTTCGATTTCACGTCGAAGACGGTCGCCGACGTCGAAGTGCCACTGGCCGGTATCGTGCGCGTACCCGAGACTGCGAGCCCGGCGGACATCCAGCAGGCCGTGCACCGTCACGGCTACTCCCGATACATCCTCACCGTCGGCGAGGAGCCCACCGGATACATCCATCTCAAGGACGTCGTGGACCTCACCCGCCCGGACATGTTCACCGCCCCGATCCCGCAGAAAAGAATCAGGCGCCTCGCCTCGGCCTACCGGGGTAGTGACCTGGAAGACGCCCTGGCGACCATGAGGCGGACCGGAGCGCACATCGCCCGCGTGTTCGACGCCGAGGGCAACACCACCGGCATGCTCTTCCTCGAAGACATCCTCGAAGAGCTCGTCGGAGAAGTCCAGGACGCCACCAGCACCGTGTGAACAGTTCGTAGACCGTCCGCTCGGTGGTGGCGTGCAGGACCTATCGGCGTGCCGCGGACCGGACGCGCTGCAGCACGACCAGGGCTACCGATGCCACGAGAACGACCAGGCCCACGTAGAGCAGGAACTTCAGCGCCTCGACAGCCACGCCGACGATGAGGAGGACGAGCGCGACCAGGGCGAGGACGATCAGCAGGGGTTTCATGACTCCAGTATGCCGGGGGCGTCGATCTCCTTCGAATCGTCCGGCTGGACCCGGTGACGACGATCACCTATGGCCGGATGCGCCGTCCTAGCCGAAGGGGTTGGTGTCCTGGCAGGACACCTCGTCCGCTGTCTGGTTGATCGTGCCGGTGACGTCCGGGGCCTGCAGCTCGTCGATACCGTCCTGGGCGTCGGCCCCCACGTAGACCTGGACGCCGTGGATGGACTCGTCCGCTGAGATGAAAGCTGCGGGGATGCCGAGTGCTGCGGCGAGTGCGTACGCTCCCTCGGCGAAGCCGTCGCTGTAGTACACGCCGGTGGAGGGTGTGTACGGGGCCGGGATGTCCTGCACATCGCTGAATCCGGCGGCCTCGAGCATCGGACGCAGTGTCGCGCTGATGGTCGAACCCCCGGTATCGGCGGTACCGTCGGCGATGGTCACGGGCACCGAGCTCATCGCCTGGTCGGATCCCCCGTCCGATGCCTCCCCGGTCGAGGGTGGCTGCGCGTCCGTGTCGCCGGTGGCCTCGGTCGCGGGCGTCGTCAGGTCGGCATCGGCACGCAGGGCGCTGAAGAGTTCGGCGGCGATCGGCCCGTCGAGGTCGAGACGGTTCGGGTCGGCCGCGGGCACGGTGGGTACCGCGATGAAGTTGACCCTCTTCGGGTCGATGTCCTTGAGCCGGTCGGCGATGGTGACCATCGCGGGGATTGACGCGAGCTTCGTGTCGACCGTGAGGTTGCTGGTCAGGGCGTCCGCGATCCCCAGCAGGCGGTGGGGATCGCGGAGTGTGCCCTCGTCCTTGATTTTGCGGGTCAGTGACCCGAGGAATGCCTGCTGGGCCTGGATCCTGCCGAGGTCGCCTCCGTCACCGAAGGCGGCTCGTGCACGGAGGAAAGCCAAGGCCTGCTCGCCCTGCACGCTCGAGGTACCTGCGGGAAGCTTCAGTCCGGACTTCGGTTCGTCGGCGGCCTCGGTGACGCAGACGTCCACCCCGCCCACGGCGTTGGAGAGTTCGGTGACGGCGTGGAAGTCGGCCAGCATGAAGTGGTCGATCTCCAGGCCTGTCAGCTCATTGACGGTGTCGACGGCACATCCCGGGCCCGCATCACGCATCGCGCTGTTGATCATGGCACCCGGCCGTTCCTCGAAGTGCTGACCGGTCCGGGCATCGGTGCACGAGGGGATGTCCACGAGGAGGTCCTTGGGGAAGCTCAGGACGTTGACCACGGAGTTGTCCTCCGCAAGATCCAGCAGCATCATGACGTCCGCCTGGCCGTAACCCGCCGCATCATCCTCCGAGCCGTAGCCGGCGTTCGGGCCACTCCGAGTGTCCGAGCCCAGGACCAGGATCTGCAGCCGGTCCGTCCGGTCATCGGCGACGCCCTGTGTACGATCGCCTCCGGCGCTCAGGTCGAACGACTCCACGTTCGTGACCAGGCGGACGGTCCAGTAACCGGCGAACACGACGACGGCGGCTACGGCTGTGATGGCCACCACCGAGATGAGACGAAGCCAGCGGGGACGCGGTGGCTGCAGTCCTACCGAGCTCGCCGCGACGAGGCCCCCCTGCCCCGGATAGGTCAGGCGGCGGCCGGGGTCGTGCTCATGGTGATCGGTCAAATGTACAGTCCTCCGTGTCGGGCTGACACGATAGCAAACCGCGCTGGACGCTCTCCGGGCTCCCCGCGCGCGATCACGGCCTGCCATCGGTTCCATCACGGATTGGTCACCATCGTTCCGACGGTTGTTAGCACCCCCATCCGGGTGGCTAGTGTTGAAACAGTGACTTCCTCCTCTCCGATCACGCACACTGCAAAGAATCGGCTGGTGTCGGGTGTCGCCCATGCTGTCCGGGGCTCCCTGATCGGCCTGGTCGAGTTGGTGCCCGGCGTCTCCGGTGGGACGGTCGCACTCGTCCTCGGAATCTACGACCGCCTCGTCCTGTCGGCGCGCCAGCTCATCGGCGGAGCCGTCCGCAGCACCACGCGGTCCATCGGCCGACGTGGTTCGGCTGTGCCTCCACCACGCTTCGCCGGCGTCGAATGGTCGCTGATCCTGCCACTCGCCGTCGGCATGTTCCTGGCCCTGTTCGCCCTTTCCGGGCCCCTCCACACCTTCGTCGAGGCACAGCCCGTCATCTCGAAGGCACTGTTCCTCGGCATGGTGTCCGCGAGTCTGCTCGTACCCATCAGCATGGCCCGGGACTCACTGCCCTCCGGCCCCGACCGCGCCACCGTGTCCCGGTTCGTCGGAGCGGCCGTCGTTCTCGTCGTCGCCGCGGCCGTGTTCAAGCTCCTGGGCCTGCCGACGCTGGTGATCGGGGATCCGCCCGGGTGGGTCATCGCCCTCAGCGGGGCGGCAGCGGTCTGCGCCCTGGCCCTTCCCGGGCTCTCCGGTTCCTTCATCCTCCTCACCTTCGGCATGTACGAACCGACCCTGGAAGCGGTCAGCAGCAGGAACGGGAGCTACCTGGTGGTCTTCATCGCGGGCGCGCTCGTGGGGCTCGTCTCCGTGGTGCAGCTCCTGGCGTACCTCCTGCGCGTGCACCGGCGTATGGTCCTCCTGGTCGCGACCGGCCTGATCCTCGGGTCGTTGCGCGCCCTCTGGCCCTGGCAGGACGGCGACGCCTTCCTGGCACCTCCTGCGGAGGGGTGGGCGGGCCCACTGATCGCCTTCTCCGCAGGGGCCGTGGGGGTGCTGCTGCTCTGGTGGCAGGACCGACGCCGGGCATCGGCCGGACCCGTCGGAGGGCACGCATGACCGATCAGCAGGAGACGCCGGCGGAGAGTGCCGACGAGGGCAGGCACGGGGCCACGACCTCACGGGCGATGCTGCAGCGCATCCGGCGAGGAGCGGTACTCGAAGCGCTGACGACGACGACCGCCGTGCTCGGCAGGGTCCTGGTCATCGCCATCACGATCGTCGGCCTGTCCTATCTCCTGTCCGAGCTGTGGGTCGTCGTGCTCCCGCTGATCCTGGCGTTGCTCCTGTCCTCGATCCTCTGGCCCATCAACAAGCTTCTTCGCAGGGTCCTGCCGGCAGCAGCCTCCGCGGCGCTGACAGTCATCGCCCTGCTGGCCTCGGCGGTCGGGGTGGGTTGGGCTGCCGCCGCGCTGTCGGTGAACGGCGTGCGGGAACTCTCCAGCCAGGCCGTGGACAACGTGCGCGCACTCGGTGACTTCGCGGAATCGCTGCCCTTCGCCGTCCCCGACGTCGATGAACTCCTCACGTCGGCGCTGGGATGGCTGCGGGACAACGTCGGCGAGATCCTCACCCAGGTGTCCTCCGGCCTCGGGACGGTCGGCTCCGTCACGGTGACGACCCTCCTTGCACTGGTCCTCACGTTCTTCTGCCTCAAGGACGGCGACCGGTTCTCCGGGTGGCTGCTGAGGTGGACGACCGGGACGGTCTTCGTGCATGTCGCCGAGGTTTCGTCGCGAAGCTGGAGGACACTGTCCGCCTACGTCTCCTCGCAGGCGGCCGTGGCGCTCGTGGACGCCGTCTTCATCGGTTCCGGTCTGTGGATCCTCGGGGTGCCACTCGCCCTCCCGCTGGCTGTCCTGATCTTCTTCGGGGGCTTCCTCCCGGTCGTCGGCGCGGTCGCTACAGGTTTCCTCGCTACTCTCGTGGCGCTGCTGTCGGACGGCTGGGTCACCGCGCTGATCGTCCTCGGGATCGTGCTGCTCGTGCAGCAACTGGAGAGCAACGTCCTGCAGCCGATCCTGGTCGGCAAGTCCCTCAAGCTCCACCCCGCGGTCGTCCTGACCGGCGTGACCGCGGGAGGTTCCCTCTTCGGCATCATCGGAGCGTTCCTGGCCACGCCCATCATCGCCGTGGCCATGGTCGCTCTTCAGTACTCGAGAGAACAGATGCTCGAACCTGCCGCGACACCCCACACCGATACGGGAGAGGATCTCATGCGGACCGAGACCCACGCCGACGATGCGTCTGACTCATGACCCGCTGGAAGCAATCTGGGCCGAACAGGCGGATCACGTCCATCCACCCAGCCCACATTGACGATCACGATCCGTCGGTGAACGGATCGTACGCACCCTGAGGGCTACGGCCCACCAGGAAGGAGCACAGACATGAGCACCGGATTCCACCAAGAGGCCGCCAGCAGCCCTCCGGACCGCCCCGGAGGACGACCGGGAACAGTCGCTGCGCAGAGGTCACGACTGGCCCTCC
Source organism: Arthrobacter sp. MN05-02 (assembly GCA_004001285.1). NCBI lineage: Bacteria > Bacillati > Actinomycetota > Actinomycetes > Micrococcales > Micrococcaceae > Arthrobacter > Arthrobacter sp. MN05-02. The sequence goes on from AP018697.1 coordinate 3,164,043, forward strand.
CCGTCTTCGTGCCGGCAGCCGCGGTGATCGTGGGCTTCGTCGCGTTCGCCCTCATCTCACCGGACACCGCATCTGCACTGTTCGCCGGCATCCAGGAGAACGTCATCGGGGCGTTCGGCTGGTATTACGTCGCGCTCGTCGCTTTCTTCGTCGTCTTCTCGCTGTGGGTCGGCTTCAGCAGGTACGGAGACATCCGCCTCGGCCGGGACGGCGACAAGCCGGAATTCTCCACCATGTCCTGGTTCGCGCTGCTCTTCGCCGCAGGAATGGGCATCGGCCTGGTGTTCTGGGGAGTGGCCGAACCGCTGAACCACTTCGCCAGCCCCGGCCCGGGTGTCTCGGGTGACGATGTCCAGCTGGGCCAGCAGGCCATCACCCAGACATTCCTCCACTGGGGACTGCACGCGTGGAGCATCTATGTCGTCGTGGGCCTGTCCATCGCCTATGCAGTGCACCGACGCGGTCGGCCCATCTCCATCCGCTGGACGCTCGAGCCGCTGCTGGGAAGTCGCGTCAAGGGCGCATGGGGCCACGCGATCGACGTCATAGCACTCGTGGGTACACTGTTCGGCGTAGCGGCGTCCCTCGGGCTCGGCGTCCTGCAGATGTCGGCCGGTCTCGACACCGCCAACATCATGGCAGCCACCGAGACCACCCAGGTCGGGCTGATCCTCTGCATCACCGCGCTGACCATCCTCTCCGTCGTCTCGGGTGTCGGCCGGGGCATGAAATGGCTTTCCAACATCAATCTCGTGCTCGCCGGGGTCCTCCTGCTGATCGTGCTCTTCGCCGGGCCCACCCTGTTCCTCCTCCGGGAGTTCGTGCAGTCGATCGGCAACTACCTGCAGAATGTCGTCGGCCTGACCTTCAACACCCTGGCGTTCTCGGGTGCTGAAGGAGAGGCGTGGCAGGCGGCCTGGACGACCTTCTACTGGGGATGGTGGATGTCGTGGGCGCCCTTCGTGGGGATCTTCATCGCCAGGATCTCCAAGGGCCGGACCGTCCGCGAGTTCGTCGCCGGCGTACTCCTGGTCCCTACGACCCTGGGTTTCCTGTGGTTCTCCGTCCTCGGTGGCTCGGCCCTCTACCGGGAGATCTTCGGACAGGGCGGCCTCATCGATGCGGACGGCAGCGTCCAGACCGAGAATGCGCTGTTCGGTCTCCTCGGCGACCTGCCCGGTGGCCCGGCGCTGCTCATCGGAGCGATCCTTCTCATCGCGATCTTCTTCATCACCTCCGCGGATTCGGGCGCACTGGTCATGAGCATGATCTCCACGGGTGGTGACCCCAACCCGAAGAACTGGATCAGGGCATTCTGGGCGGTCCTCGCGGCGCTGGTCGCGATCGCCCTGCTCCTGGTGGGGTGACAGTGGGCTGACGTCCATCCAGACTGCTGCGATCCTCACGGCCCTGCCGTTCAGCTTCGTGATGCTGCTGATGTCCGTCGCCACGGCGAAAGCGTTCCATGGCGAGCACAGGACTGCTCTGGAAGCACAGCGCAGGCTCGCCGCGACGGCGATGGCCGAGCGGGTCAGTGACCGGGTGAGCGAGTCGATGTCCGACCAGGTGGAACGGCAGGTCCAGGAGCACCTCGCCGACCGCTCCACCGGCGCCTGACCGATCACCCAGGCGAAGGTGGGCGCCCGCTGCGCAATCAGCACCTGCCGCCGAGGACTCAGCGGGGGAACCGTATTGGCCAGGTTCCCCCGCTGTCCGTGGACGCGGCAAGCAATTCTCGAATGACGCGCTGTGCCCGTCCCAGCGAGCGTGGAGCAGGTGCTTTACCCGCCCGAAGGCGGACGACGTGGACCCGTACTACTTCTCGGCCTGCAGCTCGTCCTTCTCGATGCCGAGGATGAGGAGCTTGCCGCTCCGGCGGTCGGCCAGGTAGTCGCGCATCTCCCGCTTGATGACGGGGGAGCAGGAAGTAGACGCCCAGCAGGTTCACGAAGGCGCAGACGAACAGTGCGGCGTCGGCGAAGCTGATGACCTGGCTGAAGGTCAGCACGCACCCGGTGACGGTGAAGAACAGGAAGATGATCTTGTAGGTCAGTTCCGCGACCTTGCCCCGACCGAACAGGAACTCCCAGGCCTTGAGTCCGTAGTAGGACCAGGTGATGAGGGTCGAGTAGGCGAACAGGATGACAGCGATCGCGAGCACGATGGGGAACCATGGGAGGACGGTCGCGAAGGCGTCCGAGGTGAGGATGACACCGTCCGGCGTATCGCCGCCGCCCTGCACCTGGTCGATGCCCGCCTGCAGGCTCGGTGCTCCCGCGATGACGATGGCCAGCGCGGTCATGGTGCAGATGAGCACGGTATCGACGAGGGGTTCGTAGAGGGCCACGAAACCCTCACTCACCGGCCGGCGGGTCTTGACGGCGGAATGCGCGATGGCTGCAGAGCCGACTCCGGCCTCGTTGGAGAAGGAGGCCCTCTGGAAGCCGACGATCAGGACGCCGAGGATGCCGCCGGCAATCCCCTGCGGATTGAAGGCGCCGGAGATGATCGCACCGAAAGCGGCCGGCACCTGCTCGACGTTGACGATGATGACGAACAGGCACGCCAGCACGTAGATACCGCCCATGGCCGGGACCAGCCGGGAGGTCGTGGCACCGATCGACTTGATGCCACCGAGGATGACGATCGCGACGAAGAACGCGAGCACGAGACCGAAGATGAGGGCGGCTCCGGCGCTGCCGAGGAATCCGTCCTCGCCACCGGTGACGTTCTGCACCTGCGCGAAGGTCTGGTTCGCCTGGAACATGTTGCCGCCGGCGAGGCCGAAGATGAGGATCGCGACGGCGAAGATGCCGGTCAGGATCTTCGCCGGGATGCGACCCAGCTTCCGGAAGGCGATGGGTAGGTACTTGAACGGCCCACCGCTGACGGTGCCATCCTCGTGGACCTCCCGGTACTTGACACCCAGCGTGCATTCGGCGAATTTCGTGGCCATGCCGATGAGGCCCGCGCAGATCATCCAGAACGTCGCGCCCGGGCCGCCGAGGGCCATGGCGGCGCCGACACCTGCGATGTTGCCGAGGCCGACAGTTCCGGAGAGTGCCGAGGTGAGCGCCTGGAAGTGCGGGACCTCGCCCGGATCGTCCTTGGAGGAGTAGCGTCCGCGAACCACTTCGTAGCCGACCTTCAGGCCGCGCAACTGGGGCACCCCGAAGTAGATCGTGCAGACGATGCCGGCGAGGATGAGCCAAGCGACCACGGCGGGGAAGCTGACATCCCCGATCGTGATCGGGAAGAACACGATGCTCGAGAAGATCTCGGTAGGTCTGGCGAAGGCCGTGTTGATGGCCTCGTCGACGGCCGCCAGCCATCCGACGTCTTCGGTCACTGCCATGGGAAACGCTGCATCGAAGGTCATCCATCAACGAAACCCTGCTTGAAGCGTGAGCGCAATCACAAAAGGCCCTGAACCCGGAAGAACTCCGATCGGGACGCGTATGAGGGCGATGAGGCGAAGGAACCCGGTCCGCCTCACCCCAACAGGCGGCCGGATGATCGAGTCGACGGTCGCGAGTGCGTGCGATGCCGGCGCTCGGGCGATGGATTCCGGCGGGCCACTTCCCCTGCCCGACGGCCCGGACGTAGGCTGTGGGCGGAGAGCCGGGAAGCCTGGTCGGCCCGCGGAACGCCGTTCCTGCGGAATGCCGTGGCGACCGCCTCGGCATGGGTCCGAGGGAGTGGTACCCGCCATGACATCAGCGCCAGCATCCCATCCGATCATCAGCGCCACCGGGCTCGTGAAGTCCTTCGGCAGGACCAGCGCGCTAAACGGCTTGGATCTATGTGTCGAACAGGGCGAGATCCATGGTTTCCTGGGTCCCAACGGCGCTGGTAAATCGACGGCCCTTCGAATACTCCTCGGGCTCACTCGCGCGACCTCGGGAACGGCGCGCGTGTTCGGGTTGGATCCGTGGCGGGACCCGGTCCGCATCCACCGGCGCCTCGCGTATGTGCCAGGGGACGTGAGCCTCTGGCCGAACCTGTCCGGCGGGGAGGTCATCGACCTGCTCACCGGGCTGCGCGGCGGTGTGGATGAGCGGCTGCGCCGGGAACTGATCGACGAGTTCGACCTGGATCCCCGGCGCAAGGCCCCCGGACGTACTCCAAAGGCAACCGGCAGAAGGTGGCTCTGATCGCTGCGTTCGCCCGTCCGGCCCAGCTGTACCTGCTTGATGAGCCCAGTTCCGGTCTGGACCCGTTGACGGAATTGGTGTTCCGACGGCAGGTCCGGCGCGCCAGCGCTGACGGTGCCACTGTGCTGCTCTCCAGCCATATCCTCAGTGAGGTCGAGCAGCTCTGTGGCAGGGTGACGATCATCCGGTCCGGCAGAGCCGTGGAGACCGGAGCCCTGGCCGCACTACGGCACCTGAGACTCACCCATTTCCGGGTTGAGGGGGTCGGAGCTGCAGGACTGGCCGACCTGCCCGGCCTGTGCAATATCCGCACCGACGGGGACGTCGTGGAGTTCGACGTGAACCCGGCCGATCTTCCTCTGGTGCTCGAAGTGGCAGCGGCGGCCGGCATCAGTGGATTGAGCGTGTCTCCACCGTCGTTGGAGTCGCTCTTCCTCAGCCACTACGACGACCCGACGGACCAGGTGCGCTGATGTCCGGGATCATGGGCCTGGTGCTGGCTCAGGCGCGCCGGGAGCGGGCTGTCCTGCCCGTCTGGATTCTGGGAATCGCGTTCTTGGGGTTCGTCATCACCCGAGCGGTGGCCGCCGAGTTCGCCGACGGGTCGGCGCGGATGGCGATCATCAATGTGGCGGCGGCGAACCCGGCATTCCTGTTCATCCGCGGCCTGCCCGACGGGACCGGCATCGGGGCGGTGACGTTCTTCCAGGGCTACGCCTTCACCGCAGTGCTGGCAGCACTGATGAGCACGTTCCTGGTGACTCGCAACACCCGCGCCGACGAGGAGCTGGGACGCGGCGAGCTCGTCGGCGCCCTGCCGGTGCGGCGGGCGGATCCGCTGGTGGCGACCCTCGTCCTGGGGGCCGCCGCGAACCTGGTGCTGGCCGGATGCGTGGCCGCGGGGTTCGCTGCCGCAGGGCTGGCTCGGCCTGGAGCGCTCATGGCAGGGGCAGCAGTCGGCGCCGTCGGCGCGTTCTTCGTGGCCGCGTCAGCGGCCGTCGCTCAGGTGATGCCCTCGGGCCGCTCCACGAACGGTGCCGCTGCGGGCCTGGTCGGCGCAAGCTACCTGCTTCGCGGTGTCGGTGACGCCCTCGGCACGCCGAACGCGGATCTGACCCGGGTGACGGGTGGGTGGGTCTCCCTGCTCTCCCCGATCGGTTGGGGGCAACGCACCCGGCCCTTCTCGGTTGCCGATCCCATGCCCTTGCTGGTCCTGACGGCAGCCACGGTCATGACGGCCGTGGCCGTCGTCGTGCTGAGGAGCCGCAGGGACCTGGGTTCCAGCCTGCTCCCCGAACGAACAGGCAGGGAACGCGTGCCCGCTGGTGGTGCCTCCTTCCTGGGCCTGGCCTGGCGCCAGCAACGGGCCACCCTGGCGGGCTGGTGCGTCGCCGCGGTCCTGCTCGGAGGCGTCGCCGGTGGTCTCGGGCCCGTTGTCACCAAGGTCATCAGCGGAAACGAATCGCTGGGTCAGGTGATCGCACGGCTCGTCCCGGGCAGTCAGGCGGAGATCATCGATGTCTTCACGACGGCCCTGCTCGGTATGGCCGGCCTCCTCTCCGCGGCCGCCGGCATCCAGGCGGTTCTGCGGCTCCGTGCGGAGGAGACCGAAGGCCGAGCCGAACTCCTGCTGGCAGTGCCCCCTTCCCGGCTGCGATGGCTCGGAGCGAACCTCGTCCTTGCCGTAGCCTCGGTTGCCCTTGTGGCGCTCGTCTCCGGGACCGCTGCCACCATCGGCCTCGCCCTCTCCGGAGCGATGGGCGAGCCGTCGTGGGTCCTGGTGGCTGCCGCGCTGGCGCACGTCCCGGCCGCCGTCGTGTTCGTCGCGGCTGCAACGGTGCTCTTCGCAGCGGTGCCCCGACTATGCATCCCGTTGGGGTGGGGCACCCTCGCTGCCGGCCTGGTCCTGGGCCAGTTCGGCGAACTGCTACGCCTGCCCGCCTGGCTACAGGACCTGAGCCCCTTCCGGCACTCCCCGGCGATGCCCGTGGAGCCCTTCGACTCCGCAGCCGCCCTCACCCTGACGGCGGTCGCCCTCGCAGGGACAGCTCTCAGCGCCTACCTCTTCCGCCGGCGCGAGCTCACACCATGACCGCTTCCAGGACCGCCGAATACGACAGGCTGACAGCCCTGGGCGTCTCCTTCACGCGGCCGCCGACCGTCATGGGCCCTGGCATCGTGGCCGTACTGGACGACACCGTCGGCAGCTTGCTGTAGCTCGCGCGCCCCACCCGCTGACACAGCCGCCGGGACGAGGAAGGCGCCTTCGCCGCTACTGCTTCCCGTACTTGCGGTGCACCGCCTGCTTGCTCACCCCGAGGCACTGCGCGATCGCCTCCCAGGACAAGCCCGCCTGTCGGGCCCCGCGCACGAGCCCGGCCTCGACGCGGCCCACCTCGCGATGCAGTTCGGCGATCGCCTGCAGGGATGCTGCCGGCCCTTCGCCATCCATCGAGCCAACGAGTGTCTTCATCCGCTCCACCTCCATATGTCAACATTAGTTGACGAACGGAGGCGACTGCAAGAGATCCCCGACCTGCAGTACCGGGTACTACCAGGAATGCGGCGCAGGCCTGCGCGTGCTCGGAAGTGCGTTGTTGAGGCGCCACTCGTGGATCCACTCGGGCAGCACCAGGTCCTCGGGCGGTGCGCCGAAGGCGGCGAGGATCTCCTCGTTGCTCACCGGTCCGGACCCGGAGACCAGGCGCGTGGCGATGAAGGCCCGGGCGTAGATCTCGCCGTCGGCCACCGCCCGCTGCTCGAAGTAGATGGCCCGCTCGTCGAGTCCGATGATGCGCGTCTCGATCGCGTAGGGCTGGCCGAGCTGGAGGGACTTGCGGAAGCTGATGGTCTCACCGGCGGCAACCGGGCTCCACTTCCTGCGGCGCATCTGAGCCCACACGCCGCTGCGCACCATGAGGTCGAAGCGCCCGAGATCGAACACGGAGAAGTACATGCCGTTGTTCATGTGCATCGCGATGTCGATGTCCGTCAGAAGGACGCGCAGGGTCACGCTGCCGGGATCCCAGATGTCGAGGGCAGGGCGCTTGCGCGACAGGAGCAGTTGCAGCATCGTGCGGAAGATCAGGTGCATGGCAGCGATATT